>JABHAA010000146.1 GCA_018674495.1 Rhodospirillaceae bacterium | reverse complement strand
CAGCAACCGCATGATCACTTCCATGGCGAAATTTTCCGGCAGCACCGCCAGAACCCGGGAAGCGTGATCCGGCTTGATCTTCGATAGCACCACCGCCACGGTCTGCGGATATTCGTTCTTCAGATAATTCGCCAGAACCTGTTCGTTCACATTTGCCAGCTTATCCCACATGGTGCGGCCGGCGGGACCACGGATTTCTTCCATGATCATGTCCACCTTCTCCTGATCCATGGTCTGCAGCAAAAGGCGTTCGGTGGAAGCGGAACTGCCGACCAACGAGGAACTGCCCGAGGACAACTGGTCGGCAAACTCCATAAACAGCCGCTCCACAACTTCGGCATCAATGGTCCCGAGATTGGCCATCGTCAACGACAGTTCCTTGATCTCTTCTACATCCATTAACTCGAACAGCTTCGATGAATACTCCTGCTCCAACGAGAGCATGAAAATCGCTGCCTTGTCCGCGCCAGTTAGATTTTTGAAGGTGTCTTTCGAACGAGCCATAATGTTCGCCTGTTATCTGAATGAACTGCTAATCTAAAGTTACCACAAAACCGGGTTGGATCAAAGTCCCTCAGACTGCATCGCTGCGATAGGACAGGTGCAATCCCTCGGCGGTATTTTGCACCGCCGCCAGGCAGGCATCAGTGGCGCCGGTTGGAATATAGACGGAAATTCTTATGGTATAGCCGCCATCATTTCCAGTTTCGGAGACCAGGCGCACGATATTGGCCTTGAACTCGATGAACAGCTCGGACAAGCAAGCAATCATTCCCGGCTGATCGCCGCCGCTCAAAGTTATCCGGTGGGTGATGCGCTGGGAAGGGCCGTGCAGGGGTTCCAGGGTGAAATCCGTGACCGTAATTTCGGCACCTTGCAGCATTTCGATATCGGTCAATTCGCTTTTGAGGTATTCGAAGGATATAGCCGCCGGCAATTCGCAAACCAATGTGAACTTGGCGCCTTGGCCGAGGACCGAAAAGGAGGTGTCGCCAAGGTTGATGCCCAAGTCGAACAAACGCCCGGTGACGGCGGCTACCAGCCCTTTCCGGTCGGGACAAAATATGGATACCAGCGCGTATTCGGTCATTTGATCGGTCATGGGACAGCATACCGGCGCGGTTAGACCTGAGCAATCAATGCCGATTCGCGGATTATGCGGTTGGTTTCGTCCCAAAGGCCAAGCTCTGTCAGATCTTCGAGGCGGAACCAGCCGACGCCCATGGCGTCCGATCCCGCGCTGGCCTCGCCGCCGGTCCAGCGGGCGGCGAAATCAACCAGCGTGGCGTGAAAGCGGATGCGCCCGTCATCGTCGTGATTGATGGCATCGACCACATCCACCAGACCGGCGATTTCGATTTCAACATTGGCTTCTTCCTTGATCTCGCGGATCGCCGTTTCGCGTACGGTTTCGCCAAGATCCTGGCGCCCGCCGGGTATGGTCCATTCGCCCCGGCGGGGCTCCTTGCCCCGGCGCACCAAAAGAAATTCATCGCCGCGCCAGACCACGGCGCCGACACCGACGAACGGATAATCGAGGTAGGTCCGCTTATCGCCGTCATCGGCTGGCGGGCGGTCATCGAGAGCTGCGTCTGATTCCGATTTAGGGACTTTATCCATTTGATCTAGGGTCTTTATCCACTTGTAATTTAAGCCTGATTACTGGCATATGAATTCCGGTTAAAGCTTAGCGGCTTTTATTGCGGATTGCACCAGGGACGTTTTTACAAATGGCTCAAGGCGTACTCGACAGGCTGACCCTCCAATCCGGGGACTTTGTGTTCAAGGAAGGCGAGGAGGGCAATCAGGCCTATGTGGTGCAGGACGGCACCATAGAAATCGTCCGCAAAAACAGCGATGGCGAGGATATTGTTTTGGGTACCGTCGAAAAGGGCGGTATTTTCGGTGAAATGGCGCTGATCGACGACCAGCCGCGCATGGCGGCGGCGCGCGCCCGGGCGGGCAGCACGTTGATCGTCATCGACCGCACCATGTTTCACGGCAAATTGGCCAAGTGTGATCCTTTCATTCGGGGCTTACTTGGTATATTTGTTAAGAACATTCGCTCGATGGTCGAACGCCAACTGGGTAGCTGAACGCGGCCCTTCGTGGCACATCCGAGCCGGATGATTAGAGTAAATAGTCTCCCTTCCGCATTGGCTTTGTGCTCGGCGTAGGACGGAGCGTAACTGCGGAAAAAAGTTTGTATGGACGGACCTCAGGAGTCTGATATTTCGATCGGGCAGAAAAATAATGCCGGAGATGTACGCCAGCGCGGCTTCTTTGGGCGCTTGCGCGGCTATTTTCTGGCCGGCCTTCTGGTAACCGCGCCGCTCGGCATCACAGCGTACCTCGCGTGGATATTCATCGATTTTCTCGACAACCGTGTAACGCCGCTGATCCCGGCCCAGTACAATCCGGAAACCTATCTGCCGTTCGGACTGCCCGGCCTTGGCCTGGTGGTGATTTTTATATTTCTAACCCTGATCGGCGCCCTGACTGCCGGCCTGCTAGGCCGTTGGGTGATCCATACGGGCGAGCGCGTCTTGGCGCGCATGCCCGTCGTGCGCTCCATCTATTCCGCCACCAAGCAGGTGTTCGAAACCGTATTGGCGCAGCAATCCAATGCTTTTCGGGACGCCGTGCTGGTTGAATATCCACGGCGCGGCATCTGGGCGGTTGGCTTCATCACTGGCGTCACGAGGGGCGAGGTGCAGAACCTGACCGAGGATGAGACCGTCAACGTATTCCTGCCGACGACGCCCAACCCCACATCGGGGTTCCTGTTGTTTGTGCCGGCCAAGGACGTAACCTATCTGGATATGAGCGTTGAGGAAGCTATCAAGATGGTGATTTCGGGGGGCATCGTCACGCCGCCGGACCGGCGCACCCTGGAAGAGCAATCTAAGCCGCAAGTTTCCTCCGGCGTTTACGAGGAGCTGGAAATATTGCGCGAAAAAAACAAGGCGCCGATTTTGGTCCAGAAAAAAACCAAGGACCTTACCCCGAGCGAAGAAGCCTGACCGCCGCATCCCGTTCGAATAAATAGAGCAAAGCACGCAAAGCCGCGCCCCTCGGGCCGGTCAGGTCCGGATCGCGCTCGATAATCAGCCGCGCATCGTCGCGGGCTGCCGCCAGCAATTCACCATGCACCGCCATATCGGCCATGCGGAAGGCCGGCATGCCGCTTTGTCTTGCGCCCATCAATTCACCGGCGCCCCGGAGGCGCAAATCTTCTTCTGCGATGCGGAAGCCGTCTTCAGTGTCTTTCAAGATGTTCAGCCGGGCCCGCGCCGCTTCGCCGAGGGGCGCGCCAAACAATAACAGGCAGGTGGATGCGGCGGCGCCGCGCCCGATGCGGCCGCGCAACTGGTGCAATTGGGCAAGGCCGAAACGCTCCGCATGTTCGATCACCATGACCGAGGCTTCGGGCACATCGACGCCCACTTCAATGACCGTGGTGGCCACCAAAATTTGTGTTCGCCCGGCGGCGAAATCGGCCATCGCGGCGTCTTTTTCAGGCCCCTTCATTTGGCCGTGCACCAGCCCGACCGCGTCACCGAACACCATTTTGAGATGCGCATAGCGTTCTTCCGCCGCCGCCAGATCGAGCGTTTCGGATTCCTCCACCAGCGGGCAGACCCAGTATATGCGGGCGCCGGCCTCCAGCGCCCGCCTGGCCGCGCCGACCACCTCATCGAGCCGTTCCAGCGATATGGTGCGGGTCTGGATGGGCTGGCGCCCGTCCGGCTTTTCGTCCAACTTGGAAACATCCATATCGCCATAAAAAGTGAGCGTCAGGGTCCTTGGGATGGGCGTCGCGGTCATTACCAGCATGTCTGGATTGCGCCCCTTTTCGGCCAGTGCCAGCCTTTGATGGACGCCAAAGCGGTGCTGCTCATCGACCACCGCGAAGGCCAGATCGCGGAAATTAACATGGCTCTGGAACAAGGCGTGGGTGCCGATCACCATATGAATTTCGCCGGAGGCGATGCCGGCCAGAATACGTTCCCGGTTTTTGCCTTTTTCGCGTCCGGTCAGTATGGCGATCTCGATTCCGTCGCTTGCCTTAAGCGGCGCCATCATCGCCTGTATATTGGCGAAATGTTGGCGGGTGAGCAGCTCGGTCGGCGCCAACAGGGCTGCCTGCGCACCGCTTTCGATGGCGGCCAGCATGGTTAGCACGGCAACGATGGTTTTGCCGGCGCCCACATCACCCTGCAACAATCGGTGCATACGCAAGGGCGCGGCCATGTCGGCGGAAATTTCCTCCACGGCGCGCAATTGCGCCCCGGTCAATTGAAACGCCAAGCCGTCCAGGATACGTTTTTGGTAGCGGCCATCGCCGATGATGGCGCGGCCATTTGCGCGCCTTAAATTGATACGCACCAAGGCCAAGGCCAATTGATTGGCCAGCAATTCATCGAAGGCAAGGCGCGCCCGCTCTGGAGCCAAAGGCGCCAATGCGGCTTCATCGGCGGGCGCGTGGACGCTCTGAAGCGCGTCGTTCCAACCGGGCCAGCTCTGCTGTTTGAAATAGGCCGCGTCCTGCCATTCCGCCATCTCCGGCGCCACATCCAGGGCGCCGCCCACGGCTTTCGACAGAACTTTGAGTGTCAGCCCCTGGGTCAACGGATAGACCGGCTCCACTGTTTTCAGGCTTTCCAGCTCGTCCAGCGTGCCGATGTGATCGGGATGCGCCATCTGCAATTCCTCGCTGAATTTTTCGAGGTTGCCGGAGATCACCCGCTTTTCACCCTCCGGGAGGGTGCGGCGCAGGTAATCGGCGCGGGCGTGAAAGAACACCAGCGCCATGGAGCCTGAATCATCGGAACATATAACTTTGTAGGGCAGCCGTTTGTTGGGGGATGGTATGTGCCGATCAACCGTTACCGTCATGGTTGCCACCCGTCCGGGCAGGGCGGCATCGATGGTTGGCGCATAGCGGCGGTCGATAATGCCCGCCGGTAGATGCCAAAGCATGTCCACAAGCTGCGAGCCGACGCATTTCTCAATGAGCTTAGCAAGCCTCGGCCCGACACCCGGCAAATTGGTGACCGGAGCAAAGAGCGGAAAAAGAATTTCCGAGCGCATGCGATTTCCGATGCGAAGGGGCTGACAGACGGGCGTTTTGGATTTATATCCTGCACTCAAGGCCACGTACACACAAAGGATATATCCAGCCCAATTTTATGGATACGCGCCGCAAAAAAATCCAATACCGGGCCAACCACCGGGGCATGACGGAAACCGACCGGCTGCTCGGCGGTTTTGCGCAACTGCGCCTGGAAATCATGACTGATGCCGAATTGGATGCCTTTGAATTGCTGCTCGATCAGGGCGATAACAATTTGATGAAATGGATTATGGCGGACGGTGCCGACGATCCCGCGTTTGCGGGCAATCCGGTTTTGCAACAAATCATTCAGTTCAAGAACACACTTTGATGCATCCCCATGACCTTTATTAGAACAGGCAAGCAGACGCTGCTGGCCGGCGTGCCGGAAGGCTACGATGGCGCCGTGCTTGGCTCCATGGCCGAGGAAGCCGGCACAATCCTGTTCGTCGCTCGCGATGACCGGCGCATGACGGCGGTTGCCGATGCCATTCGGTTCTTTGGCGGCGGCGCCGAATGCATCCAGGTTCCGGCCTGGGATTGTCTACCCTACGACCGGGTGAGCCCGCGCGCCGATATTATGGCGAGGCGCGTCGATGCCCTGACCAATCTCGCGGAGCGCGGCGAAGGCGGCGCTCCCCTGGTGGTACTGACCACCGTCGCCGCCATTGGCCAGCGCATGGTGCCGCCGGCCCAGTTTGCCGGCGCCCGACTGGGCGTTTCGCTGAAATCCGGCGCTAGCCGGGAGCGCATCACCGCATATCTGGAAACCAATAATTTCCAACGCACTGCAACGGTGATGGAGCCCGGCGAATACGCCGTCCGGGGCGGCATATTGGATTTGTTCCCGCCGGGCCGTGAGGCGCCGTTGCGCCTGGATTTCTTCGGCGACGATCTGGACAGCATCCGCGTCTTCGATCCGATCAGCCAATTGACCACCGGCGACGAAGACGGCTTCGATATGGAGCCGGTCGGCGAGATCACTTTGAACGAGGAGACTATCGAGCGGTTTCGCGTCGGCTATAGGGCTCTGTTCGGCGCCGCATCGGACAAAGACGTCCTGTATGAATCCATTTCCGCAGGGCGCCGCTATCAGGGCATGGAACATTGGCTGCCTTTGTTCCACGAAAGCCTGGGCACTTTGTTTGATTACCTGCCCGGTGCACCTCTGGTCCTGGACCACCAGTTTGAAGACGCCCGCCGGGCCAGGGACGAAACGATTGCCGATTGCTTCGAGGCGCGCCAAACCACCTCGGCGCGTGGCCTGACATTGATGGATATCCCCTATAACCCGCTGCCCAGGAGCCGTCTGTACCTCACCGATGACGATTGGAAGCAATGTTTGGAGGCGCGCGCGGTGCTGACCTTGCAGCCCTTTCAGGCAGCTGTGGACGGGGCCGGAATCGATGATGCGGGCGGCAAGCCGGGCCGCGATTTCGCCGATGTGCGCGCCCGGCCCGGCGAAAATGTCTATGATGCGTTGCGGGGCTTCATCGACGAGACCTTGGCCGGCGGGCGCAGCGTAATCCTGGCGGCCCTTTCCGAAGGCTCCCGGCAACGGTTTTTGAAGATCGCCGGCGAACATGGTATCCGCGCCACGCCGGCCCCGGACGGTACCTCCTGGCCGCAATTGCACGGCGAAGGGGATCCCAAAGTCTGGGCCGCCGTGCTTGGCGTTCAGCACGGTTTCAGCGCCCCTGATTTCGTATTAGTGAGCGAGCAGGACGTGCTTGGCGAGCGCGTCGGCGCCGCCGGCAAACCGCGCATCAAGCCGGAAAATTTCCTGGCCGAAGCCTCCAGCCTCAGTCCCGGTGATCTGGTGGTGCACGAAGACCACGGCATCGGGCGCTTTCACGATCTGATCACCTTGGATGTCGGGATGGTGTCCCACGACTGCCTGCAGATCGAATATGAGCGCGGCGACAAGCTATTCGTACCGGTGGAGAATATTGAAATTCTGTCCCGCTATGGCGAGGATGAGGGCGGCGTCAGGCTAGACAGTTTGGGCGGCGCCGGCTGGCAGGCGCGCAAATCCCGTATGAAAGACCGCATCCGCGAAATGGCCGGCCAGTTGATCGCCGTCGCGGCGGCGCGCGAACTGAGCAATGGCGAGGTGATCAAGTCCGAGGCCGGACCCTACGAGGAATTCAGCGCCGCATTCCCCTATCAAGAGACCGAAGATCAAGCTGCGGCCATTGCTGATGTGTTGTCCGATCTGGAAAAGGGCCGACCCATGGACCGCCTGATCTGCGGCGATGTGGGTTTCGGAAAGACCGAGGTTGCCTTGCGAGCCGCCTTTGTTGCCGCCATGGAAGGCAAACAGATCGCCATTGTCGTTCCAACGACGCTTTTGGCGCGCCAGCATTATCAATTGTTCGTCCAGCGCTTTGCCGATTTTCCGGTGAACGTGGCGCAGATATCGCGCCTGGTTCCGCCGGCGACGGTTAAGACGGTCAAAGAGGGGCTGCAAAGCGGCGCCGTCGATATTGTCATTGGCACTCACGCATTATTGGCCAAAGACGTAAAATTTGACCGGCTTGGTCTGTTGATCGTTGATGAGGAGCAGCATTTTGGCGTCGCCCACAAAGAGCAGTTGAAATCGCTGAAATCCAATGTGCATGTGCTGACCATGACCGCAACGCCGATTCCGCGCACTCTTCAATTGGCGCTGACCGGAGTGCGCGAAATGAGCTTGATCACCACGCCGCCGGTGGACCGCTTGGCGGTGCGCACCTTTATCCTGCCCCAGGATCCGGTAGTAATTATGGAAGCGATCAATCGCGAGCGGTTTCGCGGCGGCCAGATATTTTACGTGACGCCGCGCGTCGCCGATATTTCGCGGCTGCAGTCGTTCCTCGCCGAGCTGGTACCGGACGTGAAGGTTGCCGTCGCCCACGGCCAGATGCCGGCCACCGATTTGGAAGACGTGATCGGTGATTTTTACGACGGTGCCTATGATCTATTGCTATCCACGAATATCATCGAATCCGGTCTCGATCTGCCGTCGGTGAACACCATCATCATCAACCGCGCAGATATGTTCGGATTGGCGCAACTGTACCAATTGCGCGGGCGTATCGGTCGCTCCAAGCTGCGCGGCTATGCGTACCTCACCCTGCCCGGAGACCGGCGCCTGACGCCGGCGGCCCAGCGCCGCCTGGAGGTGATGCAGGCACTGGATTCCCTCGGCGCCGGCTTCATGCTGGCCAGCCACGATCTGGATATTCGGGGCGCCGGCAATCTCCTTGGCGAGGAACAGTCGGGCCATATCCGCGAGGTTGGCATCGAATTGTATCAACAGATGCTGGAAGACGCGGTGGCCGAGGCGCGCGTCACCGCAATCGGCGGCGGCGATGGCGATGCTAGCCAGGCGTCCGGCGGCTCGGACTATTCGCCGAGCATTGATGTGGGTATCCCGGTTTTGATCCCCGGCGATTATGTGGCTGATCTCGGTGTCCGCTTGTCCCTCTACCGGCGCATCGCCAATTTGACTGGGCCGGGCGAGATCGAAGGCTTCGCCGTTGAATTGATCGACCGCTTCGGCACGTTGCCTGATGCGGTGGAGAATTTGCTGGAAACTGTCGCCATCAAACGCTTGTGCCTGGATGCCGGTGTCGCCCGTCTGGAAGCCGGCTCGAAAGGCGCGGTTGTCGGCTTTCACGAAGATAGGTTCGATAATGTAGAGGGATTGGTGCAATTCATCACCACCCAGATCGGCACCGCGCGCCTCCGGCCCGACCAGAAGCTGGTTTTTAACCGCGATTGGGAAGAACCGGCGGATCGTTTGGAAGGGGTGCGTTACCTGCTAAAAGAATTGTCGGCGCTCAGGCAGTAGGCGGAATTTCAGGATGGCGGGCCGGAAAATTGATTGCCGGTATCGAATATCTCACCGCGCTTTTCAGCCGCGACTTCTAAAAGCCGGTGGATAACTTGCGGGTCCTGGGCGCCGGAAAGGGAAAACTGGCCATCGACGATAAACGCCGGCACGCCGGAGATGCCAAGCCGGTGGGCGCGGATATTTTGCTCCAAAACATCGGCCCGGTCTTCACCGCTTTTGAGGTATTTGGATAGACCGGCCCGCTCCAGCCCGACCGCCTCGCCGATATCGAGAAGTGCCGCCTGGATGCCGATGTCACGGCCCTCCAGAAAATAACTCTGAAATATGGCCTCGACCGCTGCGGCGGCGCGTCCGTGGCGTTCGGCGTAGCGGATCAGGCGGTGGCTATCGATGGTATTGGGAACCCAATTAATCCGGTCCAGCCGGAAATCGATGCCCGAGGCCTGGCCGGTGCGCCCAATCGCTGCATGCACACGCCTGGCGCGCGCCTCTCCGCCGAACTTGGTGCGCGTATATTCGCGCTCGTCCATGCCTTCGTCCGGCATTTCCGGGTTCAACAGGAAGGCGTTCCAGTGAATCTCCAGATCGTCCATGGGCGCGGATGCCAGCGCCGCCTCCAGCCGTTTCTTGCCGATATAGCACCAAGGGCAGATGGTATCGAATATGATGTCGATGCGCATGGGTAAAGCCTAGACGTCCCGGCCCGGCCGTTCAATGCGCGCGCGCCTTTTGCGCCGCTCGAATATCGGCTCTCGCCTCACTCCAGAATTAAGCCCGGGCCTATTCGCCGGCAGCCAGATCGGTCGCCTTCAAGCCCTTGGCTTCCTCGACCGCGGTGAAATTGACTTTTTGGCCTTCGGTCAATCCCTGCATTCCCGCCGATTCCACTGTACTGATATGCACGAACACATCGCGCCCGCCATCATCGGGCATGATGAAGCCATAACCTTTGGCATGGTTGAACCACTTTACTGTCCCCGTTGACATACGCATCCCCTCTAATTCTTGATACGATTTATCGAGTAATATGACTCGATCAGCTTGGGTGTTTTGATTTTGCTCCTCCGAATCAATCTTATATAAGATCGAAAACAGTGGAAAAACTTCCCAATACACAAAATTAGACCCGTTCTGGAACGGGATTCAAGAGAAATTTGAGGTTTCGACGTTTGCGGTATTAGCGCCAGGCGCCGTTGCGCATCTTCAATTTCACGCCGACGACCGCATAGATATCCAGACCGGAGATATCGGCTATTTCATGCAGCGACAGCTGAGTTTCCTTGAGGAGCACCGTGGCATGGGCCATCGGATTGCGCCGCGAGCGGTTAAATCGCTTCGGGCGGTCGGCCCCGGCGCGGGATTTCTCCGATTTATCGAGGCCCCGTTGCCGGGCTTGATCAACGGCATCCTTCCAGCGTTGCTTTTCCTCGGCCATGCGCGCCGCGTGGCTGACATCGGCGGTCGTGGCCCGAGCCGGATAGCCGAAAGGATCGGATGTGCCTGGCTGGCGCCGGGTTTTGGGCTGGGTTTTTTGCGCCTCCTGACCTTGATAGCGGGCGGCTTCTTCCAGGCTCAGCCCATGCTTGGCCGCCAGCCGCGTGGCCGCCGCCATGGCATTGGTGCGCTCGCCGTCGAACTTGCTGCTTTCAGCCAGTTCAAGGAGATTTCGGAAGCGCTCTCGTTCCCGGGATGTAAATTCGGTATTTATTGTCATGGCTCCTGTGTTGAACCGGAAATAATAGCACAAGTGGCGCGCCCAAGTGTTAATGTTATGAGCCGCCGGAAATATTGCGTTAAGTCAGTCAAGGGTGCCCGCGTCAAATGAGCGTATTTCTCGATCTCTTGTCTCTCTACGAAGGCGAGGGGATAACCGTCCAGACCAGCTTGAGCCCCGGCCATTTTCCCGGCTTCAATTCCCAGGACATACCCTTCACCTATATGTACCGGGACGGCGTTCAATTGGCGGAGGGCGGCGGCATCGCCTTTGCCGAGCTTGCCTTATTAGAACATTTGTTCGCCGTGATCCATCCCCGGCGATTGTTCGTTGTTGGCAACGCCTTTGGCTGGAGCACATTGGCGTTGGCGATTCTCAACCCCGATGCCCGCATCGTCGCTATCGATTTTTGCCCGACCGAGGTGGAAGAAGAAGGCATCGAATTTACCAATGCGATGGGCGTTCGGCTGGGCCTGGACGTACGCGCCCGCAAGGGCAAAAGCCCGGACGACGTGGCGGCCATTGTCGGCGCCGAATTAGGCGGGCCGGTGGATTTTGCGCTGATCGACGGCTGGCACACCAACGAAGCCCAGCGCGCCGATTTCGAGGCGGTTAAGGCGTGCGCCGGCGATGATTGCGTCTATCTGTTTCACGATGTGGTCAATTTGTTGTTGGCCGACGGCTTCGCCGCCATCGCCAAGGACAACCCCGCTCTATATTCGTCGCTGTTGTTCCGCACCCCGTCGGGCATGGCGATCAGCTATCCGGCTGACCAGGACGCGGCGCTTGGCGCAATCGTCCACGCCTTCACCGAGACCGACGAGCGGGTTCGTGCTCTCTGGCAAGAAGGCCGGGCGCGCCGGGAAAAATCGGAATAGCCGGCTCGGAACTTAATGGATGGTATCTGAATTTTCGGCCAGGCGCCTCTCCAGGCGGCCAAGGGCTGCCTTTGCGCCGCCGGGCTCGGACGGGTGCCAATGCAGGCAAAAACGAGCCGGGTTCAATGACACATAGGGCGGCGTCTCGGCAAACGCTGCATCCGAGAGGACCACGTCCGAGCGGCTATCGAGGACCAGCGTCTTACCCGACAATGTGACCGTCAGAACCGCATGTTGCTGGCCGCCTCTGCTGCGCATCCAGACCAGCCGCAGCCGGTGAGCGTGGAATCCGAGCAGGCGCAGCGACAGATATTTGGCTAGTGCGTAAGCGCAGGATTGGTCTGCGCATTGCAGCAGATCCAGCGGCGACGTCCAGGGCCGCGACTTGGCGTAGTCCGCGATTTGCAGAGTTTCCGTGGCCCTATTGATATAGTGATTGATGCCGGCGATCTGGCCGCGCACGCCGAACCCTTTTAGACTTTGCACAATCTCCAACCAACCACCGATAGGCGCTGTTCGCTCGTGGGCCGCATTATTGTGCGAACCCTTACGAGCGAACAGCGCCGCCGGGGCGCCCACCGTTCTTTCGCGCAAGCCAAAGGCCGCGCTAGCCCGATGAGGGGCCGTTCGGACGTCGGGGGGGGAAATTTCGTCGAGGGCGCTGGCGGCATCCGGGAAATCCGGAAACACGCCGGGTGCGCCACGGTAAGCGGAGAATATCGTAGAAATGCGGGTCCACGCCGAGACCCCGGTGGCTTTATTCATTATTTTTCTCAACCTGGCATTTGAGCGGCATTTGCGCCGCCGATTATTGTTCCTTACTGGTTGCAACGGACGTGCCAAACTAACCCGTTTGAATCGTTAGGAGTTTTTTAAGGTTCATTGTGCAGCCGGGGGTACGCGGCAGAATCTGCCGGGAATATGATTCCGGGTGGATTTCCATAAGGCCCGGTCAATGCTAGAATAAATCCATGGCGAGGGCGGAAAGGATCGAGGGTCCGATGGATTGGAAAGAAGAATACAGTGTCGGCGATGATCAGTTCGATGCCGACCACAAAAAAATATTCGATATGATCAACGAGTTGGAATCCGCCTCGGACAGCGAGCGGCGCCCGGAATTCATCGAACTGATATTCGAGACCTTAATGGACTATACCGATGACCATTTCGCGCGCGAAGAACAATTCATGCGCGATGCCGGCTTTGCCGGTGTGGTCGAACATCATGCCAAGCACGCCGAAATGGACGAAAAGCTACACGGCCTTTTTATCCGGTTTCGCGATGGCGACCGCGCCGTTGCTGGCGAAGTGGTCGAATTTTTGCGGCAATGGTGGTACGTGCATATCCTGCAAGAGGATATGGCCTACAAAAAATCATGAGCTGGGGCGCGCGAAAAAAGTTTCCTGCATCGAGGCGCGCTCGTTGAATTCTGCGAACCAGGCTTCCAGGTTGGGACGCTCATCGCGCCATTGGTAGTCATCCAGCCGGAAATCCGCATAACCGAGGCTGGTGGCGACGGCAATCTGGCCGATGTTCAAGGGCCCGTCCAGCCAATCCATATTGTCATTAAGCAACCCCGTGGTCCGGGTAATTTTTTTCCATTGATTTTCGAGCGCCCGGCTTAGGCGTTTGTCTTCGGGGCGCATGCCTTCGGCGCCCATGGCAGCCGCCGCGTCACCAATGCCGTCACCGGCGGCTTGCAGGCGCAAGGCGTGCCAGCGGGCCCAGCCGTCCTTTGGGAGCAGGGGGGCCGCGTCGTGGATGCCGACTAGATATTCACAAATTACCGGCGAATCAAACAGCGCCTCGCCACTGTCCAACTCCAGGGCCGGTATTTTGCCGAGCGGATTGCGCGCCGGCGGCATGTTTTGCACCTCTTCAATGGTGCTAAGCATTTCGATCTCGATTTTGTCTGCAAGACCAGTTTCGATGATCATCACCCGCACCTTGCGGGCAAAGGGCGAGGCGGGACGGGCGTAAAGTTTCATGAGCGTTGTTCCTGTGTTTTCTAGGCTGCGGTACGGCTTTACTATCCCGATCCGCCAAAATACAGGCGAAAATATGCTTGTCCCGATCGTTTCGTCAATTGGGGCGGGGCTACGCGGCGGCGCTTAGCGAAATCCGGCGCTAACGCACCAGCGAGATAATGCGCACTGATTGGTATTGGGCTTCGATTGGGGCGGAAACCGATTCTTGATACGGCTTTGCCAGCGCCGTGTTTTCCGACAGCCATGCCGAGAAAAACCATCCCAGAAGGATAAAAGGCGCCACCGTCAGCAGCGCCATAAAACGAACTTTCATGCCATTCCTAGCTCACCTGAATGTATCAATTCTTGATACGGGAGTAGCTAGCATTACCGATGATTGGTTAACGGAGCGTTAATGGGTGTTTAAGGGTGGCATCCACGCCGCTGGGGGAGAGTCGGGGGAGGAGGAGAGATGCGACGTGGATGCCTGGGGTAAACTGGGGGTAGGGGTTCGAAACTCTAAATTATGCGACCATATTGGACGGTTGTGTGCCTCGCTGCTGTCTGGTGCGTTCTTCCTGGGCAAGGGCCGCGAGCATTGCATCTTCTTCGGTCCGGTAGCTGCCGACGTAGGAAAAACCTTCCACGGTATCGATAACAATCCATTTTCCGCTGGTGTTCTGGTATTGGATCGAAAAGCGCATTCTGCTTCCTCCTTCGATCATTCAAGTTTGTTGAGGAGGAGATTAGCGCAAGGATTTTAAGAAATTGTGAATGCCGCCGAAAAAAAATCGGAGCCGGAAAAATTTAATCAGCGTAGGCGTTCCTGATAGTCAGAATCTCGCCGAAAATATCATTGAATATGCGCACCAGGGTGGGATCGAAATGGGTGCCGGAATTGTCATTGATATATTGCTGTGCCTGCTCCACCGGCCAGGCTTCTTTATAGGGACGCTCCGAAGTCAGCGCATCGAACACATCGGAAATGGCGGCGATGCGCCCCTCGATGGGAATGTCCTCGCCGGCCAGGCCGTTCGGATAGCCGGAGCCGTCAAATTTTTCGTGGTGTGTAATGGCGATAGTGCGGGCCATGTTCAAGATATCGAACTCCGCGTCGCCGATGATGTCGGCGCCCATCGCTGCATGGGTTTTCATGATGTCCCATTCGTCCGCGTCCAGCTTGCCGGGCTTCAACAGGACATTATCCGGCACGCCGATTTTGCCGACATCGTGCATCGGGCTGGCGCGGTGGATGTTTTCGGCAAATTCTTCGCCCAGGCCGGCGGCCAACGCGATCTCCTTGCAGCCTTTGCTCATGCGGATAACATGCATGCCGGTCTCGTTATCCCGGTATTCGCCGGCGCGGCCCAGCCGGCGGATGATCTCCAGCCTGGTGTCCTCGAGCGTCAGATTTTGTGCCTCTAGTTGCAGGGTGCGTTCGCGGACTTTGACCTCCAGCAACACGTTTTGGCGCTGGCGCTCGGTGTAGAGCGCCCGCACTTCAAGCAGGTTCGCGATGCGGTTCAAAGCTTCCAATTGACTGTAGGGCTTGTTGATGAAGTCTTTGGCGCCTTCCTTCAAGGCGCGCAGCCGGGTTTCCATATCGGTTTCGGCGGTGATCGCCAGGATCGGAACATAATCTTCCGGCGGGATCACTTCTTTCAGTTGGCGCATGACGCCGAAACCATCGAGCTTCGGCATGCGGATATCCAAAAGAATAATATCGAAATTCCATTTGACGTGGAGCGGCGCGACCTCGGTCGGATCGGTGGTCGAAAAGACATTGCTGTAACCCGATTGGGCCAGGATATCTTCCAGCAGGCGTACGTTGACCGCATTGTCATCGACCACAAGAATGCGCGAGCTTTTGGTTTTGTTTTCTTGAATATTCATTCTGTCGATTTCACCACATCCGGCCCGTATTTTTGGGCGATTTTGCTATACTGTTTAGTTGGGAGCGGTGGACGTGGATTTAAAGGCGGCGGGCCAAAAAAGTGGCTAAAAAATTATTCGGCGGCGCCGGATGCGCTGTGGCGGCGATGCGCATTTGCGCGTTGTAGGCGTCCAGCCAATCGGTGCCCTGAGGCGCCGTGAAACTGCCGCCCCGGACATTTTTGAGGGCGTCTTCGTCCATGAAAAACGTTGGAATTTCGCCAGTTTTCCCATAAGCGGCGACGGCCTCCAATATCCGCTTTCTTGTGCGGGTGATCATCACATCGCTGGGCGCCAAATGCTCCCACGTCTTGTCCGAGATGGCGCCCATACCTTCGGTTATCGCCTGATCTTGTAAGTGAATTCCGTCAATGCCGCTGTAACTTTCCGAGGCCTGTACGGCCCTGTCCAACCCATAGTCGTTGCCAGCGCCGTCTTGCAACCGCCAGCGGCCGAACCAGCCGGTATCGTTGGCGCTTTGCACATCCATCACCTGGGCGCCGGCCAGCTTGGCGCCGTCCTTTGCGGTGTAGCCCGAGCGTACATTTTTACGGATGATTTCCATGAACATGGTGTGCTCGTCGTCCATCGGTACCCAGCCCCGGGCCAGAACATTGGCTTGAATGGGCCAGTTCGGCGACAGCCCCCAAATGGGAAAGATATAATGGGCGAAACGCCAATAGGTGCTGTGCGCATCGGCCGGGCGGTGGGCCGCCGCCATGATGCCGTAATCGGTTTCCCGGACCAGGAATTCCGGCGCCTTGTTTTCCACCAGATGGCGCTGATCGTTATCTTGCTTCACCTTGTCCTGCGCCACCGCGCCAAAATGCAGGAAGCTTAAGTGCGAGGTGTCGAGATCGCCTTCCAACGCCTGCAGCCAGTTACAGCCGCGCTGCACAAAGCGGAAATCCACCTCGTCTTCGGGCTGCAGCGCCGCTTCGATGGGCGGCAGCGGCGGCGGCGCGTCCGCCGCATCGCCCATATATATCCAGATCAGGCCGTTCCGCTCCCGCGCCAGATAGGCTTTGGCTTTCACCTTGGCTTTGAAATCTTGGGCGGGCGGCACGTTGGCCATCTCCAAACAATTGCCGTCCACGTCGAACTTCCAGCCGTGATAGACGCAACGGATGCCGTTCTCTTCGTTGCGCCCGAAAAATAATGACGCGCAGCGGTGCGGGCAGCGATGGTCCATGATGCCAACCCGGCCCGAGGTGTCCCGGAATGCGATCAGCTTCTCACCCAAAAGCATAAGCCGCACGGGATCACCGTCGGCCACCAACTCCGACGACAGGGCGGCGGGCAACCAGAACTGGCGCATAAAGCCGCCCATGGGCGTGCCGGGGCCGACGCGGGTCAGTTTTTCGTTTTCGGCGGCGCTGGTCATTCGGCGGCCTCAGGTACCGGGCCGCCATGGACAAGCCAGTCAGCGCCTTCGATCCAGTCCGTCTCGGCGTCCAGCAAGACCGAGCAGGCGCGGCGGTTATAGCTGGCGCCATTGGTTGCCATGGCCGGCGCCTGGCCTTGCCGCAACGCCTTGGCATATCCGATGACCTTGGCGCGCCACGCGATGACGGCGGCGTCCGATGCCCCCAGCCATTCACAGCTTCGATCGACAATGGGCCCCATGCTTTCCTGCACGGCGGCGTCTTGATTGGGTACGCCTTCAATACCGGTGAAGCTCTCAGCCTGCTGGCGCTCGCGGCTTATTTGATAGTCGTTGTCCCGGTTGCGAAGGGGCCGGTAGTTTTCGTCGATGGGCCCCCAGGTGCCGCTGCGCCCGCCCGACAATTCGGCTTCTTCCGGTGTGAAGGCGCGGCCAGGATGCACGCCGAAGGACCATGTCCAAGTGTTTTCATCATCGATGGGCACCCAGGCGTGGCCGCCGAAAGGGATGCCGTCGGAGTTGTCGCCGCCGTCCATGACCGGCGGGATCATGGTATAGAACGGCATCAGAAATTGGGTGATGCGCCAATAGTGGCGGCCGTCCTCGGCGCTGCGCCGGGCGCCGATCTGGGTGCCGCAATCGGTGTCGTGCAAAAAGAATTTGGGATGGCGATCGGTGAGCGCGAAACTGTCCCGCTTCAAATTGAAATTGCCGCGCCCGGCATTGCCTAAATTGGCATGCAGGAATGATATATGGGCGCTGTCGATGCCGCCCTCGACCGCCTGCGCCCAGTTGCATTCTTGCAGGCGCTTGGTGGCGGCGGTGCGGTCGGCGGGCAGGTACGACCATTCGAACTGAGGCAGCTCCGGCATGGCTTCTTTTGGGCCCATATAGACCCAGACCACGCCGGCGCGAATTTCGGTTGGGTAGGCTGTTAGCGAAACCTTGGCGGCGAAATTGGTCTTGTCCGGCTCCGACGGCATGTCGGTGCAATTGCCGTCCACATCGAACTTCCAGCCGTGATAGACGCAGCGCAATCCGCATTCCTCGTTACGGCCATAGTACAAATTAACCCGCCGGTGCGGACAATAGGCGTCCAAAATGCCGATGCGCCCGTCCGTATCCTTGAACGCCACCAGGTCTTCGCCGAGCAGCCGTAATTTTACCGGCGCTCCGTCCGGCATCGCCACTTCTTCTTCCAGCAGTGCCGGTATCCAGAAGCGACGCATCAATTCGCCCATGGGCGTGCCTGGCCCTACTCGGGTCAGAAGTTCATTGTCTTCGGGTGACAGCATTGAGGGTGGCTCCGGAATTTATCGTACGCCCCCTAAGTCTAACATCCGGTTCCCACCCCCGTCATCACCCGGCTTGTCCGGGTGATCCAGTGCCGCCAGAATGAGCCGATGAAGGGTGGCTGGGTGTACATCATGACCAACAAGCGCAATGGGACGCTTTATGTAGGCCTCACCTCCGATATTGTACGCCGGGCATGGGAGCACAAATCCGGTTCGGTCAAAGGTTCTACCAAAACGCACCTATTGAAGACGCTCGTTTTCACCGAGCGGCATGACGATATCGGTAATGCCATACTCCGGGAAAAGCGCATCAAACATTGGCCGCGAAAATGGAAATTGAATTTGATCGAAGAACAAAATCCTCAGTGGAAGGATTTGTATGACATGCTCCTATGATACTGCCCTGGATGCCCCGATCAAGTCCACTGCTGTCCGGTTTAGATTTAGTAGACAAGGTGCATGGCATTGATTCTACTTGCATCCAATCGTTTCGCGACGAATTGGACACGGAAATAGGATCAACACCATGCGGCATCAGAATAGCGTTTTCCACGATATATTG
>JABHAA010000063.1 GCA_018674495.1 Rhodospirillaceae bacterium | reverse complement strand
CAGCAACCGCATGATCACTTCCATGGCGAAATTTTCCGGCAGCACCGCCAGAACCCGGGAAGCGTGATCCGGCTTGATCTTCGATAGCACCACCGCCACGGTCTGCGGATATTCGTTCTTCAGATAATTCGCCAGAACCTGCTCGTTCACATTGCCGAGCTTGTCCCACATGGTGCGGCCGGCGGGACCACGGATTTCTTCCATGATCAAGTCCACCTTCTCTTGGTCGATGGTCTGCAAGAGTAGGCGCTCGGTGGAATCGTAACTGCCGACCAGCGAGCCGGTGGACGACAACTGATCGGCAAACTCGATGAACAGACGTTCGACAACTTCCGAATCGATGGTGCCAAGATTGGCCATCGTCATCGACAGCTCCTTGATTTCTTCCACATCCATCAACTCGAACAGCTTCGCCGACTGATCCTGCTCCAATGAGAGCATGAAAATCGCCGCCTTGTCGGCGCCCGATAAATTGCGGTACGTGTCTTTCGAACGGGCCATAAGACAATATTTCCTTTAGGCCTCTTGATACAACCAATTGCGAATGATCGAAAGCGCTTCCTCAGGATGTTTTTCGACAATTTCGCCGACCTTCTTCACCGATGACGCGCGGACGCGGCCCTCGACCCGGTCGATATCGATCAATTCTTCGAACTGCTCTTCGGCTTCGCCTGGCGCAGATGCGGGCGGCGCTAAGGCCGCGGTCGCGGCGGCCTGCTGTTCGAGGAGCTTCTGCTCGGCCGCCGCCGCCGCCGCCGGCAGAGCTTCAAAGGCGCGCGATACCAAAGGCCGCACAACAAGCAGTATGACTAATATGGCAAGGATTGAGAGGACAACAACCTCGGCAATCTTCAAAAGGTCATTTTTTTGCAGCCCGAAGAACAAATCCAAGGGTACATCAGGTTCGATCGGGATCGCGGCGAAGCGCATATTGATAACCTCAACCGTGTCTCCGCGCCCTTCGTTGAAGCCAATTGCCGTGGATACCAACTTGGCCAAATTGTCCATATCAGCCTTGGTGCGTTCGTTGTAGACTGGATCGCCATCATCGTTGAAGGTGATGATGCCATCTACTAGAACAGCGACCGACAGCCGTTTGATCAGGCCGATTTCGCGGACATGATTGATAATTCGTTTGGATATTTCGAAGTTGACGGTTTCTTCGGTCCGTGATTCCTGATTGCTCGAAGATTGGCCGCTATCGTCTGCTCCGGCGCCGTCGGGAAGGTTGGTGCCCACGGTAACTGGATCGCCGCCTTCGGTATCCCGGCTTTGCGCCTGCTCTTCGACCGAGTTGGTCGAGCGGACAACCTGACCATCTGGATCGAAGGTCTCTTCGGTTGTCGAAATCCGGTCATAGTCCAAATCGGCGTTGACGGTCACCTTGGCGTTGCCGCGACCGACCGATTTTTCCAACAGCGCCGCGACTTCACCGGCCATGCGCCGCTGGAAAGCTAGGCGCCGGTCTTCGAATTCTCCCGCCCTAGATTGATCGGAATTTTGGTCGTCGCCGCGCGCAAGCAAATTCCCGCGGTCGTCAATCAGCGATACCTTGCCAGGCTCAAGGTCGGGAACCCCGGCGGCGACCAGATGCTGAATGGCCGCAATTTGTTCGTTGCCAAGACGCTGGGCGCCGCGCATTTTTATAACCACCGAGGCGCTGGCGGTTTGTTTTTCTCGGGAAAACAATTCCCGTTTGGCCAGTACCAAATGCACCCGGGCGGCCTGAATGGTTTTGAGCGAACGTATGGTGCGCGCCAACTCTCCTTCGAGGGCACGTATCAAATTTATGTTCTGCAGAAAATTTGTCGTGCCAATGGCGCTGACATTGTCAAATATTTCATAGCCGACGTTGCTGCCGCCGGGCAATCCTTCGGCGGCGAGCATGAGGCGCAGCCGCGCGACGTCCTCGGTCGGAACCATAATTTGCGCGCCCTCGGCATCGACACGAAATGGAACGGATTGGGATTCCAGCTGACGAAGGATCTGGTTGGAATCTGAAGGTTCGAGATTCGAATATAACAGTTCCATATCGGTGCCGGTAAAGCGCTGGGTTACGAATACGAAAAACAACGCCATCGCTAAAAAGACAACGCCCATTACGCCAAGTCGAACGGCTCCGAGACTTCTCAGAAATTCAAAGAGGGTGCCCACGTTTATGTTCCTTAAATTTTATTGTCCCGCTTTATTCGGCATGCGAGATTGAATGCATCTTAGATTTCCTAAAAATTAGGACTTCTTGTGTCAAAGATTGGTTAACACCCGGCAATTTTTGCCTATTTAGATGTTTGCCGGGACCAAAGATGAAGGGCGTAAATGGCAAAACGGGTTTTGGCCGGTGTGGAGATGACTTGGGGCGGGCCTTACGCAACCCTTGGCGGGACACGCTCGTCTGTTGATCAAGACGCCAGCCATGGCTGATGCCGCGCCGGACATTTTGGCCGACGCATTGGCCGCTCATGGCAACGGCGACCTGAACAGGGCCGAAACCTTGTACCGGCGCGTACTGGTGCTGGAGCCCACCAATGCCGAGGCGCTTCACAATTTGGGCGCTGTTGGCCTGCAAAGCGGTCACCCGGCGGCAGCGGCCGGTTTGTTTCGCCAAGCATTGGTTGCCGATCCCGGCTACAACGACGCCTATTGCAATTTGGGGTTGGCGCTCCGAGCGCAAGGATTACTCGAGGAGGCGGCCGAGGCTTACGGCGAGGCCATCGATACCGATCCGAACATGGCCGAAGCCCATTCCAATCTGGGTGTGGTTCGACAAGAACAAGGTGCCTTTGATGCCGCCGCCGACAGCTACCGCGAGGCGATTAGGATTGCGCCTAATCTGGCCGATGCCCATTGTAATCTGGGAATTTTGCTGCACGAGCAAGGCGCCTTGCAAGAGGCCGAAGAATGCTTGGCATTGGCATTGGAGGCGGCGCCCGGGAACCCGATTGTCGAGGCCAATCTGGGCGCCGTGATGGCCGGTCTCGAACGTCATGAGGATGCCGAGCGTCATTTGAAGAAGGCACTGCAGCGCTTGCCGCAAAATTCGGATATTCTTTTCAATATCGGGCGCGCTGCCTATGCCGGTGGGCAGTTGGACCGCGCTGTTAAGTTTTATCGGCTGGCCATCGAAAATGCGCCGGAATTCGCCGCCGCCCATCACAGTCTGGCGCACGCGCTTCTGGCGCGCGGTGAGCTCGCCGAAGGGTGGCGCGAATATGATTGGCGCTGGCGCGCAAAGAATTTTGCGCATCCACCCCAAATTCCCCGCTTTCCCAAATGGGATGGATCGCCGCCCGCCGGTAAGCGCATGCTGATCTGGGACGAGCAGGGCGTCGGCGATAAATTGCTGTTTGCCGGACTGATCCCGGAACTGCAGGCAGCCGGCGCCGAATGCGTCATCGAGACGGACCCGCGCCTGGTCTGCCTATTCCGGCGTTCGTTTGCCGCTGCAACGGTGGTTCCATTTGAGCGCGGTCAGAAAGCGCTCGCCGCAACCGGCGATTTCGACTTTCAACTTCCCATCGGTGATTTACCGCGATGGTTGCGGCCCGAATCGAGGCAGTTCCGCCCCTTAGGCCGCTACCTGCGCGTCGATGACGGTTTGCGAGGTGCCATGGATAAGCGTTACCGGGATCTTGGCGGTGAAATTGTTGCCGGCATATCCTGGGCCAGCAAACCACCGAAAGGCGTTTCGCTGGAGGCGTTGCTGCCGGTGCTAAGCCTGCCGGGCGTCACCTGGGTCAATCTGCAATATGGTGACCACGCTGGTGAGATTGAGGCATTGCGCAGCGATAGCGGTATTGAAATCCACAGCGATCCCAGCATTGATCCGATCAAGGATTTGGACGGATTTGCGGCGCAGGTGGCCGCCATGGACGCGGTCGTAACGATCCAGAACACGGCGCTCTATGTTGCCGGCGGGGTTGGTGTGCCGACATTTGCGCTGACCGCGCCGGCGCCGGATTGGCGGTGGTTCGGGAGGGGTGGACGGATGGGCGAAACCCCTGCACAAGACCCATGGCATGAAAATGTGACGCTGTTCAAGCGCCGACCGGGCGAAGCGCCGGTTGCGGCGGTTGCCAAAATCGCCGATTGTTTGCGCCAATTGATGGCACCAGGCGGGCAATAACGGGCTATATTTCCTTGTAGCCGCCGGTTTCGATCCAGGTGCGCCACATGTCTCGAAAGGCTGCTTCCACGCTCCGCGCATAGGGCTCTGAATCACAGATATCCGATTGGTGCAACGCATCGCGCATGCCCTGGCGCAGGGCATTGAGTTTTACCGGATCGCTTGCCATTTCAACCGCGAGGGCAACATAGTCGTCTTTGGTTTTGGCAATGAATTCCGGGAACCCGGCATGGGTGGCGATGGATGCCGCCACCCGGTCGACAAAATTGCTGCCCAGCAGGGTAATGACCGGCATCCCCATGGTCATCGCTTCAAAAGTGGTCGTGGCGCCGTTGAAAGGGAACGGGTCCAGCGCAATATCCATGGCGCTATACAGCTCTAGGTGGCTGGCTCGATCATCCATGCCGCTGTTGAAAATCAGCCGGTCGGCACCGATGCCATGGTCGGCAAACTTATTTTCCCAGCGTTTTCGCATGGATTCCTGGCTGTAATGATTGAAGTATTTCAAATAGAGTCGGCTATTGGGCACCGCATCCAAGACCCGGGACCAGAGCGCAATAACCTGATCGTTGAGCTTTTCCGGCTTGTTAAGGCAGCCGAAGGTAACGTAGCCGTTTTCGATTACCGGCGCCGGCTTGATTTCCGGCAAACCCTCCTGAACTGGATATTGGTAGTAGACTGGCAACCGGTAGAGAGCCTCAGTAAATTTCTCCGGCGTATCCCGGGGGTGCAGGATTTCATCGGTCAGATAATAGTCCATCGCCTCAAGCCCGGAAGTGGCGCAATCGTGGTAACTGACTTGGATCGGCGCTGGCCGGTAGGTGGCCACGATGGGCCGGTTCTCGTCGAACCTGCCGGCCAAATAGATGACGATATCGATCTCGTCTTCTTCGATCATGGCGGCGACTTCGTCGTTCGATTTCTGCATGGTCGAACGATAATGCTCGGAAATCTTTTTAAACTCGTCGGTGATTTGGTCAGGGTATTCCACCTGCCCATAGAGGAAAACTTCGAACGCCTCGTGGTCGTGATGGACCATGACGGGGAGAATGTTCATGGCAACCACGTGGGTCCGGAAATCGGACGACACGTAACCAATACGCAGCCGGCGGTCCGGATCGCGGTTCCGTTCGGGAAAGGATTTGGCTGTGAATTCGGGTTTATCGAAGGGGCCGCGCACCTGGCGGTGGATGTCGAACAATTCCTGGGCCGAGAGACCGGGAACGTTGAGCAGTACGAACAACAGACATTTATGCGGCGCCTCCGAATGGGGCATCATCTCGACGGCCTTCATATAGCTTTCGGTGGCCTTGGTGATGTCGCCGATGGTCTGATAGGCCGATCCAAGGGCCAGCATCGTCGAAATGGCTTCGGGATTAAGTTCCTGCGCTTTTTCGATGGTCGCCAGAGATTCCTCCAGCAATCCGATCTTGCGTTGCGCAACGCCTTTCTCGGCCAGCAGCTTGAGATGGTCCGGTTGGGTTTCGAGCCCGACATTATATTCCTCTATAGCTTCTTCGACCCGGCCCACGGTGGTAAAAATTTCGCCTAGGGCCACCCTTGCGTCGGCATGATCGGGATCCAGGTTAAGCGCCACTTGATAGGAGATTTGCGCTTTTACCCGGTCGCCCAGCCGTTGGCGGGCAAAACCCAGCTCGTAATGGGCATCTGCGCAACGAGGGTCAAACTCGATACATCGCTGGAAGCTTTCGGCGGCGTCTTCGAACTGGCGAAGATGGCGCTGGGCGATGCCCATATTGAAATTGGCATCGAAATAGTCCGGGTCCAGGTCCAGGGCCTTTTGATAAACTTCCAATGCCTTTTCCATCTCGCCCTTCGCCTCATAGGCGTTGCCCAGATTGTTATAGGCTTGATGATAGTCGGGGGCGCTTTCGATGGCCCGGTTGATCAAGGATATGGCGGCATCGAAATTTTCCGTCTGGTGGGCAATCACGCCCAAAAATTGAAGCGCCACGGGGTGGTTGGGAATCACTTCCAGGACTTTCCGAAATATGGTTTCGGCGTCGCGCAATTCGCCTTCTTTGTGGTAGCGGTTGCCGATGGCTATCAACTCGTCAATCGTCACCTTGCGGCGCGCCGGCCTGATGGCGCCGGTGCCGAACCGGCGGCGGGGGTCCTGGGCCACCGGGCCCTTGTGCATATGATTCATCGCCCGTCCTATAATTGCTTGCCCCAGCTTGCCGCTGGTTGCCGGTCCGGCCAAAAGCCGAATTGGGTCCCATTGTCTGCGGTTAAGGTTAAGGACCGGTAAAACGAAGCCGCCACCGTCCCCGCCTCCAAACAAAAAAAACCCCGGTATGGCCAAAGCCATACCGGGGAAGTTTGGTGGTGGGCGTGAAACTGGTTAACGCTTGATCCTGACAAGCTCATCGAGCATCTGATCGGCGGTCGAGATAATCTTGGCGCTCGCCGAATAGGCCCGCTGGGTGGTGATCATGCTGGTAAATTCTTTGGCGATATCGACGGTCGAGGATTCCAGCACTGAATTCTGTACCGTTCCGGCGCCGCCCTGACCGGCCGTCCTTAGGAAGAACAGGCCTGAAAAGTCGGTTTGGTTGTATACGTTACCGGTGTTGGAACCCAATCCGCCGGGGTTCGGGAAGGTGGCCACCGGCATCTTGAAAATTGGCCGGATATCGCCATTCTCGAACAAGGCGGTCACAAGGCCCGCTTCTGAAATCGTGACGCCTGAGAATTGGCCGAACGCGGCGCCATCGGTATCGATAAAGGTCGGGTTATAGGCCGCCGCAAACTGCACGATGCCGTCCGCCTGACCGACCGTGCCGAAGTCGAAATCGATGGCCAGATCAGCGGCGCCATTGGTCAGATCGATAGCGATATCATCGATATTGTAGGCCGACGGAATGCCGCTGCCGTCAAAACTGATGCCGGGCGTGGATGTTACGTTCAAATCCAGATCGCGGATCGTAAAGGCGCCGGCGCCGGCTTGGCGCATGCTCGCCGCGTTGGAGGCGTTGATGGTTATATCAAAGGCATTGGCATCGGAGCCACCAGTGCTGGAGGCGACAACCGTGTTAAGGATATCGATGCGGCTGGACGAGGATCCGTTGACCTTGAACCGGGCTATGCCGGTTGTTGAAGCCCCCAAGGTCACCGCGACATCCGAAGCATTCAACGCCGCCACCAAGGCGGTCACGGCGCCAGATGCGCCGTTGGCGCTGGAGAAGCTGATGGCAACGCCGCCGCTGGTGGTCGCCGCATTCGATGTTTCAGCAAATTCGAAGGTCACCGACGTGGATGCCCCCGATGACGAGGTATTGAAGGTGACCGTGATGGTCTCGCCATCTGCCGGTGTGGTTGTCACGTCGAGCCGCCCGGAGGCGGCATAAACGCCGCCCGACGAAGAGGTCAGGATCGAAGATGCGGCCTGGGTCGGCGGTTCAATGGACAAATCCCACTGGTTGTTGGTGGTCTTGGACCAGATTAGCTGCAGATTATGGGCGACGCCCAAGGAATCAAAGACCTGGATGGTTGTGTTGCTTGTGTTGCCGACCGATGTTTCCGCTGGCAGATTGGCGCCGAAGGTCAGGTTGTCGGTCGCATCGGCGGTACCACCGATATTGTTCAATCGGATGGTTTCCAGATTGGTAAACACTGTTGGATCAGGATTGAACGACGCGTTGTTGGCATCCACCGTCTGGCCGAGCGAGTTGGTTTTGTAACCTTGCAGGTAATAACCGGCCGTGTTCCGCAAATAACCACTCTTATCGGGATTGAAGGCGCCGGCGCGGGTGAATTTGAAGCCCGTGGTGCCGTCGTGCGCATTGGTTTCGTTGACGACGAAGAAGCCACTGCCGGAAATGCCCAGATCGGTGGCGTTGGTGCTCGACTGAAACAAGCCTTGCACATCAACGGCCGCAAACGGGCGCTGTTGAACGCCGCCAGGGGAGTAGTTGTTGACGCTCGCCTGGGATGTCACCAGGGTCTGGAAGCGAACTTCCGTTGCCTTGTAACCGATGGTATTCACGTTTGTGATGTTATCAGCGATAGCACCAAGTGCCTGCGAATTGGCATTCAGTCCGGAAACGCCCGAGAACATCGCACCATAGATACTCATTTTTGTTTTCCTCCTCTTTCGGGGTGCTTTTGTCCTAAAATCATTTTCACGTTTCGCCCTTATTTTGGGGTTTCCACCACTTCATTCGGTTTGATTAAAGACCCAAACCTGTTGTTGGTTCCTTGATTGAGAGAACCTTATCGAGGGGTATTGAAACGCCGCCCACATCGAGCGTGGCGTTACCGCTACCCATGGTTACGCCGGAGACATGGCCGCGTATTTTGACCTTTGCCGTGACCGGCGCCCCTTCAAATCCGATCGGCGTCACCGAAACGTTGTAGCCGCCGTCGGGCACCTGTTGTCCGTTGACATCTTTGCCGTCCCATACGAATTCATGGTCGCCGGCGGTGCGTTCGCCCGCCTTGGTGAGCATGATTTTGCCTTTGTCGTCGGTGATGCTCATGACGACATTCTTGGCGTTGCTCGAAAGCGTGTAGGTGAAGTTGCCCTCGCCATTCTGTAGCGGGACCTGGTTAATTTCGGCTTCCACATCGGTGCCGACGAAGCCGATAATTGATGCCGCTAATGACGCGTTCTGGAGTTTGACCAACTGTTCCATGTGGTCGTTGGTCGAAATCTGTTGCTCGACGGCGGCGAATTGCACCAGTTGGCCAGTGAATTCGGTTGGCTCCAACGGCGACAAGGGATCCTGGTTCTTCAACTGCGTGGTGAGCAGAAGAAGAAACGAATCCAGGTCCGCGGCCAGCCCGGCACCGGCCTTTTGCGACCGGGTCTGGCCTTCCGCAGCGGTGGCGGCGGCCACGTTTGGATCTATTACAGATGTTTCAGCCATTTTTCAGTCCACCTAGACTCTAATATCGATGCCGCCATTGCGGCTTTGGTTTTGTCCGTAGATTCCCGGATGCATTTGCCCGGGATTCCCTTTGTCGTCGTCCGGCTTGCCGGAATTTTCGTTCGGCTGTCCGGTATGGGTGTCTTCGCAATCGTGGCCGGCTTCGGCGGTGTCGCTATTTTGGCTCTTGAGCCCGAAGTTCAAGCTGCCGGAGTCGGTTTTCAGACCAGCTTCCTGAAGGGCGCGTTCCAATCCGCGCACATCGCTGCGCAGCATATCCAGGGTTTCCGGCTTCTCAGCCAGGATTACCGCGGAAAGCTGCCCGTCCTTGGCGATTTCCATACGAACTTCGACCCGGCCCAAGCTTGCCGGGTTCAATTTGATATTGATCTTGTCGGCACCCTCGCCAATCGCGTTCTTAATGTTGACGGCGACCTGCTCGACCGGGACCGGCGGTTTCTGTGGCTGGCGCGCGGCGGTTAGCGGATCGGCCTTGGCAGTTTGCGATATTTGGCTGGGGCCGTTGGAGGCACCAACCGCGTTCAAGTTGGTCAAGTCCACGTTAATCGGCAAGGCTTTGGGGCTCGTGCCGGAAGCAGCTGCGGCCTGTTGCAAGCCCGCTATGGCTGCCTGGGCGCGTACTGATTGGCCGAAATTCACGGACGGATCAGCGGTGGTGTTCTGGCCGAAGGCCTTGTCGCTAGGTATGCCACCATGGTTGGTGGGCGCCTTGCGGTCGGAGGAGGCATTTTCGCCGTTGGCATTGCCTTTGGCTCCGTTGCCGCCGACGAAGTTCTCATTGGTTCCGGAATTGTCGAACTGGGCCAAGTGGGCGCCCTTGGCTAATGTATGGAGCGGCGTGGAGCGCGCTGCGCCGGTGTCGATACCTTTGTCCACATGCACCGAAAGCGCCTGTGCCAGCCCCAATTTTTGCGCCAATGATTGTTCCTGATGGGACTTGAGGATATTGCCTGCGGTTTGCGGCTGTGGCGGTGGGGTGAATTCCTTCACGGTTTTCTGAGCCGCCTTCGATGTTATCTGACCGGGATTGGTGTCCAGTGCCTTGCCGTTTGCGCTGTCCGCCAATGCTACGAGTTTTGCGGTGGCGGTTTCGGCTGGGTTGGCCACAGGTACGCTGGTGCGCGCCGGCGCGGCATGGGGTGTCAGAACGGCCGCTACGAAATCATCGATGGCGTCTTCGGCGGGCGCCAATTCGGCGCGCTCGGGCACTTGGATAGCAGGAGCTGTGTCATCATCGGCCGGTGTCGGCGCCGCCGGCTCGTCGGGCGATTGGGCATTCTGGGAAGCATGATCGTCCTGGCGGGCGTTGTTCTCCGGTACCGGTGCCGCTTGTTCGGTAAAGTTATCCGAGGCACCGCGCTGGTCGCCCAAATCCTGGCCATGATTGTCGTCGGCATTGCGCGTGTCTTCGACAGTCTTGGGACGGAACGCCGGTTCCGCGTCTTTCTCAGGCCCCTTGGCCGCTTCGAGGGTTTTTTCCGGGGTGTCGACCAGGTGCCGCAAGATTGAGGAAAACTGATAGCTGTCCGCAAGCTGCAGATCAGCGCCGCCGGCGGCGCCAACGCCACGGACAATGTCCGGGACCTGGGTCGCTTTGCTGATAATGTTGGCGGCTTCGCTCATACTTGATCATTCCTGGCGCATAATTGCTTACCAATAAGAGCAAGGATCAGGCCAAGTTGAGAGAAGGGTTTAACGCGTTGAAATTAAAGAATTTAATTAATTTTAGGTTGAAAACTTGTCCCAGGATGTCAGCGCTTCACGGCCCGGCTGTCCCGCTGGTGGGCAGCTTTTGCCGGGCGCTGGCGAGGTGCGGGCATGAAAAAGGGCGGCAAAAGCCGCCCTGGTTCATTTGAGATCGGGCTGCGCTTGGCAGCGGCTAAACCGAGAGGCCGGAACTTGCTTGTGCAGGAGCGGGTTCTGGTTTTGCTTCCATTTCACTTTCAACCTTGACCATCAAGCCTTCGGCCAAATTTTTGTTGATGTCGATGAGCGAATCGATGTGCCGGGTTTTGGTGTCGGCCAAAGCCTTCACGGTTTGCTTGTCGACAAAAATGCTCAGGCTCAGAATATTGGCCTTCAGCTGCGGCGGCAGCTCATTTTCCTTGTCAACAATATCTGCCTGGATGATGGTCCAAAGCAGTTGGTTGAACTTCAACGCCGACGCGTAGCTATCATAGTCGTCAGTGTTGTTTTTTGCTTCCTCGAGCATTAACGCGGCCTTGGTGAAGGCCATCGCCTCGACTTCCCTGGGGGACAGCGAGGACTTCTGCGTTTGTGCGTAAGCTTGTATTTTATCCTGGGACATTAGCCAACAACTCCGCTTCAAATTTGAGTAGTTTCTTACACGCTTTCAAGGCTTGGTAATGGTTTCCTTCAAGTATCTTTTGAGAGACTTCCATAACCAAAGCCAGGATCACCTGATCCGGACACGCATTAAACAGCTCTTTCACTAATTTAAAGTAAATATCGTGAAATTTTTGTTCGTTTTTCGAATCCACGTACATGCTCAATATTACGAAGTAGATTTTTTTCACCACCGTATCGGCTTTTTCCTCCGATATGATGTCCTTTTCCCTGAGAACCGGAACGGTGTTTTGTATGATGATCTCGGCCTTGGGCCCCGCGTTCGTTAGAACGGCGGTGCCGATCAAGACTTTTTCATCCGGCTTTAAGGTGAGTTTGAGCGGCATGGATTTCTGCAGCCTTTCTTTATTGTCCCCATGTGGGGTTTGCGTTGTTTCCCGAATTGGTAGGCTGATTAAACACCAAGGACGTTAAATACTGGTGAATCATCACGCATTTATGATTCGCATGGAATAGTAATCCAGCCTGGGTGAATTTCCTAACCAAAACGAAAAACGGGAAGCCCTGGGGCTTCCCGTTTCCGATATTTTATCAAGTAAGTTCGTGATTTAATTAGAACAATCTCAGGATCGACTGCTCGGATTGCTGGGCGATACTTAGCCCGATAGTACCGAGCTGCTGCCTGGTTTGCAGGGTCAGCAGGTTGGCCGATTCTGTATTGAGGTCTGCGTTCACGAATTTGGCGGCGCCTTCTTCCAGCGAATTGACCAACTGCGTCGTGAAGTCCAAGCGCAAGCTAAGCACACTGGCGTTTGAACCCATCGTCGACGCGGTTGAGCGCAACGTGGAAAGGGCACTGTCAAGATCGTTGATCGCGGTGTCAATATTGCCATCAGCGGCCCAATCGGAAGCCGCCGTGGTAATCGAAAGCCCGGACGCATCCGAGGAAACACCGGAAATGGTCAACGTCGAAGAACCATCCTCACTAAACGTCACCTTCAAGTTCGCGGGCGAGCCCTTGAGCATGTTGGTGCCTTTGTAGCTGGAATCGTTCGCCAGGTTGTCAAGCTGTAACCTGAGATCGTTGAACTGGACAGCAGACTTCGAACGGTTTTCGATATTGGCATCGGATTTCGCCGATAGCGCAATACCTTTCATCTGCGTGACAATGTCGGTGATGGCTTCAATACCAGCCACCGCCGTTTCGACCGAGGAGACGCCCTGATCGATACTGTCTTTCAACACCGACAAATCGCCGGCCCGATCTGACAGGCTTCGCGCCTGGAAAAACGAGATGGCATCGTCAATGGCACTGTTTACGCGCAAGCCCGTCGATAGACGTTCTTGGGTTCTCGCGATCAAACTGGTTGTGTTCTTCAGCGCGAGTAGGTTGGTACGAGTTGCACCGGATAGATTAACACCTTCTTCAGCCATGAGTTAAAGCTCCTATTCTAGGTTCTGATCTACAAGCCCTTCTGCCTGCCGGGCTCAACGGTCCGCAATGTGCACGGAATGCGATGCCTAAGCGCATGACCATGGCTTTTACAGTCACGTGCGACATCATAATGAAATCCTCCTCGATACGCAAGAGGATCTCAATACGTTAAGGTATTGAAAATACATTGGTTTTATCATTTTCACGTCGGCGCATTTTCGCCACCTTATTTTTCGTCTAGTTGTGTCGAGTGCAGGTTTCGACATGGTCATAGTACCTCCATCTAGTTAACAAGTGGTTATTTACAAAGTTTAGTGAAGTCTCCTGATTCCCTTAGAAGAACGAAGTTAAGTTAAGCCGGCTAAGCCGCACCAAGGTGGAGTAAGAGGCTTCCAGCATAGTCTGGTCTTGGGTCAACTCGGCGATGGCCGTAAAAGTATCGACGCTTTCGATGTCCGAAATGATGCCGCTCAAGAAGTTGCGGGAATCGTCAAGCTTGGTGTTAGTCGAATCGAGTTGCTGAATCTTGGTGCCGATATCCAGCTCCACCGCCTGGAAGCGTTCTTCCGCCGATATTACCAGATCCAGTGCATCCTGATACTTGGCGATATAGTTTGCGTCGCCCACGTCGACCGACTTCATAATTCGAACGGCGCGGATAAGTTTTTCGAAACCCGAATCGGCTGCGGTGACGCCGTAATTGATTTCGACGCCTTCGTCGATGCGGGCCTTCAATGTGGTGTCGTCGCCTTGATAATAAAAACTTGGCTCAGCGGTCGTGTTGTTGCTGGCGTCAAACGTCGGCGCGGTGTCCAGATTGCCTGCCTGAACCGGTTTGGTTTCGGTTTTCGAGCCGGCAAACAAATACCGCCCATTCACGCGCACATTCAAAAAATCTTCGATCTCGGCCATTTTGACATTGGCGAAATCGTCCTTGTTTATGCCGGTCGGAATGGTGCCGTCGTCAAGCGCTTCGCGCAGCAGCTTGCGGACATCGTTGAGCGTACTTTTCAAGGCATCGACACTGTTCAGCATGGTGTCCATGCGAAGCTGAACAAAAGTGTGTTCGGACATAAATTTGTTGATCCGGGTGCGTGACGCCTCGAGCGTTACCAGGCGGCTGGAATTATCCGAAATACCCGCATAATCTTGCGATTTTTGCATGGTGCTGATCTCTAACTGGCGATCAGCCAGGCGCTGTTGCGTGCTCACGATTGTGGACTGCACAAGTCTGTTAGAGGCGAGATCGGCTATGCGTGCTGGCATTTTCTATTCCTCCCCTAACCACGCACCATGTTGGTCAGAACTTTGAACAGTTCCTGCGTCGTCGTGATCATGCGCGCGGCCGCAAGGTAGGCTTGCTCAAATATGATCAGGTTCGCCAATTCTTCATCCATGTTGACGCCGCTGATCGACGTGTGCTTGGAGAACAATTCGTTCTTCAGATTGGTCTGGAACGAAAGATCGGTCTCCACCGAAGATACAATGGCTGAATTAAAGGACAGAATGCTCGCCGAATAGTCCGCGAATGTGGTGTCCGACGCTGACAATCCGCCGCCGTCCGCCGGCGCTGACAGGAAGGAGACCGTGGTCGCGAATTCAGCCGCCAAATCTCTGGCCACGGAGCCGTCGCCAACCGATACACCTTGGGTGGTATCGACCACGAGCCCGCCGGTGCTGCCCGAATCGGCAACCCAGAAATTCTCGCCGCCGCCGTCAACAATTTTAAGGCGGTAATTGGCGCCGCTGATGATTGCCTCGGCGGTAATGCTTGCGGCCTGCAGCGTGGCATCGGAATTGATCGCCGTAACCACCGCGTTGAGCGTGCTGGCAGTGGTATAGGAGACCGTTGTCGAAGTGGAGGCATCAATCGTGAAGGTCAGCGTGCCGCCGGCAGTGGCGCCGCCGGCCGACAGGGCGGCGGCCGGGTCGGTGATGGTCAGGCTGCTCGACGATTCGAACGTATTGGATTGTAACGCACCTCTGGAAACCAGGAAGGTCGAGTTGACGATATCGGAGCGGACGCTGAGCCGGTTGGCGATACCGCGGGCGTCGGTGCGCAATCCGGTATCGGCCAAAACGGTGCCGCTTGCCGATTCGGCGATGGCAAAACTATCACCGGCCGAATCCGAAATTTCCAGCCGGAAGCCGGTGCCGTCGGATATCACTTGGGCCACCACACCTTCCGTGGTTAATGTCGCGTTGGCGTTGATCGCCGTTGTCAATTGAGCGAGGGTGTCGTTGGCGCTGTAGGCGACGGTGGTTGTCCAAGCGGTGCCATCGTTGCCGGAGAATTGCAACGTGCCGCCGGTGGTGACCACCGCAGATGACGAACTGGTAGACCGGTCGGTGCGGTACTTGGAATAGTTTTCGGTCGAATCGATAAGATTGTTCAGCCCGAAAAAGTCCGAAAATCCTTTGCTCAGATCGCCGGCGCCGCTAACCGAGCTGGTCAATTCGTTGATCACCACTCTGAAATCGTTTTGCCCCGTCAATTGTAAATGGCCATCGGAATTGACCGACGCTGAGAGGTTGGTCATGGCATCTATAGCCGTGGCCAGCGTGCCGACGGTCGAATAGGAGGACATGGTGAGGTTCAAATCTTCCTGCAAGACGCCCGCATCATTGACGATACCAATGCGGATAATGCCGGTGCCGGCAAAGGTGGAGCCAGTCTGCACGTAGCGGTCGCCGGTCATGGTCGACAGCGGCGGATACCCGGCGCCCTTGTTGTGAACGCCGTTCAATTCGGTCTTCAGTTTTTCCGCCAATTCGTCCAATTGCGCCTGAAGGCTGGGCAAATCCGTATCGCGAAGATCCACCAATCCCTTCAATTTTCCTGACGACAGCGTTGAAGTAATGTCGCCGGATTTGATTTCCTCGCCGACAAAAATACCGGGGACGCCGCCGACTGGATGCCCGCTCTCGCCGGGCGCCAAATAGTTGGTGGCGCTAGTAGGCGTATAGACCAGCGTCGGCGACATCGAAGACGGGCGGTTGTAGCTGAGCGCTTGCGTCTGCCCGTCTATCAGCGTCGCGCCGCCGCCCGAAAAAACCGTGATGCTGCCGTCGCCCTTTTCGAAATATTTGATGTCCATAATTCCGGTCAGGGTGTTGATGGCTTTATCGCGCTGATCCTGTAGCTCGGCGATGGAAATGTTCGATGCGTTGAACTGAATGACGTCCGAGTTGAGCGCAACAATGATATCCGCGGCATTGTTGAATTCGGTAATGGCACCGTCGATTTTGATGTTGGCGTCGGAGCGCAGACGTTGGATTTCATCGGACATGCGTTCCAATTCGTTAAGAACATCGGAGGCCGCTTTGACCGTCAGGAACTGGGTGGCTTCGGTTTCCGGCGTCACCGCTAGCGAATCGAATTGGGCGCCAAGATCGGACAATAGATGGGTAATCGAATTGTTGTCTTCGGGCCGCCCGAAGAACGAGTTGATCTGGCTCAGGAAGCTTTCCTTGACGGTCAGCCGCTCGAATGTGCTGGTTTCGGTGCGCAATTGGCGCAGGATACCGGCATCCACATTGCGCGTGGAATTCGCCAATTCAACGCCAAAGCCAACACCTGATATTACCCGCGACGTCGGCTCGATGATTTTGCGCGTATAGCCTTCGGTGTTTACGTTGGCGACGTTATTGGAAATGACCTGTAGCGACTGCTTGGCGGTTTGCAGCCCGCTAATGGCATTTTGAAGGGTAACTTCTAGCGACACGGTATGGCGTCCGTTTCCCGGTTAAAATTCTTGGTTCAAGCCGACCGATACGGCCGGGGCATAGGGTTGGCGTGCATTGTCACCCATTCCGCCCGAACGTCCGTAGACACCAGATTGCTTTTGCCGAATATCCTTCGCCACGTTGGCGATGATCTCGAAGACGTGCTTTGCGGCTTCGATTTTGGCTTCCAGGCGGTTCTTGTTTTCATCCATCATGGCGGTCAGGGCGGTAATAGCTTCCTTGATTCTTGATCGCTCCACCGGGTCCAGTTCATCGGTGACCTTGGGCTCGGCGAAGTAATGGAGCTGTTGCTCATAGGCGTCGCTCAGTGCCTGTTTTTGGACCAAAACATCCTTCAGCCCATCGGCCCGGCCAGGCGTTTTCAGCAATTCGTTTTCGCGCTTTACAAGTCGGCTCAATTGACCGGTGAGGTCCAAAAAATCTTGGGCTTTATTTTCCGTGCTCATTGCTCTGCCTCCTGAAGGCGAAGGATTTCCTGTTGCACGGAATCGGCGATGCCGATGCCGCCGGCCTCGGCCATGGCCTTGCCCATTTCATCTACCATCATGTTGCGCCAGATTTTTTCCGCGTGCCCGCCGCCAAAAGGCGCTTCGGCACCCAGTCCTTCGAACATCGGCTGCAACATCTGGCCGAGGAAAAAGGCTTCAAATTCCTGCGCTGTCTTTTCGGCCTGGGCGGCGCTATTGATCTTGCCCAGTTGCGGCGGAACCCGGGATGACTTGTAGGCGTCGAGGCCGACACCGATGAATGCTTGCGCTTCCATTACATCACCTGAATTTCAGCTTGCAGGGCGCCGGCGGCCTTGACTGCCTGCAAAATGGTAATCAGATCACGCGGCCCGATACCCAGCGAGTTGAGGCCATTGATCAAATCCTGCAGTGTCACGCCGGAACTGACGACCGACAGTTTGTTGTCTGCGCCCTCATCGACCTGAATATCGGTCCTGGCGACGGTGGTTGTGTCACCAACCTCGGCGAAGGGGCCGGGCTGCGAGACCTGCGCGGTTTCGGTGATGCGGATTGTCAGGCTGCCCTGGGCGATGGCCACCGTTGAAATGCGGACGTTTTCGCCCATAACAATGGTGCCTGATTGCTCGTCAATTATGATGCGCGCCAGCTGGTCCGGCTCGACCCGCAATTGCTCCAGATCAGTCAGCAGCCCGACTACGTTGTTTTCATATCCGCGCGGCACGCGGAGCTGGACGGTGCCGGGATCGCTGGGCTGTGCCGCGTCTGTTCCGAGGAAGGCGTTCATTGCCTGGGCGATACGCCGCGCCGTGGTTAGATCGGGATTGCGAAGGCTGATGCGGATCGTCTTCAGCGAGGAAAGGTCAAAATTCAATTCCCGCTCGACGATAGCGCCGTTGGCGATGCGGGCACTGGTGGGGACACCTTTGGTTACCGTTTCGGCATCGCCGCCGGCGCTGAAACCGCCGACCGCCACCTGGCCTTGGGCGACGCCGTAGACTTCGCCGTCGGCGCCGAGAAGCGGTGAGACCAGCAGGGTTCCGCCGAGCAGGCTCGCCGAATCGCCGAGGGCGCTGACGGTGACGTCGAAGCGGCTGCCCTGGCGGGCGAAAGCCGGCAACGAGGCGGTGATCATGACGGCGGCAACGTTTTTCGAGCTTAATCCGGCCTCGGTCGGTTTGACGCCCAGCCGTTCCAGCATGGCCAGCAGGCTTTGCTTGGTGAAATGCCCATCGGAAAGGGTGTCACCGGTATTGTTGAGTCCGACCACCAACCCGTAGCCGACCAGCAGGTTGTCGCGAATGCCTTCAAAATTGGTGACGTCCTTGATGCGCGACGCGGCATTGCCCGGATTGGCGGCTGCGGTCAACAGCGCCAAGGCCAGGCTCGTCACCGCAAACAGACCGGATAGGGCTTTGATCATACCGCTTCCGGCGATCTTGATTTCGGGTTTCAATTTAAGTCCCACCATTACTTTTATCCTTTGCGCGGAAGCTCGAATGAACCATTTGCGCCTATTTCCGATATATAAATGCGAAAACCATGCCAAACTGTGTTTGTTAAAAAAATATTTACAATCAGTGGCTTGCGGGAATTATGGCGGGAATTACGAGGCCCCGCGATGGCGCCTGGCGCGCCGCTGGGAAATAAATGCCGGGTAGGGTGGTGTGGGGCCGGCCCGGCCTCAGGCCGGAACAACAGCGCCCGTTAAGACTTCAGATTGGCCGCCGTCTGGGTCATTTCGTTGACCGTGGAGAACAACGTAGCGGCGGAGTTGTAGGCCTGTTGCGTCATGATCATGTTGGTAAATTCGTTCTGCAAATTGGTATTTGCTAATTCGTTGGCATGGGGAACGAAGAACGCGAACTCGAATCGTTCCTGGTTGTTACCGGTCGCCGTATTAACGGTTACCAATGGGTCGCGAACCTGGCGTAAGGTCGCGGATCCGGATGGGCCAGACGCGGCATAAAGGTTGCCCTGGATAACATCTAGCCCATCGGGATTAACAAACGTCGCCAGGGGCATCTTATACAGTGCCCGCTCGGTGCCGTTGGTGAACTGGCCAACGATTTGCCCCTCGGCGTCAAATTTGTAGTCTTTTAAGGTGCCGGGCCCGCGGCCGTCAGCCTGGAAATCAAAATACAGGAATTGATCGCCGATCGAAGTGACGTTCTCGATATCCAAAGTGAACGACAGATCGGGATCGGTTGCATAATTGACGGCCATGGCGACCGTGGTGCCCGAAGGAAGGCCGCCGGTCGAACTAAAAGTAAGCGATTGCGGCGACGAAAGATTGGGCGAGGTGCTTGCCGAGGTTACCGAAGTATCGGGATCGGCGTCGGCGGCCGATCGGACATGCACGTCCCATTGCTGCGCCACGGTTCCGCGCGTCCAAACCAATTCAAAGGATCTTTGCGTGCCGGCGGAATCGTAGGCGCTTGCTTTGGTGATCTTGGTGTCACCGGGACTGGCGATGGCGGGAAGATTGACGGCCAGCGACGCAGTTGTGGTCGCCGCGGCATTGCTGTTGAAGGCGTTCTGGTCCAGACGGATGGCGCCCGGCGCGCTGCTGGTGGAAAAGACGCCGGACGCGTCGGGGCTCCAGCCCTGAACAAAATGGCCGTTTTTATCGGTCAAATAGGCCTTATCGACGGTTGAGGTAACGCCATTCGTCGTAACGGTGTCGGTGCCGTTTTTCGTTAATTGAAAAGCGCCGTCACGTGTATAGAGATCATCGCCGCCGCCGCCGACGTCCGAATTGAGCGCAAATAACCCGCTGCCGTTGATGGCGATATCGAGATTGTTGGTCGACGAGACAAGACGGCCTTGGATGCTGACATTTTCTTTGCGAAACGCGCGCACGCCGCCGATATCCGAGTTGGAATCAAATGTCGAAGCCAATACCGTGGTGAACCTGGTATTGGCCGCCTTGTAGCCGCCCGTATTCATATTGGTGATATTCTGGGAAATCGTGCCGAACGCGGAACTTTGTGTCAGCATTCCCAGTGAGGGAGCGGCGAATGCGCCATAGAGTGACATGGTTTTGGCCCACCGATGTGTCAATTAACAGACGAACTTTCAGGTCTATTGAAGCAAGCATGATGCCAAGTCGAAAATTCCATAACATATTGAAAAACAATGGTTTGTTTTTAATGGTTTTGTCCGAATTATGGTAAATAGCCATCCCAGTGCGATTGGGCTGCAATTATTGCCGGGCGGTCTTGGTGGTAATCATCGCCCATTTCACGGGTTTTCTATTTTTGCGAATTGGCCTATGCTGCGCCCCTATGAAGGTCCCGGAAATTCGTAAAACGGTCGCCAAGACGGCCAGCAAAGTGAAACAGTCGGACAAAGCCGGCGGTGCCCGTTTCGCCGAGCATTTGAATAAAGCTCCGCCGGCGCCCGGCGGCGTCCCGTCGGTTGCGGAAACGGCTCCGGTAGCCCCGGTGGCATCGATATTATCGATCCAAGAAGTCGATGCGGAAACGCCGGCCGATGCGCGCGCGCGCATGGTGCATTACGGCGTCGATATCCTTGACCGGCTCGATGAAATTCGGGATCAAATTCTGGCCGGTGCCGTTTCCAAAAATCGATTGGAGAACCTTGCCCAGACCCTGCGGCAACGGCGCGATTCGGTCGATGATCCGCAATTGATCGCCCTGATTGACGAAATTGAGCTTCGTGCAGAGGTCGAATTAGCCAAGCTGACGCGCACGATTTAACCATCGGCAATGCCTATTTTCAGGCCTGATGCCGCTATTCCCCAAAATTGCACGAACGAGAAAAATGCGGTTTTCGCAAATGATCGCTTGACCGCCCGGCGTGCAAATTTATATTTCGCCGCCGAAAACAGGGTTTCGAATAAGAGGTACAAAAATCATGTCGACACTTCCGCCTGACTACAAGCCGGAAGACAATGAAGTGTTCATGGGCCCGCTTCAGCAGGAATATTTCCGTCAAAAGCTGTTGCGCTGGCGATCCGATTTGCTGGTCGATTCGGATGAAACCCGTCATCACTTAAAAGAAGACAGCTTGGTCGAAGCCGATCTGACCGACCGGGCGTCGACCGAAACTGAACGCTCTTTAGAGCTGCGCACCCGTGACCGCGCCCGCAAGCTGATCAACAAGATCGATGAGGCGCTGGAGCGGATCGAGGATGGGTCCTACGGTTTCTGCGAGGAAACTGCCGAGCCCATTGGCCTCAAAAGGCTGGAAGCCCGGCCCATCGCGACCTTGAGTATCGAGGCCCAGGAGCGCCACGAACGCTCGGAAAAAATGCGCCGCGACGATTGACGTAGCGCCTGGCCATGGCGGCTCATAAAAAAAATGGGCCGGCGGAAAAACCGCCGGCCCGAGTTGTTCCAATTCGGTTGGAATTAGAACGGGAAGATAATATCGATGAGTTGCGTGCCGTAGCGCGGCTGCTGGAGATCCGAAAGGGTTCCCCGCCCGCCGTAAGCAACACGCATCTCGGCGATTTTCTCGTGGCTGATTGCATTCGTGTAATCAACATCCTCTGGCCGGATGACGCCGGTCACCATGACCTCGCGCAACTCGGCGTTAACCTTGATTTCTTGGCGGCCGAAAACCACCAGGTTTCCATTCGGCAATATCTGCGTGACGATCGCCGCCAGGGACACAGTTATAGTTTCCGAACGTGCAATGTCGCCGTCGCCGGTGGTCTCATGTTTGGTGCCGAGGCTGACCGTGGTCGCCGCCGCGATCGCTTGGGGCAACAATTTGGCGTATTCGCCTTCCAGCCCAAACAGGTTTGTCAGATCACCGTCTTCCTTGTCATCGCGTTCCCGCGTGGTCTTGTTGTCGAGCGCGGCGCTGTCTGAAATCGACAAATTGACGGTCAAGATATCGCCGACTTGATTGGCGCGTTGATCGCGGAAGAAGGCGCGCGCGCCCGGCCGCCAAAGGGAATTGGCTTTGTGGGAAATCTCCTGGGGCGCCGGCATCGGCATGCTGACGGGCCGGTATTGGGGCCGCTTTATGGGATTGGCGATTTCCGAAACCTTGGGTCCGTCGCCAACCTCTGACAAGCGCGTCAATACGTTGCAGGCCGATAAGGCTACCAAGGCAACGAAGATAATTGCGACGCGCTGGAATGACTTTAAGGATTGGGGTATCATTTTTGTACTCCTAGTTTACAGCGCTGGCACTGAGGCTTTGCACCCGCACTCTGTTCGCTCCCGTTACGCGGGCTTCGACAATTTTTTTGCTTTGCGAATTGGTGATACGAACCACGTCGCCGAGGCTGCCCTCATCAAGAGAGCGGCCCTGGGCGGTCAGGCTCATATTGGCGTAGCTCAGCCGGATGGTGACGATGCCTCCCTTGGCGATCAGCATCGGCCGGCGAATTTGCGCCTGCCGGATCGGGCGGTTGCTGCTGATCAGGCGTTTGGCCGCCATGCCGATCAACTGCTCGGCCTCGGTTATGGTCTGGCGCAATACGTTCGCTTTACGAATTTTTTTCCAATCTAGATGATGTTTACGGATGACATCGCCCCTGTACAGTTTCTTGCTCAGCACCGGCACCGATACGAGGGTGAAGACGCGGCCCGTGATGCGCAGCCTTTGTGCGGCCGGATCACCGGCGGGCACCGCAATGGTCGCCACAAACCGGCCGGTGTTGGGATCGTGGTTCAGGCTTTCAATGCCGACCGTGGCCGGGCGGTTGGCCGCTACGTACAGGCGCATGGACCGGCCGCCGAAATCGATTTCAATATCGTCGTCCGCCCCCCGGTTCTTGAATTCAGACATCAACGCATCGACAATTTCGGCGCGGTGAATTTCCTGGCCGGCCCGCTCCACGATGGCGCGCGTCTTCATATTCAACGGGCGCCAGTTGAGGCCATGGGCGCGCGCCACCCGATATAGCCATTTTGCATCAAATATGGCGCGCTTTCCGGGCGACGGTGCGTAGGCAACATTGGCGCCGTCGCGCGTCCCGGCATTTTCGAACAAATCGCCAAGGGTAACGTAACGCCCTTCGACAATGACGGCGTTTTTCAAGATGGCTTCGGGAGCCGCAGCCGTGTGGCCGACGGTACCGGTGGTGGCCAGCGCCACCAATAGTGAAACCAAAAGGGTAAGCGTTTTCATCATCGCCTCCTACTTAACCTGGTTCAACGTGCCCATCATTTCGTCGGATGTCTTAATCACCTTCGAATTCATTTCATAGGCGCGCTGCGCGGATATCAGCTCGGTTACTTCGGAAACAGCATTGACGTTGGACGTCTCCAAGAAGCCCTGCAGTAGGGTTCCATAGCCGGACGAGCCCGGCGAGGAGGCAGCCGGCGTTCCTGATGCCGGTGTTTCCAGGTACAAATTATCGCCGATGGCTTCCAGGCCGGCATCGTTGGGGAACGAGGCCAATTGGATTTGCCCGGCATTCGCCGGCGCCACCTGGCCTTGCAGTTTGACCAGCACTTCGCCGGTGGAATTGACGGTAACGTCAATGGCGTTGGTGTTGACCGTGATGTTGGGCACCAGAAGATTGCCGTCGTGGGTGACGATTTGTCCGGTCGGGCTCAATTGAAACGAGCCGTCCCGGGAAAAGGCGGTGGTTCCATCGGGCATCTGAATTTGGAAAAAGCCGTTGCCCTGGATGGCCAGATCGAAGGTGTTATCGGTAGAGGTCAGATTGCCCTGCTCATGGATCCGATAGACCGATGCCATTTTGACGCCGAGACCGAGCTGCACGCCGGATGGCACAATGTTGCCCGCATCCGACGAGGTCGAGCCGACGCGGCGTAGATTTTGATAAATCAGGTCATGAAATTCGGTCCGGCGCCGCATATAGGCGGTGGTGTTCATATTGGCGATATTATTGGATATCACTTCGACGTTTTGCTGCTGGGCGAGCATGCCGGTTGCAGCGATGTTAAGAGATCTCATTGTTCACGTCCTTTCAATTCAAGGGTGTTTTTATCCATCAGGCGTTACCGGCTCGGCGCTGCTTGCTGGATCATTTTTTTCTGCCGCTGGTCTTCTCGGTCGATGAAGGAACGCACCGAATCATAGGCGCGCTGAACTGTGATCATTTTGGTTAATTCGGTGATCGGATTTATGTTCGAGGATTCGAGCGCGCCTTGGATCACCGTCGGGCGTTCCACATCTTCGGGCGGATTTTCCGATGTAAACATTCCGCCGGCCTGGCGTTTCAACGATTGCTGGTCTTCGAAACGGACCACGCGCATTTTTGCCAGCACGCCGTTGTTTGTAGAAACAACACCGTCGGCGGATACAGAGATTTCGTGATCGCCGGGGGCGAAGAATATGGGTGTTCCGGCATCGGACAATACCGTGAAGCCGCCCTGGGTCACCATTTCGCCATCGGCGCTTATCGAGAACCGGCCGTTGCGCGTGTAAAGTTCCGTTGCGCCGTCGGGCGCCCGCGCACCGTTCGCTTCGTTCGGCCCGACTGCAAAATAGCCGTCATTGCGAAGTGCTAGGTCAAGCTTATTGCCGGTGGTTTTGATTGGCCCTTCAGAGGTGTCGTAATATTGCGCGACATCACGCGCGAAGGACAGCTTCGTTGGTATGAAACTCTCGCCGCCTTCACTTTTAACCACATGCTCCACGAACATCATTCGCGACGCTTTAAAAGCCGTGGTGTTCATGTTCGCCAAATTATGGGCGACAACATCCAGTTCGCGTCGTAGCGCACTTTGGCGCGACAGCGCGATATACGCTGAGGTCTCCATTTTCCCGTTCCTTTGCTTTTCGCATTGGATTTTTCCAATTAGCTTGGTTGCCTGGAAAGTTGCAGCATCCATGCCAACATGATTAATTGTTGTTCTTCAATGGTTTAATGTCCACAATGGTGATTGGCGGCGCGGGCCCACGAACTTTTTCGCCCAAGCGCTCGGCAATTATTGCCCGCCCGGCCCGGCCTCTGATATGCTGGCCCCGAGTGTGGCCGGCGCAACGCCTATTGGTTTGACCGACCTCAATAGATTCTTAACGAACCGGACTTATTCTTTGGCGCGTCAAGAGTTTCGGCGCTTTCGCAATTAAGTCACCGTCAAATTGGATTGTAGTATGGCCGACGACGAAATTGATGACGACGACGAAGTTGATGACGACGACGAAGACGGCGAAGGTGAAGGCGACGGCGAAAAATCTAAAGGTGGCAGTAAGAAACTTCTTATTATCGTCGGCCTGGTCGTTTTTCTAGTAATCGGCGCCGGGGCGGCGGTATTTTTTACCGGCCTGCTTGATCCGCTCTTGGGCGGCGGCGAAGAGACAGCCGAAGGTTCCGACGGGGGAGAAGCTTCCGGCGGCGAAGATGGCGAGAATGCGGAAGGCGGAGGGCCCGCCGTGTTCCACGACATGCCGGAAATGATCGTTACGCTCAATACCGGTGGACGAAAGCAGGTCTTCTTGAAGATACGGGTAAGCTTGGAGCTGCAAGGCACCGGCGATGTCGCCAAAATACAATCTCTTATGCCCCGCATCATAGACAATTTTCAGGTCTATCTCCGCGAGCTTAGGATCGACGATCTGAAAGGATCTGCGGGCATGTACCGATTGCGCGAGGAATTGCTTACCCGGGTCAGAGCGGCGGCCCATCCGGCCAAAATCAACGGCGTTTTGTTTAAGGAGATGCTTGTACAATAAACCTTAACCAATCTCGATATATATTCATAAAAATGGTGGAAAGTGGGGACTAAAAAAATATGACGGTTCCTCCGGGCGACGAAGAAGTAGATCAAGAAGAAGTGGCTGCCGAGTTGGAATCGGAGCTGGCTGCCGGTGACGGCGGCGAGGCCGGTGACGATGGCGATGGTGACGATCAAGATGATCTTGCTGCCGAATGGGAAGCCATGGTCGGCGCAGATGGTTCCGGCGGTACGGACGATGGCGGCGGCGGCGGCTCTTCCAGCCGCGAAACCACGCGCGTCCTCAATCAGGATGAAATCGACAGCCTGCTCGGTTTTGATGACGAGCAGGAAGATACTGGCGACCGCGCGGGTATCCAGGCCATTCTCAACAGTGCGCTGGTATCTTATGAACGCCTGCCCATGCTTGAGGTGGTGTTTGACCGGCTGGTGCGCATGATGTCGACGTCTTTGCGCAATTTCACCTCCGACAACGTGGAGGTGTCGCTGGATAATATCGCCAGCCTACGTTTTGGTGATTATCTGAATTCGATCCCGCTGCCCGCCATGCTCGGCGTATTCAAGGCCGAGGAATGGGACAATTTCGGGCTGCTGACGGTCGATTCATCGCTCATCTACTCGACCGTTGACGTGTTGTTGGGCGGTCGCCGGGGAACTGCGGCCATGCGCATCGAGGGCCGGCCCTACACCACAATCGAGCGCAATCTCGTGGAGCGCATGGTGCATGTGGTTCTGGCCGATCTTTCGGCGGCGTTTGATCCTTTGAGTCCGGTGACTTTCCGCTTCGAGCGTTTGGAAACCAACCCCCGCTTCGCCACCATTTCGCGCCCTTCGAATGCGGCGATCGTGGCGAAACTGCGCATCGACATGGAAGATCGCGGCGGCCGGCTGGAACTTTTGATCCCCCACGCGACGCTGGAACCGGTGCGCGAATTGCTGTTGCAGATGTTCATGGGCGAAAAATTCGGTCGTGATTCCATCTGGGAAACCCATCTGGCCGAAGAATTATGGAAAACCGATGTGGATTTGACGGCGGTTCTTGATCAACAGGCCATGACACTTGGCGAAATCTTCTCGCTAAAAGTTGGATCGCAAATACCCTTGAATACGACCAAGGATTCTTTTGTTGAAATCAAATGCGGCGACGTTTCCATGTTCCGGGGTAATATGGGACGCACGGGCGACAGTATGGCCGTGCGCATCGTCGAACGTATTGCCAAGGAGAAACCACAAAATTGACCTTCGCTTTGGATATATTTCTCATTGTGCTTCTGGTCCTGGCCATCGGGTATGGGTTTGCGCTTAACCGGCGTATCGTAGCGCTTCGGCGCGATCAAAAAGATTTGGATAAACTCGCGGCCAGCTTCAATTCGGCAACCCAGCGCGCCGAGGCCGGCGTCTCGCAACTGCGCGCCGCGACCGAAAACTCAGTGCGCTCCTTGCAGCAAACGATTGCCAAGGCCGAAACATTAATCGGCGATATGGATTATCTGCTGGAGCGCGGCGACCGGACGGCAGACCGGCTGGAAGGCGCAGTGCGCGGAGGCGAAAACGCCCTTCCGGGCGAACGTAGCCGCCGCCCGGATCAGTCAGAATACAACGATTTGGCCGGCAATAACGATGAAGAGCTTGAATTGTTGAAGGCGCTGCGCGCAGTACGCTAATACGAATAAATGCCGGTGTTAAACGTCAATCCGGTATTAAATAAATTATATGTATGGTGGTTATGGGAAAAATATTTGCGCATATAAGGGTATTGCCGGTTACAATTTTCGTGGCCGCGCTGATGCTGACGGTAAAAGTCAGCGGTATATCCGACAGTTTCAACGGAAGCCCGCCTGCGTTGCAGGTGGCGCCGGTTTTGGCCCAGAAGCCGCCTAAGGAAGCGCCGCCCAAGTCCGAAGAGGGCAAAGCCGAGGCCAGCCAGGACGCCGAGAAAGACGCTGTCGATGCCGAGGAGGGCGATCTCGACAAAAACGATCCAAGGGCGCCGGAAAATGATCCCACGCTGCTGACCCAGAACGAGATCGATTTGCTACAGCAGTTGGCGGAACGGCGCGAAGATCTAGAAAAAAGCGTTCAGGAAATGTCGCTGCGGGAAGGCATTTTGAATGCTGCCGAGCAAAGGATAGACCGAAAAATTCAGGAATTGCGGGGGCTTCAAGCCGCTATTGATAATCTCATCAAAAAGCATGACGACCAGGAAGAAACCAAAATTCGCAGCCTCGTGAAAATTTATGAAAACATGAAACCGAAGGACGCGGCCCGTATATTTGAAGAGCTGGACTTGGATACCTTGCTGCTCGTTGCCGAGCGAATGAAGGAACGCAAACTCGCGCCCGTTATGGCGCAAATGAACTCCACCAAGGCCAAGGACGTGACCGTCAAACTCGCGACATTGCGCTCCTTGCCGCTACCGGGAGCAGACCTCGGAGGCGCGGCGAACCAGTAACCAAGAAAAAAGTCACGCGACCATTGAAAAATAGGTTGTAATCAGGGGGCTACAATAACTATCTACATTGCACGGGGGAAATGTAGCTCAATTTTGATTTTGGCTGATAGTTATAAGGAACGGAGAGACAAATGGCTGTTGATACAAATATGCGGGTCCTGATTGTGGACGATTACAAGACCATGCTCAGGATAATGCGCAATCTCTTGAAGCAGCTTAGTTTCGAAAATGTCGAGGAGGCTATAGACGGCACCGCGGCGCTGGAGAAATTGCGTGAATTTGATGGCGATTTTGGTCTGGTCATTTCCGATTGGAATATGGAACCAATGACCGGGATCCAGCTTTTACGGGAAGTGCGTGGTGACGACGGACTGAAACAAATTCCGTTCATTATGGTGACGGCCGAAAGTAAGTCGGAAAACGTAATTGCCGCCAAGGAAGCCGGCGTTTCCAATTACATTGTGAAGCCGTTTAACGCCGAAACGCTGAAGTCCAAAATGGAAAGCGTGCTCGGCGAGTTCTAAAAATTTAACTGGGCGGGTTCAAGATAAGCAATATGGTAAGTCGGAAAGCCCATAAGAATCTGCTTGCCCGCTTGGAATCGCTCCAGGAGGAGCGCGGCGGCGGCTTCAACATCGATGCGGTCGCCCATATCGTCGAGGAGGCGATCACCTCGGCGCTTAAGCGAACGTCCGAATCCGAAACTGGGCTGCGCACCGAATTGGAGCAGGTTTCCCAGATCATCAACTCCGCCAAGGCGGAAATCGCAAATTTGAAGCCCGAAGACGTCAAATCGGATTATTTGCCGGCCGCGTCCGACGAATTGGACGCGATCGTTGAAGCAACTGAAGTGGCGACCGACGAGATCATGTCGGCAGCCGAAAAAATCGATATAATCGGCGGTGAATTGGGTGGTGATAACGAAGACAAGCTGGCCGATTTGACGGTACAGATTTATACAGCTTGCGGCTTCCAAGATATCACCGGACAACGCATTACCAAGGTCGTCGGCGCGCTAAAAAATATCGAAACGCGCGTTGATGAGTTAATCTCGGCGCTGGATACGAGCGGAAAAAAAGGGCGTAAATCGAAGGCACCGAAGAAGACGCAAAAAAAGAAAGCGGCGACCGGGGTGGGTCATAACGATGATGAGCTGCTTCAGGGCCCACAGAACAAAGACCAGGCCATAAAGCAGGAGGACATCGACGCATTGCTTGCTGATTTTGATTGATTACATTGATTGATTGCCATGGCCTTGACGGACAATAGCGGGCATCAAACCGGCGGGCATTCCCGCTCCACCACGATCCAATTTCTAAGCTTGTACCTGTTGGTATTGGCTTTTTTTATATTGCTGGTGTCCATTTCCACTCCGGAAAACATCAAATCAAAGGCCGTGATGGACAGCCTTAACTCCACTTTCGCCTCGGTTCGCCAGCCGCGCACCGAATTGACCGTGTTCACTTCGCGCGCCGGCCGCTTCATCGGGGCTGATGAGTTTCAGGACCGGATCGATGGCTTATTCGCGGCCGCCCTCGGTGTGGAACAAGTGGAAATAGTGGCGCCAGGCCGGTCCATGCGAGTGGTCATGGACGCCGACGCCTTATTCCATAGTAATGGCGCGGAAATTCGCGAAGCGCAAATTCCCATGATTGACCGCATCATCGCGTCCTTGAATGGGCGCCCACCCGGGCTCCGCTTCGATATGGAATTTGTCGTTGGCACCGAGGTAACCGGCGCCGGCGAATTGCCAACCGGCCAGACTTTGCAAATGGCGCGGGCGGGATCGTTGGCCCGGGAAATGCTGGCTCGGGGCGCACCTCCAGACACGGTCTCGATCGGTCTTCGGGGCGGCGCGCCGAATAAAATTACCATGTGGTTTTTTACCCGCGCCACCGATGAAGTGGATTTGTTTTACAAAACACTGGCCGGAACCTTGGCCAAGCCGGCGGCCAAGGACGAAAACAATATTCCGCCGCCAGCGTTGCCTGCACAGGAAGGCGGCTCCAATGGCCAGTGATCTCCGCGTATCCTCCTCTCAGCCGAGCGCAATCTGGCTGTTGACGTTCACCGATTTGGTGGCGTTGCTGTTGACCTTCTTTGTCATGCTGTTTTCTATGTCGAACGTCAAAATCGACCGCTGGAAAGAGATGATCGACACCTTGTCGCAGTCGCTGAACCCGGCCCGTGCGGAACCCGCCAAAGTGCCCAGCGCCCAATACAATATCTCCTCGGTGTTTCGCAAAAGGGCGATTAATCTTGATTATCTGACCGCCGTTCTGAAACAAAAGATCGAACACTCCGAGGTATTGAAAAACAGTCTGATTGTACCCTTGGAAGACCGACTTATTATCTCGCTTCCGGGCGCCCAGTTGTTTGCGGCGACAAGCGCTGCTATCAACCAGGATGCCGGTGCCGCGCTGTTCGATCTTGGCGGTGTTCTTCGCCACATCGACAATCAAATCGGCATCAACGGATATTCCGAGGAAGCCAATGTCGGCGAATCGGTCTATAAGTCCGACTGGGAGCTGTCGTTGGCGCGCGCCGTTGCCGTCGCCAATGAATTGAAGCGCGCCGGCTACGGAGATCAAATTGTCACCTTTGGGTTCGGAAATTCCCACGCATCGAAGCTGCGCGGTTTGGCCGAAGATCAAGGGCGATTGTTGTCTCGCCGCGTCGATATCGTGATAATGGCGGTCGGCGGCGAAAACTGACGGGTTTTTTTGAATTTGAAAGCCATCACAACATTATTTGTATTAGCCGTATCGATGCTGATCTCCGTGCACGCCAGTGCCGATCCGGTGTCGGTGCGCGTATCCAAGGGCGACGGCTATGGCCGCATCGCTTTCAGTTGGCCGGCGCCGGTGCCGTTCACGGCGAGCATTTCAAACCGCCAGCTGGTGGTAGCCTTCGGTCGGCCAGTTCAATCCAACTTCGACGGAATTCCGGGCGCCATCTCCCAATATGTCGGCAGGCCCAGCCTGCAGAACGGCGGGCGCACCGTGGTGTTTCCGCTGCGCGGCAATTATGACCTCAATTACAATCAGCGTGGCCGCACGGTAACCGTCGATGTGGTCGATCTGGAACCGCCGCCGCGAGGCACTTCGGCGGCTGCCACGGCGCCCGCTCCGGCAGCGGTGCGCACTGCACCGGCGGCGGCGCGCCCGGTGGGCGCAGAAGCGGTTGGCGTCCGCACTGGCGCCCATGCCGATTATCAGCGCCTGGTGTTCGATTGGAAAAAATCGGTCGGCTACAAAATTGCGCGGCGCGGTAATCGCGCCGATATTATCTTTGCGCGCCCGGCGCAAATTGAATTGGGCCGGGTCAGGCGCGGGCGTCTCGCAAATGTCCCCGCCGCCGAAGCGCGCGTCGGTGCCAGTGAAACCACCGTCACCCTTAGCGTTCCAAGCTCGTCCAAGATCCGGCATTTCAAGAGCGGCCCCAAGGTGGTGGTCGATATCTACAATCCCACCGGCGCCAATGATGCCCGCGCTGCCGCCAGCCAGCCGGCGCCCAAAGCCGCCGCCTCTACCGCATCGGCCCGGCCCGCGGCCAAAATTCCGGCTCAAGCAAAATCAGCCGCCAAATCACCGACCAAATCCGTCAAGGCGGAACCGTTAAAGGCCCCGGCCGCACTCGTAAAGGCCCCGGCCGCACTCGGCGCCAAGGGGAAGCTGCCGGTAGCGCTTGCGCCACCCACCGCAAAACCGGTGCCATCGGTGGCTGCGAAATCCGCCTCGGCTCCGGCGCCCGCTGCGGCCCCGCCGACCGGTCCGCCAGCCGCTTCGGCAAGCCTGCGCTTCGATTGGAGCGAACCGGTTGGATCGGCGGTCTTCCGTCGGGCCGGAAGCCTTTGGATCGTGTTCGACAAGTCCAAGAAAATTGACGCGGCCAAAGTGCGAAGTGATTTGAAGAACATCGCCCGCTCGGTGACCCAAATACCTTCGCCGGGCGGCACGTTTTTGCGCCTGATAACCGAAAAAGGCTTTAATCCGAGCATTCGCCGGGACGGATTTGCCTGGATATTTGATTTCAAGAAGCAGGGCTTGAGCCCGGGAACTCCGATAGAGCCGAAATCACAGCCGAACTCGCCGGGCGGCGCCCGCATGCTTATCAATGTCGCCCAGGCCGGCGAAGCCCTGCCGATCCGGGACCAGGTGGTCGGCGACAATCTAGTCGTGGTTCCGTTTATTCCCCTGGCACATGGCATCGACCGCCAACACGCCTTGCCCCAATTTCGTATCCTTCCGAGCGCCCAGGGCATGGTCATCAAACCCTATATCGATAATCTCAGGGTCCAGTCCATGCCTCAGGGAGTTGCCCTTTCCAGCACCGGCAGGCTCGTTTTGTCGTCCCTGTCGCCGAAGACCGAGGTGAACGCCAAGCTTGGCGGCGGCTTCAAAAAATTGTCAAGGGCGGTGCCTGCCAACGCGTGGCGCGTGGCGCGCCGGGTCAAGGGCATCGGCGATTTCATCGAAAAGCGGGCCGCACTTTTTGAAAAAGTCACCTCATCGAAAAGAAATGACCGGCAAAAGCGGCGCCTAGCCCTGGCCCAATTTCTGGCGGCAAACAAATATGGCTACGAGGCGATCGGTATATTGAGCACCATGGTGGCCGATGAGCCGGCGTTGGAAAGCAATGCGGAATTTCGCCTGACGCGCGGCATTACCAATTTCATGATCGACCGCTTGGACGAAGCCGAAAAGGATTTCAGCCAGTCGAGCCTCGACGGAAATGACGAAGGCGAATTTTGGCGCGCCGTGGTGATGGCATCCAAAGACAAAGCTATCGAGGCTGCCGGGACGCTCAAAAAAACCGGCTCAGTCTTCAAAATTTACCCCAGGCACATCAAAATGCGGGTGGGGATGGTGGTCTCCAACGCCGCCGTCAGCGCCGGTGATGTCAAATTTGCGGCCGAATATCTTGGCGTGCTGGCCGAGGAAAAACCGACCGGGACTGAGATCGATCAACTTGCCCTAATCGAGGGCCGGGTCAATCAGATTTCCGGTAATTTCGATGCGGCGGTTTCCGCCTGGGAAGAGGTTGAAAGCGGCGACCATCGTCCCAGCGTTGCGCGCGCCATTTTGCTGCGCACCGATCTGCTCCTCGGGCGCAAGAAAATCGAAGCCGACGAAGCCGCCGAGGAATTGGAGAAGCTACGCTTTTCCTGGCGCGGCGGTGATTTTGAATATGATCTGTTGCGCAAGCTTGGGAGCCTGCACATCAAAAGCGGCGATTACCGCAACGGCCTAAGAACGCTGCGCCAGGCTGTCACCTATTTCAAGGACAAGCCCACCACCGGAAACGTCACCAAGGAAATGGCCAAGGCGTTTGCCGATCTTTACTTGAATGACAAAGCCGATTCCATGCAGCCTGTGCGCGCCATCGCCTTGTTCGAAGAATACAAGGAACTGACTCCATCAGGCGCCGATGGCGAAGAGATGATCCGCAAGCTGGCCGACCGACTGGCCGCTGTGGATTTGCTTGGACCGGCGGCAAAACTATTGGAAGAGCAGATCAAATCCAGGCTCAAGGGTGTTGAGAGGGCGCGGGTCGGCGCCCGCCTTGCGGCGATCTATCTGTTGAACAAGCAGCCCAAACTGGCGCGCGAAGGATTGCAGAAATCGGCGTCTGCCGATCTGCCGCCGGAGATCGCTGCCCAGCGTCGCCTGCTTTCGGCGCGCGCCCTGATGGAAATGAACCAATCGCCCAGCGCCATTGCATTGCTGGAAGATGACGACAGCCGCGAAGCCGATTTGCTGCGCTCGGAAATCTTCTGGAAGGATACCGATTGGGCGAACGCCACCAAGCCTTTGCACAGGCTGGTGCGCTCGATGGGCGTCGGGCCCGGCGATCCGCTGGATGAGATCCAGGCGCAAACAGTGCTAAATCTTGCCGTCGCCCTGGCTTTAAGCGGTAATGAGCGGGGTATCGGGCGGCTCCGCGAGGATCACGCGGCGGCCATGGATGCGACCGAGTTTAAAGACGCGTTTCGGCTGATCGCCAGCCCCAATACGGTTGGATTGCTGGATTATCGGACGGTGGCCTCGAAGGTGGCCACGGTGAACAATTTCAAATCCTTCATGAGCACCTATCGGGAGCGTTTGAAGTCCGGAAAATTGTCCTCGCTCAATTAATCGCAATCGGCCGGCATGGGTTTCCGTGATTGCGGAAACTGCTTGCTTTTAATAGCCAGCCTATTACAACGCCGCCTTCTGGAAATGGCCGGAAATTGGGAAAACGGGGTTGCCGATGAAATCTAATGTCAGCAAATATCAGCGCCCGGAACCGGCGCCGGTCAACGATTATTTCCAGCGCCGAGACGGCGCCGAATTTGCCGGCACCCATTTGCTGATCGATTTGTGGGGCGCTGCCAATCTGACCAGCGAAACCCGCATCGAAGCGGCGCTAAGGGCCGCGGCCGCCGCCGCCGGCGCGACAATATTGGCCGTGCATTTGCAGCGGTTTGCCGAAAACGGCGGCATATCGGGAGTGCTGGTTCTGGCTGAATCCCATATGAGCATCCATACCTGGCCGGAGCGGGGTTTTGCTGCCATCGATATCTTTATGTGCGGCGGCTGCGATCCCTATGCGGCCGTCCCGGCCCTGGAACGCGCCTTCGAGCCCGAAACCATCGCAGTGAACGAGCAGCGAAGGGGCCTCGTTCCTTGACCTGGTTTGACGAGACGCTCTATTCCGAGTGGAACCACCGGGGCTATATTCAGCGATTTGAAATTTCGCGCATTCTGCATCAAACCAAGACCAGCCAGCAAAACCTGATCGTCTTTGAGACGCCCATGTTCGGGCGCGTGCTGGCCATCGACGGCGTCATTCAAACCACTGAGCGCGATGAATTCATCTACCATGAAATGCTGGTCCATGTTCCACTGTTTGCCCATGGGGAGGTGCGCCGGGTCTTGATCATTGGCGGCGGCGACGGCGGCGCTTTGCGCGAAGTTCTCCGCCATCCGGGCATCAAGTTGGCACGCATGGTGGAGATCGATCCAGGCGTCATTGACATATCGCGTCAATTTCTGCCCGGCCTCAACCAGGGCGCGTTCGACGATGCGCGGGCCGATCTGGTCATCAACGACGGCTGCGACTACGTCAGAACATGCGGTGAGAAATTTGACGTCATTTTGATCGATTCCACCGATCCCGTCGGCCCCGGCGAAGTCTTGTTCCGCGAAGAATTTTATCGAGATTGCCGGGGAATTCTGGCCGATGGCGGTATCCTTTCAGCCCAATGCGGTGTCCCGTTTTTCCAAGCCGGCGAGCTAACCACCAGCCATCAGCGGCTCGCCAGCGTCTTTAAGGATGCGGCAGTTTATCTGGTCGCCATTCCCACCTATGTGGGCGGCGCCATGGCCTTTGGCTTGGCGTCCGGAGGCCCGGCGCCAAAATCGGTGGATGCGGATACGCTTGCCCGCCGTCTCAAAGATGCGGGCTTCGAGACCCGCTATTATTCGCCGGCCATACACCGGGCGGCCTTCGCCCTACCGCCCTATATTCAAGCCCTGTTGGGTTGAGTGATTAGAGCCGGGTCATGGACTAGGTGGAATACCGCCATCGAAGCTTTGCACCAGGGAGCCGACGATCAGGAACCAGCCATCGACCAGCACAAAGAAAATCACTTTGAACGGCAGCGCGATGATGATCGGCGGCAGCATCATCATGCCCATCGACATCAGCACCGATGCCACCACCATGTCGATTACCAAAAACGGAATGAATACCAGGAAGCCGATCTCGAACGCGCGGCGCAGCTCGGAGACCATGAAGGCAGGGATCAAGGCGCGCAAGGGCACGTCCTGGGGCGTTGCCACCGGCGGCAGCTTGGCCACTTCCATGAATAGTTTGAGGTCCGATTCGCGCACCTGCTTTAGCATGAAATCCTGGATCGGCTTCGTGCTTTTAGCGAACGCCTCTTTTTCGTCGATGCGGCCTTCGATGAACGGCTGCACGCCCTCGTCCCAAGATTTCTCCATGGTCGGCGCCATAACGAAAATAGTCATAAACAGCGCCAGGCTGACCAACACCTGGTTGGGCGGCGTTTGCTGGGTACCCATGGCGGTTCTGAGAAAACCCAGCACAATGACAATGCGGGTAAAACTGGTCACCATGACCAATATCGAAGGAGCGATCGAGAGCACGGTGAATAGCAGGAAAAACTGGACCATGCGGCCGGTCGCCGTCGGCCCGTCGCCAAGATCGAAGGAAAAGGATTGCGCCGCCGCCGGACCGGCAATGCCAAGCGCCAGACCGAGCGAAATGAGGCCGAAGGTAAGGCGGGCGGGATAGCGTCTCAGATACGTCAACCGGCCGCCTCCCGGCGCGTGTCAATGGCATGCAGTATGGGCTGCGGCTGCGGCTGCGCCGGCGCTTGGCCAGCGGTTTCACCGGCGCTGACAATCTGCTCGCTCGTCTGGCCAAGTAGCAAAAGATGTTCCGTATCATCCATGCGGACGATCACCATCCGCCGCTTGGCGTCCAAAGCCATGGTTTCGACGATCGAAAGGCGCTTCTGGGTGCCCCGTTTTACCGGGCCCCGGTTGCCGAGGCCGAAGTGCTTGGCAGCCAGAGTCAGACCCCAGATCAGGCCCAGCACAAATACCAGAGCCATGAGGAATTTCATATAATCGACGCCCGCGAAATCCATGATCTTCTATCCTTTGGAATAGGGGTTGGCGGCCAGTGGTAGGGCGTCGGAGACCGCCTCGTAATTGGCCTGAATTTCCAGGGCCAAACTGTCCAGATCGGTGATGATGTTTTCCATAACCGCGATGGTTGACGGCTTGGCGGCGCCGGGCGTACCGGTTTCGGCATCGTCTGAAACGCTCTTGTAGAGCGCCGCCACCTTGGCTTCGATCAGGCCCATATCCACCTGTTCGCGGTTTTTGATGCGCGCCCTGGAAACGTCGATCAACGACTGGATGACCTCGGTCCGCTGGGTAAGCTCGGCATCATTCATTGGCTCTCTCCTCGTCGTCTTCAAAGGCGTGGTGGCCGGTCTCTGGTGCCCCATCGGGCACGGGAATTTCACCGGCGTTGGCCTTGTAGACATAGCTCAGGATTTCGGCGACGGTGGCGAAGGCTTCAATGGGAATTTCGCTTTCCACATCGATCGCCGACAAAACTTCGACCAGATCGGCGTCTTCGCGCACTTTGATATCGTTGGCCCAGGCGATTTGCAGAATTTGCTCGGCAACGCTGCCCTTGCCGCTGGCGACAACGCGCGGCAGATTGCCGGCAAGGGACGCGTCCTTAATGGCCACAGCCTTGGCAGCGCTTCTATCCATGGCTTGGATATTATCGCCGAAGGGGGTGTCCGAAACCGTGCCGCCGGCAATCAGATCGATGCCGCTGCCATTGTCTCGAACCTCTTGATCGGGGTCCGCCACCACACTCACCACATAAGTTTTATTGTTATCCGGGAGTGTGCGTGAACAGGTTTAAGAACCGGTTAACTGCCCGGCCATGAGCACCATGATAGCGGAGTGACAGAACCGCCGCAAAATCCATCCAGGAATTGTTAACCAAATATGGTGACATTAAGGATTGTATATTCTATATGTTGAAATAATAAGCGCTCTGTCCGCCAGGAGGAAACCAATCAATGATCCTGGAGAGCGAAAATGAAGACGCTAAAAATTACCACCCTCGCCGCGCTTGGTGCCTTGGTCTCGGAGCTGTTCCTGCCGCCGGCCGCGATTGCGAAAGAAAAAGGTGATCTACTGGTCCGCTTGCGCGCTATTGCCTTCATGACCGATACCGACGGCACCACCGATACGTTGGGCGGCAGCGCTCGCACCAGCGACGCCTATGTGCCGGAACTGGATTTCTCGTATTTCTTTACCAAAAACATTGCCGCCGAGTTGATATTGGGCAGCACCAAACATACCGTTGAGGTGAAAGAATCCACCTCGGGTGATTTGGATTTGGGGACGGTGCGTACCTTGCCGCCGGTGTTGACGGTGCAATATCATTTCTTCCCGGAAAAAATGTTCAGCCCTTATGTGGGCGCCGGCGTCAACTACACGATTACTTTTGACGAATAAAAGGGGCGCAGCGTGAACTCGGTCAAATATTCCAACGAATTCGGATACGCTTTTCAGGCCGGGATCGACTTTAAAATCAACGATAGATTCTCGCTTAATCTCGACGTCAAGAAGGTCTTCGTAGATACCGATATCATCGTCAATGGCGGCGCCATCAATGCCAAGGGCACCGATTTGAACCCGCTGATCGTTGGTCTTGGCGTCGGCTTCACGTTTTAGGAACTATTTCCGCTATCGGTCTGTTCTGGGTGCATGGATGTCGGCCTCGCCGACGTCACCCATATAGACATATCCGGTGGCCGCCACGTTGCCGGCATCGATATAGACGCCGACCACTTCCAGCGCCTCAGCGTCGCTCAAATTATAGAGCCAGTGCTCTACGCCTTTCGGAATGAAATGGAAGTGGCCGCCGCGCACTTCGGCGCGGTCATCACCGGCGCCGGCCAGACCGTGCCCTGAAATGACGTAATAGATTTCATCGCAATGATCGTGCCGGTGTTTTTTGTGCACCGCGCCCGGCAGAAAGCGCGCCCGAAACAAGGTCGATGAATAGCCGTTATGGCTGCCGATAGGCATGCGGAAATCGCTAATCAGCCAGCCGTCGCCGGCCGCCATATGGGCCGGTTCCACATCGTCCAGATGCACCATGATGCCCTGGCTCAAGGGCCTGCGCGCCGCGTCCAGATCCGCCTCGGTCACGTCGCCCCTAAATTCGTAGCCGGTGGCGTCCACATCGGCTGCGCCCATATAAAACCCGACCACCAGACATTCCTCGTCGCCGGAATTGTTGTAGAAGAAATGTTCACGCCCCTTTGGCGCCACCCGGCAATGGCCCGGTCTGACATCGGCGGTGTCTTCCTCGATGCCGGTAACGCCCGCGCCGCTTAGATAAATCGTCACCTCGTCGCAATTCCGATGGATATGTTTGGCGTGCTTCGATCCGGGCCGGAATATGGAATGGAAGGCCGCCGTTGCCGAGTCTTCGGCGCCGCTTATCGGGATGCGAAATTCGGAAATCGCCCAGCCATCCTCCAATGATTGCGCCCGGGGCTTGATGTCATCCACATGGACAAGCGGATATTGCAGTGCCATGGGCCGGCTCCCTATTCAGCGCCGGGCTTTGCCGCCTCGGCGGCTTCAACCTCGTCCAATGCTTCGGCGCGAATGTCGGCGGCCTTCTCCATCCCGGGATCGAGGCTAAGGGCGCGGTCTGCCGCCTCCAGCGCTTCGCCCGACTTTTCGGTGCGCAGCAGCACGCCCGCGAGGGCCGTGTGGGCGAGCGCGTTGTCCGGTGTCTGGCGGACGCCTTCGCGGGCCTCGGTCTCCGCCAATTTTGTGCGGCCGGTTTGGATGAGAGCCGAAACCAGATTGACGCGGGCCTCGGCGAATTCGGGGCTGATCTCGGTGGCTTGGCGAAATTGGGCGATGGCCTCGTCATGGTCGCCTTTGCGCTGGTGGGTGAGCCCCAAATAAAAGCGAGCCAGGACGCTTCTCGGTCCCTGTTCGAGGAGCCGTTCATAACGGGCGATGGCGCCGTCGAAATCGCCGGTTTCCAAGAGCGCGTTGGCCAGGTTGATCTGAAAATCCGGATCACCCGGCTGTAGATCGAGAGCGCGCCGGAAGTTTTCGATGGCCCTCTCGAAGTTGCCGCTTTTCGCCATGATGACGCCCATATCGCCATAGGCGCGGGCGTTGCGGGAATCGCCCCGGATGATCGCCTTGAGGTGGCTTTCTGCCGACTGGGTGTCGCCGGCTTCCGCATAGGCGTGCGCCAGATTGGTGTGCGCCAGCAAATGATCGGGCTCGGCTTCCAGCGTTTGTTTAAGCGTCTGGATGCCTTCTTCCATGCGCCCAGCCTGCAACAACGCGGTGCCCAGATTGCAGCGATATTCGTTGTTGTCTTCGTCCAGGTGGAGCGCCTTTGCTAACAGATCGACCGCCAATTTTTTATCGCCGCCCTGCATGTATAGAGTGCCTAGCAGATAGTGCGCGGCGGCGTTTTCCGGCTCGCCCGCGACCACCACTTTATAGACCTCGTGCGCCTCTTTCAGGCGCCCGGCGCGGTGATGCTCATAGCCTTCTTCGAGGGGCGTTTGCGAGCCGTCCATAGACTATTCTCTCCTCAACCAATCCAGGCCCGCTCAGGCGCTGCGCGATTTGCGCCCGCGAACCGCATAGCGGGACCAGGTGAAGCCCGGCGTCGATGCATGACCCGGCGCCACCAGCGTGTCGACGAAATTTTCGTCTTCTTCGGTGAATTCGTGCTTCAAGGCGCCGAGATAGTCTTTCCATTGGGCCAGCGTTCTGGGCCCAGCCACCACGCCGGTGATCAACTCGTTGTTCAGGACCCAGCGAATGGCGAAATCGCCCGGCGTCATACCCCGCTTGGCCACATGCTTTTTGATCTTCTCGACGGCCTGGAAGGTTTCTTTGCGCATATCGCGGCCAATAATGCTGGCATCGCCGCGCCCGGCGCGGCTGTTCGACGGCGGCTTGCCGGTTTGCGTGTACTTGCCCGTCAACACGCCGCGCGCCAGGGGCGAATAGGGAAACACGCCAACGCCGTAATATTCGCAGGCCGGCAACAGATCGTTCTCGGGCCCGCGCATAACCAGATTGTAGTGCGGCTGGCTGATGATCGGACGCGGCGCTCCTAATTGATCGCAGAGATGCGCCATTTCACCCACCTGCCAGCCGAGATGGTTGGAGAAGCCCCAGCTATGCGCCTTGCCCGCCGCAATGATATCGCCGATGGCGGCGATGCTTTCTTCCAGCGGCGTGTCCCAATCCACATGATGCATGTAGTAGATATCCACATAATCGGTGCCGAGGCGCTTGAGGCTGTCATCGATGGCTTCCATCATCCATTTTCTGGACAGACCGCGCTTACGCTGAGGCGTGCCGTCCTGCTGGCCGACTTTGGTCGCTAGGACCCACTCGGCGCGATCTTTGCGGATCAATTTGCCGGTGATTATTTCCGATTCGCCATTTACATAGGCGTCCGCCGTGTCGATAAAGTTGACGCCCGCATCCTTGGCCGAATTGACCATCTTGCGGGCCACCGCTTCCGAGGTGGTGGCGCCGAAATTCATTGTTCCGAGACACAATTCGGATACGCGCAGACCGCTGTTGCCGATATAACGGTATTCCATGATGGGATCCTCCGGTTGGCGGGAATTTGTTTGGCTTCCAATGGTTCCTATATCCGCCATGGCGGGTGTCAGGTCAAGTGGGCGGCAGCGGCAGGACAGGGTGTCCCGACCGGCATTGCGGTCCATGGGCAACGAGAGCGATTGCCGGTAGAGCCGCGCGAATCGATTGGCTGATTCGGCATGGTTTTAGAGAAATTAACCTTTTGGCCGGCCAGGCATCCAAAATTATTGGAATATTGCATCCCCGCCACCCACTAAATGTTGATGTTTATCCTCTCCAATCCCCTAGAATTAGTGTCCAATCCATGTCCGTGGCCTGGTGCTATCGGGAACTTGCAACGTTAACCTCGCCTTAACGTTCTTCGATCATACCGGAGTTGTCTTGAAGCCGTCCGCGGACGTGGTGCCGTCCTTATAAAAATTGGCACCCGATCCCAGAGTAGGACCGCCGGCCGGGTTTTTCCCGAGACCGGGCGACGCAGGTACGGCACTTCTAATTGGGCGTGAGTGTTTGTTACGAATTTTTTTACTCCATGCGTGGAGTAAGGGAGCTGCAAATGCTTGCATCAGGGAATTGGACCCATTCATTGCGCGTCGCGTTGATCGCCGGCGGGGTCATGCAATTTTTGGCGGCGCCGGCGGGCGGCGCCGAGGCCGGCTATGCGCCGAACCTTTCAGAACCCAGCTACAACCAGCAAAAGATTGATGCCGCCTATGCCGAGGGGTGCCCCTCGTTGCCGCGCGTTGTCTGGTGGAATACCAGCCACCGGAAAATCGTCAAATTCATCGATGAACGCTACAACGGCGCCTGGGATTCCTACATCAAACGCTGGGTCAACTACCAGCGCAAGATGCAGCGCATTCTCGAAGAAGACGGCATTGCCGTGGTGCGCTCAAAGGGTTTACAGCTAAAGGGTCCGGTCCTGGCTGCCCATATTTCCGACATCGAGCGCCGCATCCGGGTGACCGAATGCCTGAAGACCCGGTTTGGCGGTCGTCTGGCGGCGGCATCGGGCCCATCGGGCGCCACCGGGAGTGCCGGTGCCGATGATCTTGGCCAGCGCCCGAAAGTCTTTACCCCTGTTTCGGCCAGGCCCGCAGCCAGAAATAATGACCGCCGCGTCCTGGTTTCCGAAATCGACGAACAAAAATTGAATGTGGAAATCGTCGCCCGCTGTGATCGGCGGACGCCTGTATTCCAGGTCACAAATTTGGGCGACAAATGGCCGCGCACCGGCACCATTGGCATTTACCTCAAGGAAGGCAGCGCCAAATTGTCTGAACGGCGCGTGCGCCTCGCCAATTCCCAGCAAATGACTTTCAAGGCCCGCCAGGGCGGCAAATCCGCCGCGGGCGAAGTCGGATTATGGCTCGATCCGACCTGGGCGAAGCGCGGCTTTGCCTATGATTCAAGGATAAACTGCAGCACATCCTAAGTTCACCGGGATGGAGGAGACGCCCCCGCGAGTGCCTGCCCGCGGGGGCGTTGCTCGTCTGGGGTGCGTCGGCAGCGCCCGATTGTTGAATAATTTCGCTACCAAATGTATTATCGCTGGCAGTAATAATGAAATTCCAGTTAGGCGAGGCGACGAACATGAAAATTGTGCGGGATACCGGCAAGTTCGGAGTATCAAGCAAAGTGTTGATGATCGCGGTGATCGTCGGGGCGACGCTCTTCGCAACTGGGTATCCCGCCGAAGCATTGCAGCCAATAAGCACAGGGTCAGGATTTGCCGTTTCTCCAGACGGGTACATCATCACAAATAACCATGTTGTGACCATGGATGTTCGAAATCGGCAAGGGCGCGTCGTCGGCGAGAAGGTATGCCGTGGTGTTTCGGTCAAAGGCGCTGGCCACAATGGCCGTGTCAAGATTGTTGCCCGCGATAGAAAAATGGATCTCGCTGTCGTAAAGCTGGGCTCCAAATCAAATAAACCATCGGCGCGCTCTGTGCGCAGAGGCTACTCCCGTAGGCTCGATGAGTATGAATCCCGGGATCGGGCATTCTCATCCCGTATTGAAGAGGCGGACCGGACGCAAGGCGAGCAGTCTAGCAATCTGTTCGAAAGTGGCAATAGCCGGTCCCGCGACTTATTTGAAAGTACGCCGGCGCGGAGTTTTGGCGGCGCTCCGGCCGATGATGGATTTAATTCAGCGGCAAACGATCCTGGTCAGTCGAGGAGTTTTGTCCCTTTGAACCTGGCGCGTTTGGAGCCAGGCATGAAAACCAATGTGATTGGGTTTCCAGCAGGTGAACACTATTCTTCACAACTAAAAATCAATACGGGCGTCATCGTTGCGACGGTGGGGTTGGGCAACAACTCATCCGCGTTTCAAACCGATGCCGCTATAAACAAAGGCAACAGCGGCGGGCCGGTTATTGATCAAGCGGGGAATCTGATCGGTGTTGCCGTCAGGAAGATTATAAAAAAGGGGGTCGAGGGATTTAATTTTGCGATTAAATCAGAGGCCGTGGCCAGATTCCTTGAGACGCACGATGTCAATTTTCAGCGAGTTGGGCATGGGGCGCCAAGGCATAGTGTCAACTTATACCGAGATGCAAAACAGTACACCGTACTGGTAACCTGCTTTAACTAAGTGGAAGGCTACGCCTAGCTCATTCATGAACGCATCCGATATCCTAAACAAACCCCTCACTGAAATCGCGGGTTCCTTGCGCGATGGCGCCGTCAGCGCCGCTGATCTGGCCGAGGCGGCTATTGCCCGCCATGAGGCCGTCGGCGAGACGTTTAATGCCTACCTTACATGGAATGCGGACGTGCCGCGCAAGATGGCCGCCGCCGCCGATGCCGCGCTTGCTGCCGGCTCCGATCTTGGGCCGCTGCAAGGCCTGCCCATATCAATCAAGGATTTGTACGGCATCCAGGGATTTCCCACCTTTGCCGGCTCGGGCAAGCCATTACCGGAAAAATGGGAAGCCGAGGGCCCGGTGGTGCAAGGCATCAAGGCGCAGCTTGGCGTCATCACTGGCAAGACCCATACGGTGGAGTTTGCCGCCGGCGGGCTTGGCACCAACATCCATTGGGGAGCGCCCAGAAACCCGTGGGACGCCGAAGTGGGGCGCTCGCCGGGCGGCTCGTCGGCCGGCGCCGGGGTCAGCCTATGGGAAGGCTCGGCGGTCGCCGCTTTTGGCTCCGACACCATGGGCTCGGTGCGCATCCCGGCGTCCACCACCGGCACCGTAGGGCTCAAAATAAGCGCCCATCGCTGGTCTAACGCCGGCATCGTTCCCTTGCGGGCCAGACAGGATACGCCTGGTCCATTAACTCGCACCGCCGCAGATGCCGCATTTGTTTTTGCCGCCCTCGATCCCGCGCACAAGGCCAATCCGGCAGCATTTTTGAAATCCATGGATGATTCTGATATTTCGGGCCTCACCATCGGTATCGGCGATGCCAGCTATTGGGATGGTTGCGATCCCGGCGTGGCCGAAGCCGTGCATGGGGCGGTGGCCGAATTGGAAAAAGCCGGCGCCCGCGTCGTTGATGCGCCGTCGCCGGAAACGGCCGAGCTGCTGGAAGCGGTCATGCGCGGTGAAATGCTCAATGTTGAATTGCTGGTGTTCCTGGAGGAAGAGCTCCCAGGCTGGATCGATCAGGTCGACCCCGCGCTCAGGGCGCGGCTGGAAGGGTCGCGCCATCATTCCGCCGTCGATCTGATCAGGCGCGAACGCTGGCTGGAGGATTTGGTGGCGCGCCGTCAGGCGGCGTTCCCGGCCATCGATGTGCTGGTGGCGCCAACCCTTTGTGTGACCCCGCCGGTTATCGATCCGCCGCCGCCGGCAACCAATACGCCGCCGGTCATTCTGGCTCGCAATACCTGCCCAGCGAATTTCTTCCAGCAGTGCTCCATATCGCTGCCCGCCGGGCTGGACGGAGAAAACATGCCGGTGGGGCTTCAGTTCACGGCGCCCGGCGGCGCCGAGGAACGGCTGCTTCGCGCCGCCGTCGCAGCCGAGCGGGTTCTGGGCACTTGCGCCGAGCGTTTGGGCTCTCCGCCGATGCTAAAGAGCGGGTCCGGACAAATTTGAACCATTTGACCGGGATGATTTTGCCCCGTGGCGAGGAGCATGTCGCATGGCGATGCATTGCATCGGCAAAGATGTGCGACGATGTCGACGGGTCAAAAGCACCCGGCCTCCGGTGGGCCAAATCGGCTCCCCGGGGGCGCCCCGGCCCTTGCCCGATGCAAAGGCATCGCGCGGCGCACCGCGCCTACCCGGAAAACCGATTTGTTCCCATCAAATTGATTCAAATTTGTCCGGACCCGCTCTAACTTAAATTTTGACTGAAAGGGTCTCGACGGGGGTGACCAATTTGGTCGTGGATTCTAGCTCGTCCAACAGTGCTTCGGCGGCCGCGTGCTTGGCGTCGATGGCATCGTCGTTCTGATCGGGATCGTGGTGGAACAGATAGAGGGTTTTCACTGCCGCTTCGTGAGCCAGATTGACTACCTGGCTGATGCAGGAATGACCCCAGCCGATTTTGCTTTTATATTCTTCGTCCGTGTAGGTGGCATCGGTAATCAACATATCGGCGCCGGCAACGAAATCGGTCAGGGTCTTTACGTAATGCGCATTGTGACTAGCATCGCCGGGCAGGAACAATTCGTTGTCGGTGACATAACAGAACGAACGGTCGCCATAGTCGATGCGGTAACCCAGGCAGTTGCCGGGATGGCTAAGCCGCATGGTTTTGACCGATATACCGTCAATTTCGTACGAATCCTCGTTGAGATCGCGGAAATAAATGCGCGCCCCGAATTCCGTCATGGTGATTGGAAAATATACATCTTCCATCTGGGCGGCGATCAATTCGCGCATGGTGATGTGCGCGTGCGCCGCGCCCAGCACTTCGAATTCGTTGCCGGGAATATAGAGCGGCACGAAAAAGGGCAGGGCGTTAATGTGATCCCAATGGGGATGGGAGATGAATATCTTGGCATTCATTTTTTTCGGCGCCGCCATCAAAGCGTTCGACAATTCCTTGATGCCGGAACCAGCATCGAAAATGAAATTCTGGCCGCGCGGGAAATCCAGACTCACACAAGAGGTGTTGCCGCCATAGCGTAGTGATCGCTGGCCACTGACCGGCAGGGTGCCGCGCACGCCCCAAAAATTTATCTGCATCTGGTCGGCCAATATGTCTTCGATCGATCCGGCAAAGCTGTCGGCGTCGATGGGTTTGGTGATGAAGCTGTCGGCGCCCAATTGCATGGCGGCCCGCTGATCATATTCAAATGTCTTGGCCGAAACCATAATCACCTTGATGGCCGATAGCCCGGGATCGTCGCGGATCTGTTTGAGAAGCTGCATGCCGTCGATGCCCGGCATCATGACGTCGATAAGTACGCAATCGGGCGCCTGGCTTTTGATTTTGGGTAAGGCGTCTTCGGTGGATTGCAGCGCCGTCATGTCATGGCCGGCCGCTTCGAGCAGCGTTGTTTCCAATGCGATCATCAACGGATCGTCATCGATCAGCATGATTTTATAGCGCTTGGCGGAACGGTCGTTCATTCGGAAAACACCACCAAAAGATCCTTGGCGTTCACTTCCATGCCGACCTCGGCGATCATCTCGGTGATGGTGCCATCGCGCTCGGCGCTGACTGCAGTTTCCATTTTCATGGCTTCAATGGCGAGGAGCGTGTCGCCGCGCAATACCTTTTGGCCGGCTTCCGCAACCACGCTGACCACCGTTCCTGGCATCGGGGCGCCCAATTCGGACCCGTCGGATGCGTTGGCGATGCGGTTGGGCGGCAGCGCCGCGCCGGCGCCCATATCTTGGATGCGGACCGAGCGCGGCTGCCCGTTGAGCTCGAAAAAGACGGTGCGCATCCCGCTCTCGTCGGCTTCGCCGAGGGCCAGGAAGCGGATGATCAGGGTTTTGCCGCGCTCGATCTCGATGGAAATTTCGTCGCCTGCGTCCATTCCGTAGAAAAAGGCCCGGCTCGGCACATGCGCGACATTGCCATAGACGCGCCGTTCGGCGGCGTAATCGGCGAATACGGTTGGATACATGGTGTAGGAGCTTAGCTCCTGATCGCTAATTTTGCGGCCGATCTTGTGTTCTGCCTCGACCTTAGTCGCCGCCAAATCCACATCAGCCATTTCGGCGCCGGGGCGCACGCTCAAGGGCGCCGCACCTTTCAATACTTTTTTCTGCAACTGGGTGGGAAAGCCTCCGTGCGGCTGGCCAATATCGCCGCGAAAGAAGGAGACAACCGAATCGGGAAAGGCGATTTCCTTGTCTGGGCTTAAGATATCTTCGGGTGAAATGCCGCCGGTGATCATCATCAGGGTCAGGTCGCCGACCACTTTCGATGTCGGCGTGACTTTAATGATATCGCCGAACATTTCGTTGACCTTGGCGTAGGTGGCGGCCACTTCGGGCCAGCGCGCATCAATGCCCATGGAGCGCGCCTGCTGGCGGAGGTTGGTGTACTGGCCGCCGGGAATTTCGTGGGTATAGACCTCCGACGCGCCAGAGCGGAAATCGGCTTCAAAACCGCCGTAAAGATTGCGCACATGCTCCCAATAGGTCGAAATGCCGCGCAAGGCGGCGCTGTCCAGCAAGGTGTCCCTGGGGCTGTTGCGCAAAGCCTCGGCAATGGCGCCGAGATTGGGTTGCGAGGTCAGCCCGCTTAGAGAATCCATGGCCGCGTCGACGGCATCGGCGCCGGCTTCGATTGCCGCCAGGACGCTCGCCGCGGCGATGCCGCTGGTGTCGTGGGTGTGAAAATGGATCGGCAGGCCAGTCTCTTTCTTCAAGGCTTTGACCAGAGTTGCCGCCGCCGCCGGCTTGCACAAACCGGCCATGTCCTTGATGCAAAGGATGTGGGCGCCGGCGGCTTTCAGCTCTCGGGCCAGCGTCACATAATATTTGAGATCATATTTGGAGCGATCAGGGTCGCTGATATCGCCGGTATAACAAATTGCCGCTTCCAGTAATTTGCCCGTCTCCAGCACCGCATCCATGGCGACGCGCATGTTTTCGGTCCAATTGAGCGAATCGAACACGCGGAACAGATCCATGCCCGCATCCGCCGATTGCTGCACAAAATATCGCACCACGTTGTCGGGATAGTTGGTATAGCCGACGCCATTGGAGCCGCGCAGCAGCATCTGCGTCAACAAGTTCGGCATGGCTTTGCGCAACTCGGCCAGCCGCTCCCACGGGCATTCGTTCAAAAAGCGCATGGCCACATCGAAGGTGGCGCCGCCCCAGCATTCCATCGAGAACATACCCGGCAATTGGGACGCGTAGGTAGGCGCGATACGGGTGATGTCATAGGTTCTAATGCGCGTTGCCAGCAGCGACTGATGTGCATCGCGCATGGTGGTATCGGTAATCAACGTCCGTTCCTGATCCAGCATCCAGGCAGCAAAACCTTCCGGACCCAATTCGTCCAAAAGTTGCTTGGTGCCGGGGGCAGGCGCATCGGTCGCGGCGGGCGGCGGCACAGGCGTGGACACATGCGCCGGTAGTGGGCGGTCCTTGACCTCGGGGTTGCCGTTGACAATGACCTGACCAAGGAAATTCAGAATACGTGTCGCCCGGTCGCGGCGCACCGGGAAGTGGAATAATTCGGGCGTTTGGTCGATAAAATTGGTGGTGTAGTCGGCATCCAAAAATTTGGGATGGTTGATCACGCTTTCCAGGAAGCGCAAATTTGTGGCAACGCCGCGGATACGGAACTCGCGCAAGGCCCGGTCCATGCGCGCCGCCGTTGTCTTCGCATCAGGCGCCCAGGATGTCACTTTGACCAAAAGCGAATCGTAATAGCGGGTGATCAGCGCGCCCGAAAACGCGGTGCCGGCATCAAGGCGGATGCCGAACCCGGCGGCGCTGCGATAGGCCGTCAGGCGGCCGTAATCGGGGGTGAAGTTGTTTTCAGGATCTTCGGTGGTGACCCGGCATTGAATGGCGTGCCCGTAGAGACGGATGTCTTCCTGGGCCGGCACGCCGCTTTCCGCATTGCCGATCATGGCGCCCTCGGCAATGCGTATCTGTGCCTGCACCAGATCGATCCCGGTCACCCAATCGGTAACCGTATGTTCGACCTGAATGCGGGGGTTTACTTCAATGAAATAGATATCACCGGTGTCGGCGCTTTGCAGAAATTCGGCGGTACCCGCGTTCCGGTATCCGGCGGCGCGCGCGATTTTCAAGCCGGCCTCGCACAAAGCCTGGCGCCCGGCATCATCCAGATAGGCGGCGGGCGCTCGCTCGATCACCTTTTGGTGGCGCCGCTGCACGGTGCAGTCGCGCTCGAACAGATGCACCACGTTGCCGTGGCCATCGGCCAGCAATTGAACCTCAACATGGCGGGCATTGGCCACCAGTTTTTCCAGATAGACCTCGCCATTGCCGAAGGCGGCTTCGGCTTCGCGGCTGGCCGCTTCCACATTTTCGATCAGTGCATCGGCGGTTTCGACAACGCGCATGCCGCGCCCGCCGCCGCCCCAGGTGGCCTTAACCATTACCGGATAGCCGATACTGTCGGCCAGGCGCGCAATTTCCAAACCATCGCCGACCGGCAGCGGATCGGTGGCCGGCATGACAGGAACGCCGGCCTCCACGGCCAGGGCGCGCGCCGCGATCTTCGAGCCAAGTTTGCGCATGACATCGCCGGGCGGGCCAATGAAGTTCAATCCGGCAGCCTCGACGGCATCGGCGAAGCCCGGATTCTCGGACAGAAAGCCGTAGCCTGGATGGATAGCGTCGGCGCCGGCGTTTTGTGCAACGCCGATGATTTCGTCCATATCCAGATAGGCTTCGATAGGCCCTTTGCCGGCGCCGATTAGATAGCTTTCATCGGCCTTGAAGCGGTGCAGGGCAAAGCGGTCCTCTTGTGAATAGATGGCGACCGTGCCGATCCCCAATTCATTGGCGGCGCGCATAATGCGAATGGCAATTTCACTTCGATTGGCGACCAGTAGTTTGCGGATTTTTTTCATCGTTACAATTTCGTTGTGCCGGCCATAGCTGGGCGGCGTTGTTTCTTCCGGCGATCAATAATCGTGACTGAAGCACAAGAATTTAAAGTCCTTTATTGCCCCCAAGCGCCTAGTTCGGCAAGTATTTTGCTTAATCGCGCCGGGTGCCGCCTTGATCGGCAACAAGATGTCAATTGCGGATGCTGCCCATCCCAGATCTCTTCGTAATAACAATCATTTGCATGTAATGTGGTGATAATCGGCCAAAAATCCAAGTGTTTGCGCTAACTTAAGAACAAATGGATTTCTAGGCTCGTTTGTTGGACCGCCGGAAGAATTTCCTTAAACTTCGTTTCATCGCCAATCAGCAGCCGAATAGGAGAATTGCAAAATGGATGTACCTCATGGAGCCGACTATCACAGCTTGAAGGACCGTGTCGTTGTCATCACCGGTGCCGGGCAGGGCATTGGCCGCGCCTACGCTCATCATTTTGCCGACCAGGGCGCCATTCCGGTGATTGCCGAAATCAAGGCTGAAGAGGGCGCCAACGTCGCCGCCGAGGTCCAGGCGGCGGGCGGCGAGGCCTTGTTCATCGAAACCGATGTGGGTGACATGGGCTCGGTCACAGCCATGGCCGACGCCGTGCTGGCCCGTTACGGGCGCATCGATGCACTGATCAACAACGCCGCCATGTTCACCAATCTGTCGCACGCGCCGTTCTGGGAACTCGACATTGAGGAATGGCAGCGCACCATGCAGGTGAATGTGACCGGCGCATATTTTTGCGCCCGCGCGGTCGCGCCGGTGATGAAGGAAGCCGGCTGGGGGCGCATCATCAATGTGTCTTCGGGGGTAACCACCATCGGTTATCCGAATTTTCTGCATTACGTTACCTCGAAATCGGCGGTGATCGGCATGACCCGGTCCCTGGCCCGGGAATTGGGGCCATGGAATATCACGGTCAACACCTTCTGGCCGTCTTTGACCAAGACCGAGATAACCGCCAATTCGCCCAACCAGGAGCGCTTCGAAAAGCAGATTGAAATGCAGTGCTTGAAAAGGAGCGTCGAGCTGAGCGATCTGGCGCGGGTGGTATTGTTTCTGTGCTCTGATGAATCCGGATGGGTCAACGGCCACAATATCGCCGCCGATGGCGGTTATAAGTTTCTTTAAACATCCCGGTAACGCTTTCTTAAAGATACGGCGCGCATAATCCGCCTCAATCGGGACCACAAAAATTCGGTCCCAATAAACGGCCCGAATGGTGGATGGTGCGATGGAACTGACCGATTTGCCCGTGTATGGGCTTCTTCGGCGGCGGATGGATTGGCTAAATCAGCGTCAAACGGTGCTGAGCCAGAACATCGCCAATGCCGATACTCCCAAATATAAATCTCACGACCTTAAAAAATTCGATTTTAAGGACGTGATCCGCGAGCACAAAAATTCCTCCAAGCGGTTCGCCATGTCGGCGACCAATGCCTCCCATATCTCGGCCGGCGCCGCGTCGGGCCGCACACAAGGGCCATTCAAAGAAGACGGCAGAAGCCGCCCCTACGAGACGGCTCCCGACGGCAACCAGATCGTGCTCGAAGAGCAGATGGTCAAGATGAATGAAACCCAGATTAATCACAATATGATGACCGAGCTTTATCGCAAGCAGCTGCGTATGTTCAAGACCATCATGCGCGGCGCCCGGTAGGCGCTGAATGCGGCCCAGAACACATAAATACGGGCCGAAATTGGCCCAAAAAATGGTCAAGAAAGGAATAGCGCATGGCCGATGAACTCATAAGCTCGCTCCGCATATCCTCCGCCGGCATGCGCGCCCAGGGTACCCGCCTTCGGGTAATTTCCGAAAACATCGCCAACGCCAATTCGCTGCCGACCGAACCCGGCAGCGATCCGTATCAGCGCAAAATGGTGACGTTCAAAAACAGGCTCGACAGGGAATTGGGTATCGAAACGGTGCGCGTAAAGAAGGTGATGCCCGATCGGTCGGAATTCGCCCGGCGCTTTGATCCCAGCCATCCGGCCGCCGATGCTGATGGTTACGTCTCGGCGCCCAACGTCAATGTGTTGATCGAGATGATGGATATGCGCGAAGCGCAGCGCTCCTACGAAGCCAATCTTACGGCGATGCGCTCGTCGCGCTCGATGATGCAAAGCACCATTCGGCTGCTGCGCTAGGCCGACCAGATTCTAGGTGGAAAATCAATAAGGCAACAAGGAGAACAGCATGGCAATCGAAGCAACAGGCGCGGTCAATGCCTACCGGGCGGCCATCGAACGATTACAGCAAACCGCCGGCAACAGCGAGACCGGCCAGGCCAAGCCTTCCGATTTTTCCACCATGGTCCAGAATTTCGCCGAAGGCGCGGTCGAAGTGGGCAAGCAGTCCGAGCAGGCGACCGCCGCCGCCGCCGCCGGCAAGGCCGACATCAACTCGGTCGTGGTCGCCGTCGCTGAAGCCGAGTTGACGTTGAATTCGGTTGTCGCCATCCGCGACAAAGTGCTGCAGGCCTATCAGCAAATCCTGAGAATGCCCATATAATGCACCAATTTTTTGTAAAGACAGGGCAGGGAGCCGGATCATGAACCGCGTCGATGTCCTCAACATTTCCCACGAAACCTTTTTCGTCATCCTACAGGCGGCGGGGCCGATCATGGCGTCGGGTCTGGCGGTCGGGTTGGCCATCGCGATCATTCAGACTTTAACCTCGATCCAGGAAATGACCCTCACGTTTGTACCCAAAATCATCATCATTTTTGCCGCCGTGATTTTCTTTATGCCCTTCATGATGACGTCGATCATCGAATTTACCCAAGGGCTCTACGACCGTATTGTCCATCTTGGTTAGTGACATAGGCCACTAATCCATGATCCAGGAAATACTAACCCTAAATATATTCGCATTCATTATGGTGTTTGCGCGCGTCGGAACGGCTCTCTTTATTATTCCGGGGTTTGGCGGCACCAAGGTGAATATGCGCGCCCGCCTTTCGATTGCCCTGGCCATTGCCTTTTTGGTGACGCCGGCGCTGGCCAGCCAATTGCCGCCCATGCCCGGCGCGCCGTTGAATTTGATGTTATTGATGATGGGTGAAGTGGTGGCCGGCGCCATTATCGGTACGGTGCCGCTGATCCTGATCGCCTCGGTGCATACCGCCGGCACGATCATCTCGTTTGTATCGGCGATGGCCAATGCGCTGGCGTTCGATCCGATCTCGCAGCAGCAGAGCGCCATCGTTGCCGGGTTTTTATCGTCGATAGCGACCCTGCTTCTTTTTGTCCTCGAATTGCATCATTTGTTCATCCGCGCGATTCTCGACAGCTACACTCTGTTCCAGCCGGGCGTGGCCATAGACTTCGGCGATACGTTGCATCTCCTGGCCCGCCATGTGGCCGATTCGTTTAAAATCGGCCTGCAGATCGCCACGCCGTTTGTGGTCATGTCGATCACCTACAATCTGGCGCTTGGCATCTTGACCCGTCTTGCACCCCAGGTGCCGTCTTTTTTCGTCATCATGCCGGTGCAGATTGGCCTCGGCATAGTGCTTTTGATGATTACCGTGCCGGGTATCATGTTCGTGGCCCTGAGCAATGTCGAGCGTGGCATCACTCATTTCATTGTGCCCTAGGGAGCTGGATCCGACATGGCTGATGATGATGGCGGCGAAAAATCAGAACAACCAACCGACAAACGGATGGGCGATGCCCGCAACAAGGGCAATATTGCGCGGTCCCAGGAAATCAACAGTTGGGCGATGCTGTTCGGGCTGACCCTGGCTATACTTTATATCCTGCCTTGGACCATGGATAAGGTCACCGGTCTCAATATGAAATTTATCCAGTTGCCGCACACGGTGCCCATGGATATCGACCATATTCGCCTTCTGTTCAAGGAAACGCTCATGGAGTTGGGGCTTTTCCTGACCCCCGTATTCGGCTTGTTCGTGTTAATCGGCCTGGCCGCTTCGATTTCCCAGACGGGTTTTACTTTTTCCTTCGAAAAACTGCAGATTAACCCCGGTGCCTTCAGCCCGCGCCAAGGCATCAAAAAAATCGCTGGCACCAGAGCGTTGCTGGAGTTCGCCAAAAGTATCGTGAAATTCATCGTCGTTGCCTTCGTGGTAATGACCGCAGTCGCGCCCATGGTCAGCGATCTGGCGGTGATGCCGGGCTTCGATGTGATGGTCATGCTCGACCGCCTGCGTGATATCGCGCTCGTCATTATTCCGCTGACCTTGGCCATCATGACCGTCGTTGCCATTCTCGACATGATCTATCAGAAGTGGAGCACCAAGGGCGGGCTAAAGATGACCAAGAACGACGTCAAGGACGAAGCCAAAAACACCGACGGCGATCCCAAGGTCAAGGCGCGCATTGCCCAAATCCGCATGGAACGCGCGCAACAGCGCATCATCGCGGCGACCATCAAGGCCGACGTAGTGATCACCAACCCGACCCACTACGCGGTGGCGTTGAAATACGATATGGACACCATGGCGGCGCCGCGCCTGGTTGGTAAGGGCATCGACAGTCTCGCCCAGCGCATGCGCGAAGTCGCCGATGAGCACGATGTGCCGATCGTCGAAAATCCGCCTCTGGCGCGCGCCATCTACGCCGCCGTGGAAATCGACCACGATATCGCGCCCGAGCAATATCAGGCGGTGGCCGAGGTCATCAGTTATGTTTACCGCCTCAAGGGTCGGTTGCCCCATGACGGTCAGCCGTTGCGTCCGCCGGCGCCTTTCCACGAGTTGGACCCGGGTGAGGATGCTCTGGCTGCCGCCTCCGGCTCCTGGGAGCAGGCCCCTGCCGAATAGGCCGCTCAAGAATTTATGCCAAATAGGTGCCGGCCGAGCCATGCCGCCCGCGAATAGCGAAATTGGTTGAAGATCGAAGCCGAATGGCGCAAACACATGGTGTTGTGAATGATCGGATTACCCCGCAATCGGAAGGCGTATCCCCGTCCGCGCCTCGCGATCTGAACCTTCTGGCGTCGCCCTGGCCGGCGTTGGTATTGGGTGTTATTGCAACCACGGCGGCGGCACTGCTGATTAACGTAGGCGCCCTCGAAAACAACCCCGGCTGGGTATCGTCGCTCTCGGGGCTTGGCATTCTGGCCATGTGCCGGGGCGCCTGGTCGCTGGGGCGGGGCTCTTCTCAAGCCGCCAGCCGAAGCCGGCTGAGCGTCGAATTGGCGGCCCGCTCAGAAGCCCATTTTCTTACCGATAACGGCGGCGCCGTCCTGTTCGACAACGCCCCCTTGCGCCACATGTTCGAAGGGCTCAAGCGCGATGCGGTACTGATGCTGTCCAGCCTGGCAGTGTTTGATGATATCCTTGATCCCGGATCGAAAGACGCTTTCCAGCGCTTGAAAAGCCGCGCCGCCGTCGGTGCCGCCGATGTCGGCGAGATATTGGTCCATTCGGATATCTCAGGGCTTTGTTGCTGGAAAGTCGCTTTGCGCCCCGTTGATGCCGAAACCGGGCTCACCCTTTGGACGCTGGAAGATATCAGCACCCAATATGCCCATGAAAAGGTGCGCGCCGGGCGCGATGCCTATATTGCTGATCTATTGGATTTCCTGCCGTGCGGCTTTTTCTCCGCCGATGATGACGGCAATTTGCGCTATTACAACGAAACATTGCGCGGCTGGTTGGACCTGGAGCCGGTAAGTTCCGGCGCGGCCAAAGGAGCCTCCGTTGCCTTCGCCGAGTTCGTTGAACCTGGGCCCGAGGGGGACCAGGTGGAAACCGATGCAAGCGGCATGCATGGGCGCATCATGTTGTGCCCCCGGGAAGGTGAAAGCTTTGCCGCCTATCTGATCCAATCGGAAGAAACCGGTGCCGACGGCCAGAGTTATTCCCGCTCGCTGGTGCTGCGTGAGCCGTTCATGCCGGTCCTGGATGACGGCACCGGCTGGCCCATATTGCGGCGCATCCCGTGGCTGTTCGCCGACGCCCCGGTGGGCATTGTGTTCCTCGATCTGCAGGGCGACGTGGCCGATTGCAATCGCGCCTTTTTGAAGCTTTTGGGGCTGCACCGGGATGGTGTGGTCGGGCGCCCGCTCTATGACCGCATATCGAAAGAAGACCGCGACGATGCCTCGGCACAGCTATCCAAGGTGGTCATGGGCACCCTGCCGGCGACGCTAATGGAGGCGCGCATGCCGGCCGGCGGCGAGCGCGAGCTGACCGTCTCGCTGCATGTCAGCCCAATCCACGATGCCGAGGGCGAGGTGACCGGCATGGCCTTGTTCGTGATCGACACGACCGAGCAAAAGAATTTGGAGATTCAGTTCAATCAGGCTCAGAAGATGCAGGCGGTTGGCCAACTGGCCGGCGGCGTCGCCCACGATTTCAACAATCTTCTGACCGCCATGATGGGCTTTTGCGATTTGCTTTTGGCCCGCCACGGCGAGGATGATCCGTCCTTCGCCGACATCATGCAGATCAAGCAGAACGCCAACAGGGCAGCCAATTTGGTGCGCCAGTTGCTGGCCTTTTCAAGGCGCCAGACCTTGCAGCCGAAAATATTTTCCATCAACGACGCGCTCGATGATCTGTCGCATCTTTTACACCGGCTGATCGGCGAGAATATCGAATTGACTATCGAGCATGGCGAAGCGGTCGACCTGATTCGCACTGATCCCGGCCAGTTCGACCAGGTCATTATTAATCTGGCGGTCAATGCGCGCGATGCCATGCCGGGCGGCGGCGGCATCAACGTCACCACCGAACGGGTAACCGTGGATACCGCCGTGCAGCGCGGCCACGAGGTCATGCCCGCCGGCGCCTATATACTGATCAAGGTCGCTGACTCGGGCTCCGGCATCGCCAAGGAGGATCTGGGCCGCATCTTCGAGCCGTTTTTTTCCACCAAGGATGTGGGCGAGGGGACCGGCCTTGGCCTGTCCACGGTCTATGGCATCATTCGCCAGTCGGACGGTTATGTGTTCGTAGATTCGGCGCTTGGCGAAGGCACCACCTTTTCGATCTATCTGCCGGCATTTTCCGCCGAGGAAGCCACCGCCTTCGGCGCCGAAGTTGCTTCCATCGGTCTGGTGATCCCCGACGACCACTCCGATTTGACCGGCGAGGCGACGGTGCTTTTGGTTGAGGATGAAGACGCGGTCCGCGTGTTTGGCAGCCGCGCCTTGCGCAACAAAGGCTACCGGGTTTTGGAAGCCGGCGATGGCGAAGAAGCGCTCGACGTGATCAACGGGTTCGATCAGACCATCGATTTGATCATCACCGATGTGATGATGCCGGGTATGGATGGCCATACATTGGTGAGCCTGGTCCGCGAAGAAATTCCAGGCATCAAGATTATCCTCATGTCGGGCTATGCCGAAGACGCCATTCCCGGCGGTATCAGTGCCGATTCCGCGCTGAATTTCCTGCCCAAGCCCTTCAGCCTCGCCGATCTGGCTGGCAAGGTGAAGGAAGTTATCGCCAGCTAGGGACTTGACAACTGGCGCGAACAAGCCCATTTGAATTCTGTTAACTTAGTTGATTGTCTTGCGATTGCGCGAAGCGCTGCTACTTGGCGGCACCATATCCCGGGAACAATAATCAATAATCTTCCCCCTTCGGCCGCGCCCGAGGGAGGGAAAACGCCGGGGTTCGTCCGTTTGATTGTCATACGGTGCGCGCCGCCGGGCGTATAGGAAAATTACTTGAATCAGTTAAAATTCTCGGATCTCGGCTTGGCCGATCCGATCCAACTTGCATTGAAAACCAGAAACCACGACACCCCGACACCCATCCAACAAGAAGCTATCCCCGAGTTGCTCAAAGGCTCGGACGTGCTTGGCATCGCCCAGACGGGCACCGGTAAAACCGGCGCCTTCGCTTTGCCCATCCTGCACAAGCTTTCCAAAAATCAGCCCAAGGATAAGCGCCGCGAGCCGCGCGCTCTGATTCTGGCGCCGACCCGCGAGCTGGCCATTCAGATCGGCGAAGAGATCGCCGCCTATGGCCAGAATCTCCAATTGCGCCATACCGTGATCTTTGGCGGCGTGAAACAAAATCCTCAGGTGAACGCGCTTCGCCGGGGCATCGACATCATCGTCGCCACGCCCGGCCGGCTTTTGGATTTGATGAGCCAGGGCTTTATCGATCTGAACGGATGCGCGTTTCTGGTCCTCGACGAAGCCGACCGCATGCTCGATATGGGTTTTGTCCACGATGTTCGCAAAATCGTTTCGGCCTTGCCCAATAAGCGCCAATCGCTGTTGTTTTCGGCTACCATGCCGAAAGAGATCGCGCGCCTGTCCGGCGACATGCTGAACAATCCGGTGCGCATTGAAGTGACTCCCCAAGCAACGCCCATCGAAAGCATCACACAAAACATCTACCATGTGGGCGCTGCCGATAAGACTAAACTTTTGTCATCGATCATGGATGATCCGTCCTTGTCCAAGGTCATTGTCTTCACCCGCACCAAGCACCGGGCTAACCGGGTTGCTGACAAGCTCGGCAAAAGCGGTGTCGATGCCGAGGCGATCCACGGCAACAAATCCCAAGGCGCCCGTCAGCGGGCGCTGTCGCGGTTCCGCGCCGGCGAGGCCCGCGTCCTGGTAGCCACCGATATCGCCGCCCGGGGTATCGATGTGGACGGCGTGACCCATGTCATCAATTTCGAACTGCCGAACGAGCCGGAAAGTTACGTGCACCGGATTGGCCGTACCGCAAGGGCCGGTGCCGGCGGCGCAGCGGTTTCGTTCTGCGATCCGGGCGAGCGCGCCTATTTGCGCGACATCGAACGGCTGATCCAGAAATCGCTGACGGTCATTGGTGATGGCCCCGAAGCAATCGGGCCGGAAACGGCGCCCGAAAAGCAAGGCGGCAATGGCCGGCGCAATGGCCAGCGCAATGGCCAGCGCAAGCCGTCTGGCGGAGCCGGTTTCAAGCGCGGTAAGCGCCGTGGCGGCCGCGGGCGCAAGCAGTCTGCTGGAGGCCACGCGGCGCACGCCTAAATTCTCTTTTCCCCAACGCGGGGAGCGGGTTAGGGTAGAGGGCGGACGCAAACCGCCCAGCCCGCCCAAAGGAGTTGCGATGCCCGTTATCGAACCAGGCGATCCAGCCTTGAAGGCCTTGAAGGGTCTGCATCTCTGGCACGGCGATCTTTCGAGCTGCTCGCAACGGGTGCGCATCACCTTGGACGAGAAGGGCCTTGAATGGCAAAGCCACCCGATCAGCATCCCCGACAATGAACATGCGACGCCGGAATACCAGGCCATCAATCCTGATGGGCTGGTGCCGGCCTTTGTTCATGACGGCGTGGTGATGATCGAAAGCAAAGACATCATTCAATATTTGGATTCGGCGTTTCCGAAACCGCCGCTAACACCGGACGGCGCGGAAGGCCGAGCGCGTTTACAAAAATGGATCGATAGAGCCGATACCGGACAATCGGACTTAAAACTCTTGTCCCATGAATTTCTGTTCCGCCCGCGCAAGACGATGACGCCCGAAGATGTGGATGATTTCGCCGCCGCTCACCAGAACAAAGAATTGGTTTCATTCATCCGCGAATGGCAGTCCGCCGACATGTTGAGTGCGGATAAGATCGTGGCCGCCGTCGACCGCACCCACGCCTATTTCCAGGAACTGGACGGCGCCCTCAGGCAGGGCGGCCCGTGGATAATGGGTGCCCAGTTCACCCTCGCGGAAGCCGCCTGGATGCCCAACGTGCACCGCATGTGGCTGATGGATTGGCCGCTTGAGCGATACCCGAACCTGGCCGCCTGGTTCGAACGAGCGCAGGCGCGGCCGAGCTTCATCAGCGGCCTCGCCGATTGGGAGCCGGCCGGCGTCGCCAAACGGTTCCAAGACTATGTGGCCGAACGCGGCGCCGATGCCGGCATTCATGTCCGCAACTTCGGCGCTCTGGCCGCTTGAGCCGGAAGACTTATCCTCATCCCCTTAGACCTCTAGCAGGACAGACCATGACAAATCCAATTTCAAACGTTGATCCCGACGGCCTTCTGGAATTTTCGGTGGTGTTCACCGACCGCTCACTGAACCATATGTCACAATCCTTCCAAGGGGTGATGCGCGATATTTCCGAGACCCTGAAAAAGGTCTACCACGCCGGCTCCGTGGCCATCGTCCCCGGCGGCGGCACCTATGCCATGGAAGCCGTCGCCCGCCAGTTCGCGACCGGCAAAAATTGTCTGGTCATCCGCAATGGCTGGTTCTCCTACCGCTGGACCCAAATATTCGAGGCCGGAAATATCCCGTCCAAGGAAACCGTGCTCAAGGCGCGCCTGGTCGAAAAGGGCAATCAGGCCGCCTTCGCCCCGGCGCCGATCGAAGAGGTGGTGGCTGCGATCCAATCGGAAAAACCCGATGTGGTCTTCGCGCCGCATGTAGAAACCGCGTCCGGGATCATTTTGCCGGATGACTATCTTCGCGCCGTTGCCGATGCGGTGCATGAAGTGGGTGGTCTGTTCGTTCTGGATTGCGTTGCGTCCGGTACTATCTGGGTTGATATGGAAGCGACCGGTGTCGATGTGCTGATCAGCGCGCCGCAGAAGGGGTGGAGCGCAAGCCCCTGCGGCGGTCTGGTGATGATGAGCGCTGATGCCAGGACGCGTATCGATGATACCACCAGTTCCAGTTTTGCCTGCGATCTCAAAAAATGGCTGCAGATCATGGAAGCCTATGAGGCGGGCGGCCATGCCTATCACGCCACCATGCCCACCGACGCACTTGTGAAATTTCATGGCGCCATGAAGGAAACCGAAGCCTATGGTTTCGATAAGGTACGGGATGAGGCGTGGGAGCTTGGCGAAAAGGTGCGTGCGCTCATGGTCTCCAAGGGGTTCAGAAGCGTTGCCGCCGAGGGCTTCCAGGCGCCCGGCGTAGTTGTCAGCTATACTGGTGACGGTGATATCCACAATGGCAAAAAATTCGCCGCCGAAGGCTTGCAGGTCGCCGCCGGCGTGCCGTTACAATGTGACGAGCCGGACGATTACCAAACCTTCCGCCTTGGCCTGTTCGGCCTCGACAAGCTCCATAATGTGGACCGCACGGTGAAAAGCCTAGCCGACGCCCTCGATAAAATTTTATAATCGGCGCCGGGATCAAGTGGCGCTCAAGCCTTGGTCCTCATTCTGTAATTCGGCGATGCGTTTGTGGACGGCAACGACGATCTTGTCGGCTGCTCCTGGGATATCGGCGGGGTCGCCGAACTGGATTTTATTGCGCTGCTGCGCTTCAACCATGGAAATGTCTTCCGTTCCTATGACCGTCGATTGTTCGCGGCGGACATCTTCGTCGGTCGGATATCCGCTATGCACCGAAAAATCGCGGGTCCAAATCAAGAAATAATGGCAAGAAGTTTCGTTCTCCGGCGTCATGAGGTGATCGTGATGAATAGTCACCTTGTTTTCGTCATTCTCCATGATCAATTCGATGTTGATATTGTTAGGCGGTGTCCAGCACGTTTTGTGGGTCCGAGTAACCGGTTTGTCGGTCCCAGCCCAGGCCGCTGCCATCGGCGAGAGCACTACATCGCGTAATGTCCTGAGCCCGTAAACCGCGCCGTCTTCAGACCAGGCGTCCAGCTCGGCCTTAACGTGCTCGGTCTCGGCCTTGCGCCCGGCGTGGGAGCCGAATGTGCTGGCGTGCAGGAAATCAGAATGGGACACGTCGAGTAGATTGTCGGCCATAAGTTGGTAGTTGGCGCCAACATGAAAGCGGATAAAAACCGACGATTGATTCGCGTCTTCGGTCCAAGGCATGTCGGGGATCAAAGTCTCATCAACTTTGTCCGCATCGCCGATCCATAACCAAACCAGGCCCCATTTTTGGACGGCTGGGTAGGCGTCAACGCGCACCGATGGGGCGACGCTGTCCTGATGCGGCACGTGCACGCATTGCCCGGCCCCGTTCATCACCCAGCCGTGGTAGATGCACATGATGTCATCGCCAACGACCGTGCCCATGGACAACGGGGCTTGGCGGTGCGGGCATCGGTTCTCCAAGGCAACCAGCTTGCCGGAGCTGGCGGCCCGGTACAAAACCAATGGCCGCCCGCAAATAACATGCTCGGTTGGCTGCGTGGATATTTCCGCGGCGGTTGCCGCCGCGTACCACCTGTTTGCATGGATCATGGATCCCACCCTCAAAATCTAATTTCTTATGATGTTTTATTGTAGTTTCATGCCCGCCGGCGCGCCATGTTTTTTAGATTTTCCGACGATTGTTTTCACAGGCGGCAATTTCGTTTTAAACTATGTCCTCTAATCGGGAGGAATATAATGAATAATTCTGGATCCGGAAAAGACATGCTGTTTGTCGGCAGCGTACCCTTGGATACATCCGAAGATGTATTCCGCCTGATCGGCGAAAGTGGACTTAGCGCGTCGGCACTTTGCCTGCCCGACGGCGAGGTTGGTGACCGACAATATTGGATTGTCGGGTTGGGCTACCGGGTGTTTCACGGCCACCCCGATATCGAGACCGTCAACCGGCCAGCACCCATAAATGGTGTTGAAAACTGGCGCTCCACCAGCTCCGCCGACAATTGGGTTTTCCGGGTCAAGGACGGGGTTAAGGAAATACATTTCGGCGATCCTGGCTGGCGCCTCGGCTATGCGCGGGATGCGCTCAATTCGTACTTCGTGTTTAAAACTTTGCGCGAAAAGGGCACCATATCCGAAGATGTCCGCTTTCAGGTTTGTTTGCCTCTAACCTATAGCGGCATCGGCGCCCTGTTCCGAACCATTAAGGACTGGCCGGTCATGGCCGCCGCGTACGAAGAAGCCATGGCCGCCGAATTGGCCGTGATCGTAGACAAAATTCCGCCCGAAGACCTGGCCATCCAATGGGATTTCTGCGTTGAGCTGGGCATGATCGAAGGCGGCGGTGCCAAATCCGGGCATGGTAGCTGGAACGACCTCGAAACCCAGCCGTCCGAGCTGATCGGCGCATCCATCGCCCATCTGTCGCCTCTAATTCCGGATGAGGTGATGCTTGGATTTCATTTATGCTACGGCACTCTTGGCGGCTGGCCCATGCGGCCGGGCAATGATCTGGCTATGGGCGTGGATGCGGTTCATCTTATATTGGACCGGGCCGGGCGGCAGGTGGATTTCGTTCATATCCCGATCCTAGACAATGTTCCAGCCGAATACTTTGCGCCCCTTGGCAATCTCAATTCGGGCGGCACGAAAATCTATTTTGGCGTCATCCACAATATGAATGATCTGGACGATTTCCGGCACAAGATTACCGAATGCACGCGCTATGTGGACGATTTCGGCGTTGCCGCACCCTGCGGCTTCGGTCGCTATTCGGCCGAGGAAATGATACCTGTGATCGAAGATCACCGGACGGCATTGACGGTCTTGAACGAAATGCGCGCCAACTGACAATGTAAGGGGGGAGTAACCATGCTGTCGAAAGAAGACAACGATCTTTTGTGCCGGGTCGGGCCCGGTACGCCGATGGGCAAACTGATGCGCGAATATTGGATACCGTGCCTGCCGTCGTCGGAATTTTCAGAGCCGGACGGGCCGGTCAAGCGCATGCGGCTCTTGGGCGAGAACTTCGTCATGTGGCGCGGCACCGACGGCCAGGTGGGCGCCATGTCGGAGGCTTGTCCGCACCGGGGTGCCTCCATGTATTTCGCCCGCAACGAGGAATGCGGGTTGCGCTGTGTCTATCACGGCTGGAAGTTCGACGTGCACGGCAACTGCATCGACATGCCGTCGGAGCCGTCGGACAGCACCTTCAAGGACAAGATCAAGGCGCGCGCCTATCCGTGCCGGGACATCAACCACATGATCTGGATCTATATGGGCCCGCGCGACACGCCGCCGCCGCTGCCCACCTTCGAGGTGCTGACCTGCCCGCCGGAGCGTGTGACCGAAGCCAACATCATGATGGAAGAAGCGAACTGGCTGCAGAATATGGAAGGCGATATGGACACCGTGCATCTGGATTGGGTGCACGGCAAGTTGTCCAAAGACGCGCCGTACGCCGGTGTCGGCATCTCGGGCTTTTGGAACGAAGATGCGGAGCCGCCGCGCCTTGATGTGCAGGCCGCGCCCTACGGCGCTTATTATACCGCCAAGCGCACCATCAACGACGGCGCCGACGAATGGCACCGGATCAATCAATTCCTGTTTCCGTTCCACACCATGATCTCCAGCGGCCATCACGCGGTATTGCGCTCGTTCATCCCCGTCGACGATGAACATGCGATGCTGATGAGCCAATCGGCGGCGCCCGGCGACGGGCCGATGCCGGCCAGCATCGCCGACCGTATGGATGCGTCGGACCCGTACAAAGACTGGGGCGGCTATGCGGAGCGCACCAACGATCCGCGCTCCTATTTCTATACCAAGGCCAACCGCCACAACGACTATATGATGGACCCCGAAATTGCCGAGAAATCTCTCAACATCGGTATTCCGTTCATCGCCAATCTGCAGGACCGGGCGATGACCGAATTGATGTGCGGGCCGGACGGTGAGCCGCTGTACGATCGTACGCAAGAGCATCTCGGCACCTCCGACGCCATGATCATCATGATGCGCAGTCAACTTTTGCAGGCGGTCAAACATATGGAAAAGACCGGCGAGGCGCCGCCCAACGTGGACGATGTGTCCCTCGACCGGGTGCGCTGCGCGACCGTGGTGCTGCCCGCCGGCTCCGACTGGGTGAAGGATTCGGAGATGGCGCGCAACGCCGACAGCGGCGACGGCATTTCGTTCGATCATCACTTGGTGCCTGAGATCGACTGAGGCCAAATTAAAGCTTCAATGTCACCGGCGCGGTTTCCGGCGGCACCGCGCCGACTGTGTTGGCCATCATGCAGACCTTGCAGAAATGGCCGACTGCGCCGACCGTATCGACCAGCCGTGTGTGGCCTAATTTCTCGGCGGCCACGGCAAACCCATCATCACCGAGCGTGCCACTGGCCAGCAATTCTTGGGCGACGTCATAGACTGCCGCGTCCTCGGCGGATGCAAATTCGGGCCGAATTCCGTCATTGATCGCATCGACAATAGCCGGGGCAACGCCGGCATCGAAGGCTTGGGGCACCTGCACGGCGAACGGGAAGGCCGCGTTCCAATGGCGAGCCGCCGCGAGGGCCGCGATACGCACTTGTTGTGGGCTGAGCGAGCAATCGCTTAAGTGATCGGAAACCAGATTGCTGGCCTCCCAAAGCCCCGGCGCATAGGCATAGCCGATCGACGGGCCGCCGGATCGGCCCGTGCTGGCCATCACGTCGTCATAGACGCGGCGTTGCTCTGCGTTCATGTCTTCGGGCTGGATTTGTGGAATGCGTGTCATCTCGTTTTACTCCTGCCAATTCAAGGCGCTATGATCGGAGCCAATACAGTCCAACCAGGAGGTGCGATTATGGCCAAACGAACAGCGATCTATGTGAAGGAATTCATGCACGGCAATCCGATCCCGGCGGCCAGCCGCATCGGCCCCTTTGTGCAGACCGGCGTCATCTCTGGCAAGGATCCGGTCAGCGGCGACATGCCCGAAGCCATGGACGATCAGCTCACCAACCTGTTCGGCCATATTCAGCGCATCGTCGAAGCCGCCGGCGGCAGCACAGAAGATATCTTGAAGATCACCTTCTGGATGGGCGATCCGTCGGCGCGCGCCAAGCTGAACGAGCCCTGGGTCGCCATGTTCCCCGACGAAGCCACCCGCCCGACGCGCCATACCTTGCCCGGCAGCGCCACCGCTGCCTCCAAGGTGCAATGCAGCTTCACGGCGGTGATCGAATAGAGGGGTCATTTTCACCCTTTGACTTTCCCGAGCTGGCGCAAAAATTCGATGATGTTATTGCGCACCGCCGCCTCGACCGCGCTTTGCAGCTTGGGCGTCGGGCGGCCGCGAATGTCGGATTCGTATTCGGATCGGGATGCGAGTTCCTCATGTGAATTTTCTACGGTTTCATCGAAAACCCGTTCGCCGGTGGAATTGCGGATTAGCCGATAGCCGGCTTGCATGAAAACTTGTAACTTGATCACCGAAGGCTGGTCCCCTGGAAATGTGAAACCGTATCCTGTGCTGGGCTCACGGATTTCCAGCCGCATTGCCCCCTTGGCCTCCATCAGCCCACGGCTGGCGAGGCTTTTGCGGACGGCACCGGCCAGTCCATCGTAGTCCAAGAGGGTTAGCCGAAGACCGAGGCCGCCGCTGGTTCCGGCTCGCTCGATAAGGCGTACCTCTGCGATGGCGCCGTGCATATTTGTAGCCGCCGGCAGCGATGCCACCTGGCTGGCGCCGGGCACCATTCGCTCGGGCCGAGCCACCGTGTTGCAGGCGGCCAGAAGCGCTAGCATCAGCAGGGCAAAGACTTTCCCGGCAGGCCTGAATTGCATTCCGTATTTATGCATATTTCAATCCTTTCCAAAATGGACCTGGTGCCAACGCCAGGCGTTTTCGATCTGAATGTCGATAGATCTGCGCGCCGGGGTCCAGCCTAGGATTTCGGCGGCGCGGGCGGAATTGCTGATCAGCTCCGCCGGATCGCCGTCTCGGCGCGCACCCATGACAATGGGAACCTTAGCACCTGTGATGCGCACCGCTGCGTCGATGATTTCGCGCACCGAAAACCCGGCGCCGTTGCCGAGGTTGAAGGCGTCCGATGCGCCGCCGCCCTGCAGATATTCCAGCGCCCTTAAATGCGCGTCCGCCAGATCGGTCACATGGATATAGTCGCGGACGCAAGTGCCATCCGGCGTCGGATAATCCTCGCCGAAGATGGTGATGGTGCCCCGTCGGCCCATGGCGGCGTCGAGCACCAGCGGGATCAGATGGGTTTCTGGCTGATGGTCCTCGCCGATGCCGGCTTCCCATTCCGCGCCTGCGGCATTGAAATAGCGCAAGGCCACATAGGCCAACCCATAGGCGTGGGCGAAATCCGCCATCATGGTTTCGGCGATCAGCTTGCTCGAACCGTAAGGGTTGATGGGACCATACGGATGGCTCTCATCAAGGGGCATGCGCTCGGGCGTTCCGTACACGGCGCAGGACGATGAAAACACCAGCTTGGCGCAATCGTGGCGGCGCATGGCATCCAGGAGGCTGAGGGTGCCGGTGACGTTGGTATCGTAATAAATCTCCGGCGCCGTCACCGATTCACCCACATTTATTTTGCTGGCGAAATGCAGCACGGCGTCCGGTGCGTGGCTCTCGAACACCGCGTCCAAAGCCGCCCCGTCACGGATATCGCAGCGCTCCAACGGGCCCCACTTGACCGCCCAGTCATGACCGGTGGACAGATCATCGACCACCACCGGCTGCATACCGGCCTCCGACAAGGCCTTGGCGGTATGGCTGCCGATATAGCCGGCGCCGCCGACCACCAGGATTTTTCCGCTGGAAGAGGCCACTAGGCCGCCGCTGCCTGGCCGAGGACCTTGTTCGCCTGATCCTCCAGAACCGTGCCGTTGAAGAAATCCGGGTTATTGCCAGCGTGGAACAAGACCCCGTTGGTGAACATGAAGTCTTCGAAATTGTCCTCGTTCAGGAGCCCTTCTTCGAGCATGCCATAGGCGTCCGACAACGCCAGCGACGCGTCGGTCACATCCCAATGGCCAATGTCGGAACCCCAGAACGCCTTCAGCGTCGCGCCGAAGGCGTTGAGCTTGGGATCGAAGGCGGTGGCCACCATGCGGTCATCGGATTCGCAGCCGAAATAGAAATTATCGGTGAACAGACCCTTGATGTCCTTTTCTTGGCCGATGCCGCAGGCGGCGAACTCATCGATGGTGTCCCGGTCGTAATTGTTGTGGGAGTTGGACGGCCGGTAGCCGCGGATGCGTTCCGGCGTCAGGTTGTCGTCGCCATATTTGGTGAACAATTCGACCATCAGTTCCTCGTCCAGCTTTTCCGGATCGAGATTTTCCAAAAGCGTGTCGATATTTCGCTTTTCCCAATGCTCGCAGATATCGTTGTAGAGCTGTGCCGCCCAGGAGACGCCGCCCTCCAAAAAGCCAAAATTTAGCCCCGGGAACCGGTGGGTCACACCGCCCATGAAAAGCGAGCGGCAGAAAAACTCGGAGCCCGCCGCGAAGCCGCCCAGATGATTGAACACATAGTTGGACGGCGACGAGCGGAAATGCCCGCCGCCCCGGTCCGACGAATGACAGGCCGGCCCCACTTTCAATTCTACGCATTTCTCCCAGAAGGGATCGTAGTCAAATGGCGCATCGACGGCCAGGGAATGGGTCCAGCGGGCATGCTTGGCCAGTTCCGGCGCCAATTCCGCGATCTTCGGGTTCGTGCCGCGCACATCGCCATTGACCATGATCGTCTTCATGCCCAACTCGCCGACGGCGAATTCCAGCTCATTGATGCCTTCTTCGGGCGTTTGCACCGGGATCAGGGCAGCCGGCGTCATATGGGCGGAAAAATCGGCGAATTTTTCAGAATTCATGATGTTCATGGCGCGGCAGACGGCGGTGCGAACTTCGGCGTCTTGTATGTAGCCCATGCCGAGGCCGCGGGTGGAATAGATGACGGCGAAATCGATGCCGCACTCTTCCTGGCGCTCGGCGCGCAGCTTCGGCAGCATGGCCATCGCCCGGTCCTTGGTGTTGGGGCCTGACGGCACGTTCCACAATGTGCGCCGGACGCCCTCGGGCGCGGGTTTGAACCACATGTCTTCGAAGCGCTTGACCACGTCCGGCCCGGCCACCTGTTTCAAGTAATCGGGAATGGCCAAATCCAACTCCTGCACATGGCCGTCCGTATCCAGGACCGGATGGTTCACTTTCGCCCGGATTTTATCGCCCCGGCGCTCGGTGCCGTTTGCATGGCTCATTTTCGTCACCTCCCCAATTTTTTGATTTATAATTTCCCTTCGGCTTTCAGCCGTTTCACCTGATTTCGGTCCAGAAGCACCGTATCGGGTACCCCTTGTTCGTACAGTTCGACCATCTTGTCGGGATCGAAATTGCCGTCCGGCATGGGTCCGAAATCTTCGGAAAATTGGTAATTCTTCTTGTAAGACTTGGTTATGACCGGCGGGTAGTTGTCGACCATGGTTTCCACATCGTTGCCGTCCGGGTCCTGATAATAGAACGACGTGGAATTGCCGTGATTGACCGTCCAGTGCGGCTTGTAGCCCCATTCCTTCATGCGTTTATAGATGAAGACCACCTCGCCCAGGCTGCGATAGCCGAAGGCCAGATGCGAATAGCCCACCGGATTTTCCGGCTTGGTGCCCCAGCCTTCCTTGTACATGACCACAACCCGGTGATCGTACTCATCGTAGGTGATGAAGGTCATCGGATTGCCCGGATTGACCGCCGTCACCTCGCCATTGAACAGGGCCACATAGAAATCGACCATGGCCTGGTAGTTGACATCGGTGCAGATGTGAATATGGCCGATGAAGGAAGGCGACGGCATCTCGGTGACGCTGCCGGGGGCGTCGGTCGCGATGGGGTTGGGCTGATCGGGAATAAACGCGCGCTCGGGAAAGTCATCCATGGGGGCCTCCGATGGGGAATTTAAGATTATCTTGAACCGTTGTTTTCAAGATTATAACACTCACGCGGGTTGTCTTGCAAAATGGCGCCGCGCGCTCAGCCATGCCCAAGTGTCCTCTGCCCTACATGTTTTCCCTGAGCTCCCGTTTCAGAACCTTACCGTAATTATTCTTCGGTAGTTCGTTCACGAACCGGTACATCTTCGGCCGCTTGAAGCGGGCGATTTGTGCGAGGCAGAGGGCGTCCAGATCCGCTTCGGTCACGCTTTCGTTTTCTGCCGTAACGATAAACGCCACAACGCTCTCGCCCCATTCGGCGTCTGGGGCGCCGATCACCGCGCATTCGCGCACCCGCGCGTCCTGCAACAGCACCTCTTCCACCTCGCGCGGATAGATGTTGGAGCCGCCGGAGATGATCACGTCCTTGGAGCGGTCTTTGAGGGTCAGATAGCCGTCGCCGTCGAACGCCCCCATATCGCCAGTATAGAGCCAGCCATCCCGGAGCGCCGCCGCCGTTGCCGCTTCGTTGTCCCAATAGCCGTTCATGACCACCTCGCCCTTGACCAGAATCTCGCCGGTCTCCCCGGTCGGCACATCCGCGCCGTCTTCGCCGGCCAAGCGCACCGACACGCCGTCCTGGGCAACGCCTACCGAGGCCAGCCGCTGGCGATAATTGCCGTGGCCCAAGTCTGTGTGGGCGGCGCGCGGGAGGGCGGTAATGGTCATGGGCGCTTCCCCTTGCCCGTAAATCTGGATCAGCCTGGGGCCGAGGGTGCGGATCGCATTTAAGCAGTTCTCCACATACATGGGCGCGCCGCCATAGATGATGGATTTGAGTCCGGCCAAATCTGCCTCGTCCGCTGCCGCCGCAAAACGCTGCACCATGGTCGGCGCCATGAACATCGTCGCGCCCAGCCAGTGTTTTAGGAGCCCGAAGATTTCGCTGCTCTCGAAGCCGCCCGATGCCGGCGTCACCTGGCAGGCGCCAGCCGCCACATGGGGCAAAAGGTAAATCCCGGAGCCGTGGCTCATGGGCGCCGCGTGGATAATGCAGTCGCTGGCCTCGATAGTATCGACGCTGACGAAATAGGCGCGGATCATGGCGCGCAAATTTCCGTGGGTCAGCATGGCGCCTTTTGGTCGGCCCGTGGTGCCAGACGTATAGAACAGCCAGGCGAGAGAATCGGAGCCGGCGTTTTCGAGGGGAGCGGGGGCGGCGTCATAGAGTGCTTCGTGAGCCGCCGAGCCGGCGACGATGATATGCTCCAGCGCCGGCATTTGGGCGCTTAAAGGGGCCAGGGCCTCGGCGATTTCGGGGCTGGCGAAACAAATTCTCACGCCGCAATTGTCCAATATCCAGGCGAATTCCGAGGCGTGCAGGCGCGCGTTCATGGGCACCGCTGCGCAGCCTGCATGCCAGGCGCCGAACAGGATCTCCGAATAGGCGGGCGCGTTATTCATGGCCAGCGCAATGCGGTCACCGGGCCGGGCGCCCAATTCCTGGAAGGCGCCGGCCAGGGAGCCTGAGCGGCCCGCGTGTTCGGCGTAGGTGGCGGCGGTGTTGGTGCCGTGCGACAGGGCCGGCGAATCCGGTGCGGCCTCTGCCGCGCCCTGGAGAAGCCGTGCGAGGTTCATCGGCTACCGGATCGCCTGCAGGATCGACACGTAATTGGCCACCGCCGAGCCGCCCATGTTGAATACGCCGGCCACCTCGGCACCGTCGATCTGCAACGGCCCGGCGTCGCCCCTGGTCTGCATGGCGGCCATCACATGCATGGATGCGCCGGTCGCCCCAATGGGATGGCCCTTGGATTTCAAGCCTCCCGACGGGTTGATCGGCAGCTTGCCGTCTTTTTGCGTCCAGCCCTCGGCAATGGCGCGCGCGCCTTGGCCCTTGTCCGCCAATCCCATGGCTTCATAAATGAGGAGTTCGGCGATGGTGAAGCAGTCATGCACTTCCGCCACATCGAGGCCGCTCACATCAATATTGGCTTGCGCGAAGGCCTGGGACCAGGCGGTTTCGGCGCCTTCGAACTGGGTCACGTCGCGCCGGGACATGGGTAGGAAATCGTTAACTTGGACGGCGGCGCGAAACAATACGGCTTTGTTCATGGACATGGCGGTTTCCACGTCGGCGAGGACAACGGCGGCGGCGCCATCGGTGACCGGCGAGCAATCGGTGCGCTTCAACGGGCCCGATATGAATGGATTTTTTTCGGACTCGTTGCGGCAGAAATCATAGCCCAGGTCTTTCTGGAAATGGGCCAATTCGTTGACCGATCCGTTGGCGTGGTTCTTGGCGGCGATCTGCGCCAACGCATCGGACTGGTCGCCATATTTCTGGAAATAGCTATCGGCGATGCGGGCGAAGATATCGACAAACGAGCCGTTCTCGCCGCCTTCTTCTTTGTAGTAGGAGGCTTTGGTCAGAACCTCGCCGATGGCGGCGCCGGCCAGCTCGGTCATTTTTTCGACGCCGACGCACAAAACGATGCGCGCCTTGCCCGCCGCGATGGCGTTGAGGCCTTGGTATATGGCGGCGGTGCCGGTGGCGCAGGCGTTTTCGATGCGAGTGGCCGGCTTGAAGCGAAGATCGGGATGCGCTTGCAGCACCAACGAGGCGGGGAAATCCTGCGCAACGAAGCCGCCGCCGAAATGGCCGATGAATATTTCGTCCACATCGGCGGGCGCCACGCCGGCGTCTTCCATAGCGTCGATGGCGGCGTCCGTGATCAGCGTTTCCAGCTCGACGCCTTCATGTTTGCCGAATTTCGAATGGGCCCAGCCCACCATGCAACCGCTCATGAGATTTGTTCCTTCCGGGTCAATGTTTGGCGCGCATTATGGCGTAAAATTTCGAATTGGTGCGACATAAAATTGGCCCAGCCCGCTTGGGGATTGGCCGGGTCGGCCAAGCGGGCGTCTGTCTTTGCAACACGGGTGATGGAATGCGACATAATTTACATATTAATCCGGTATGGTTTTGTATGGATTGGTATGGATTGGTAGGGGTAAAAGGCTTGAACCACAGAGATACAGAGAAGGTTTTTAGCCGCGCGCAGCGCATTCCCGCTTGTTTTCCTGCTCTGTGTTCTCTGTGATCTCCGTGGTAATTCACATTTTTCTACTTCTCACCGTCTCACTGCCTCTGTGGTAAATCTTTCTTCTTATCCTTCTTACGCACCGATCGATTCCAAAAACGCCTCGTGCGGCGGCAGCGGCTCTGGCCCGGTGCTGCGTCCATTGCGCGGGCGCACTGTGGCGCCGCCATGGATGAGCCCGGTAATGCGCGCCTGCAATTCCACGGTTTGCAGGGCGGTATCATGGTCGCCGGCTTCGAGGGCCGCATCGAACACCGGTTCCAGCTTGCTAACGAAGCCAGCCAGCGCATCCCGCCGCTCCGCCGCGATCTCGGCATCCAACTCGGCGACGCGCATGGTGACATCATCGCGATTGAGCAACGCCGCTGCCTGGGTCTTGGCATTGCCAACCGAATAGCCGGCTGATCGTGCGGCTGCGGCGCCATTGGCGTTTTCGGCATAGGCGCGGGCGAATGCTTCGTGTTTGGGGGAAAGCACCCCGTGCCCAGCCCCCATGGGGATGGCATGGTTGGCCATAGGGGCGTCCGTCTTTGCATCGCGGATATTTGGTTGCTCGGCCAAGCGGGCGTCTGGTTCTGCAACGTAGTCTGTGTGATTCATATGGAAATTCCTTAGAGATATTATAAATAATTTATTATTATATCATAAAAAAGGCGAAAAATCAATAATAATTATAAAAATCAATGATAAATCGACGAAAACCCAAGCGTTAGCACGAATCACGCTCCCCCATCGTCATCACCCGACTTGATCCACTGCTGTCCGGTTTAGATTTAGTAGACAAGGTGCATGGCATTGATTCTACTTGCATCCAATCGTTTCGCGACGAATTGGACACGGAAATAGGATCAACACCATGCGGCATCAGAATAGCGTTTTCCACGATATATTG
>JABHAA010000131.1 GCA_018674495.1 Rhodospirillaceae bacterium | reverse complement strand
TGGGAAGGGTTTTCGGCGCGGTGGATATCCAGCTCAGACGAAACATAGGCGCCAAAATCAGCGCGCCGGGCAAACACGCGTCCATCGGCGGCTACGGATTCCGGGTCGGCTGCTTGGGCGCCGCTTGAGCCATGCCACTCGGTGAAACTTTCGGTGTTTCCCGGATAAAGGAAATGAACGCGGGTCGGGGCGTTCAGCCGGTGGTCCGGGTCTTTGGCGGAGAACGCGACACCGCCGCCCAGCACTGCCGACGGATCGATGATGATGATGTTTAAGGCTTGCCGGCTAACCCGGGAAAGATGGATGGCGGCGGCGGCGCCGATATAGCCGCCGCCGACAATGGCAATGGTGGTTCCGCTCATCTAATTTAATTTGGAGCCGATTACTCGTCGAAGTTCGGAAACACCTCGCCGGTCTCCACCGAGCGGGCGCCGCCGTTGAACAGGACCAGAAACACGGCGCCTTCCGGGCAGCGCGCCTGATGGCGCGAGCCCTTGGGCCGCCAGACGAAGTTACCCGCCGTGCATTTGCCATGGTCGTCTTCCAAGGAGCCCTCGATCACATAGGTCATTTCCAGCCCGGTATGCTCGTGATCGGACAGGACGGCGCCGGGATCGGCCTTGACCATCATCAGCGCCTGTTTGGCCTCGTTGTCCTTGAAAAGGACCTTGGATTGGGTGCCGTAGCGGGCCGGGCCCCAAGGGATTTCATCGATGTCCACATAGCGGGAATCCAAGAGCCCCAGCATTTCGTGGGGAATATAGCCGGGCGTGGTGCCGGTCATGATGGCCTCCTTATGGTTATGTGCCGCCTCAGCCCTCGACCCGGGTCAGGGAATAGCGGCCGTCAGCGGTCAGGCAGTCGGCTTCGGGCAGACCTAATTCTTTGCGGATAATATTGGTGCCGAGGACCATGGACACCATCTTGTAGCGGGCGTGGCGGCGGCTCATGCCTTCACGGCCCATGCCGCAGTCGGAGCAGATGATTAGCCGCTCGGCCGGGATATGCTTCAAGGCTTCGCGGATCACGTCGGCGATTTCTTCGGGCCGTTCGACCTGGAGGGAATGATGGTCGATGACGCCGAGGCCGACTTTCTTTTCGGTGACCTGTTCGCCGATGGCTTCGATATCGATATGGCCCGATGAGCAGGACTCGAACGTCACCACATCCGCATCGACCATGTTCAGATGTTCTAGCGCCGGCTTGTAGCTCTGGATTTCCAGGAACATGCGTTGCTGCGCCGGGTTGCCCCAACAGGTGTGGCACCACACTTCGGTCTTGTCGCGCAATCCCTTGACGGTGTTGTTGAACACATCCACCAGTTCGGGCATGCCAAGCTTGCCGAAGACGGGGCCTCTGGCCGGGACCATATGGATCTGCGGCTCTTCCATCTGGATCACCGGGCAGCCGGCATCGGCGAGATCGGTCAGCTCTTCGTTGATGGCGTCCGACAAGGCCATGATGCGCTCTACCGGATCTTTATAGAATTTGTCGTCGACGGCGGCGCCCAGCAATTCGGCGGTGATGGTGCCGAACTTGACCGGCCGGGATGTCATCCGCTGGGCGGTCTTCCACATGGCGGAATATTGCAGATCGCCGGGGCCCACGGGGCCGATGATCGCCGGCATGACGCGGGCTTCCAGGTAATCATGCAGGATATGGCCGGGGGGAAAGCCGACGCCGCCGGCGCGCCAGACGGCGGCCTCCGGGTTCTTGGTATCGAAGCCTTCCATGTGAAACAGCGGATAGGAGGTCCAGCTTTGGCCGCCCACTTCTTCGTCGTAGTGGGCGTCGCCATCGGTGCAGATATCCAGCCCGGCGGCTTCCTGATCGCGCAGATGGGCGCCGACCGCGTCGGTATATTGTTCGCGCCAGGGGGCATCGACCATGGCTTCAAGAAAATTACGCTCACCCAATTTGGCGGTGTGCCAGACGGGGCGGGGGAGAGATCCGATAATGGTGGTCGGCATGACCATGTCGCCGGTGGTTTTAAGCATGTCTCTATCCTATCTTTAGAAAATTTGATCGCGCATCCTAAACAACGCGGCCGGGCTGGACAATTCAATATCAATGGGATTTGCGTGATTTTCCTTGCCTTTAATCGGACCTGGTCCCTAAAATCAGGTGCAAATGGAGGGGGGCTCCTATGAGCAATAAACGCGATAGCGAAATTCTCACCCAAGTCGGTCCGGGAACAGCCATGGGCGGACTGATGCGCCAGTTCTGGATACCGGCGCTCAAATCTTCGGAACTGGTGGCCGATGGCGATCCAGTGCGCTTCATGCTCTTGGGCGAAAAGCTGATTGCGTTTCGCGATACCTCGGGCCGGGTGGGCATCATGGACCATCGCTGCCCGCACCGCTGCGCCTCGTTCTTTTTCGGGCGCAACGAAGAAGACGGCATCCGCTGCGTCTATCACGGCTGGAAGTTCGACGTGGCTGGCAACTGCGTGGATATGGCCAATGTGCCACCGCATCAGGATTTCAAGCAAAAGGTGAAGGCGAAAGCCTATAAGGCGGAAGAGCGTAATGGCCTTATCTGGGTATTCATGGGTGATCAGGACGCCGCGCCGGAATTGCCCCACATCGCCGCCGCCATGTTACCCGAAGATGACGCCAATTCATTTTTTGTGATGCGCAACTGCAACTGGTTGCAGGCCATGGAGGGCGATATCGATACTTCGCACCTCAATTTCCTGCATCTGGGTTCCATGGGGCGCGTCGATTTCGAAAAAGACGATCCGACCCAGTTTGGTGCTTTGCATAAGGATCCGGAATATTTCACCACCGATACCGAATGCGGCACCATGTACGCCGCCTACCGGCCCGCCGACGAAGGCGAGATTTATTGGCGCTTCGCCCATTTCATGTTCCCCTGCTGGGCCCTGGCGCCGTTCAAGGCGTTCAAAAGCTACGCCATCGCCCGCGCCTGGGTGCCGCTGGATGACGAACACACCATGTTCATTATGATGGGCGCCAAGGATGGCCCCAACGAGACCAATGATTTCGACCATCATTTGCCCAACACGACCGATTTTCTGGGCCGCTGGCGTTGCGATCAGACCTTCGCCAACGATTATATGATGGACCGGGATTTACAGCGCAAATCCAGCTATACCGGGATCGAGGGCATTCACCAGCAGGATCAGGCGATCACCGAAAGCATGGGCGATATCACCGATCATTCGCTCGAGCGATTGGCGCCGTCGGATCAGATGATCACGGCGACGCGCAAAAGATTGCTGAATGCCGCTAAGGCCTATCAGAAGGATGGCTCCTTGCCGGCCGCGGCCGGCGACCCGGCTTTGTACCGGGAGCAGCGCGGCGGCTTCTTCCTGGCCTCCGATGACCGCAAGTGGCCGGAAGTGTATGACCAGGAAATGGCAGCGGTAACCAACCCGCAGCGGGAAGCCGCCGAATAGGCGCGGCGGCTAACCCACGGTGGCGCGCACGTCCTTGAGAACACCATCTCTGTCGACGTGGTTGCGCAGCACGAATAGTTCCTGCTCCGTCGGCGGCGGCGTTTCGGGCACCTTGTCCGGTACCACCAGCTCGCACCCCGTATTGGCGATCACGGCGTCTTTGTCGTAGCCCGGATGCACGGATTTGAGCCGTAACTGGTGGGCATCTTCGGTGAAATCCAAAACACAGATCGGTGTGAACAGAAGCTGCGGGCCCAAGGTATCGCGGCCGATGACATCGGCGCGGGACGTGCCGCCGTCCAGCCAGCCGGGCCCGGAGATATAATCAACCCGGTCCACTAGGATGCGCGGCGCATGGTGCATGGAATAGAGATAGGGCCGCTTTAGCGTGCCGGTCCAGATGGTGCCGACGGTGCCTGGCCCGCGCAGCTTCAATTTATCGTGGGGGCCGATGCCAATCATGTTGATGTTGCCGAATTTGTCGATCTGCAGCCCGCCATTGAAGCCCCAGTCCCACTTGCCGGTGGCGCCCATATCGACCACATCCAGCATATTCTTCTTGCCGGTGGATCCGACCGCCGCTTTCGGGTCAGCAGACGATCGCGGCAAATTATCGAATGTGGGGTTGAGACCGCTGGCGCCGCCGCAAAACCACCAGAGATTGGGCGCGACGGTCAGCACCGCCAGCCTTGCCGCCGCCATCGGCACCACGGCGGCGGCACCGACACCACCGAGATTGCCGTCTTCGGCTTCGAGGGCGCGCGCCATGGCGACGGCCATCAATTCGGCCATCGAATAGTTTGTCGTTCCGGGATCTGCCTGTTCAGCCATTTGGGCTTCTCGCTTTGGAAATTTGTTTACGCATTTTTCTGCAATTCAAACATGGCGCTAAGGCCAACCTCGCCCAAATAGGCTTCGTGATCGGCTGGGCCGGTAACAAAGCGGTCCAGATAGTCATCCCGGTTGCCGCCGCGCACCGCATCGAAATAGGTTTTCAAATGCGCCTCGTCGGTGCCGTAGAATTCCGGCGACGCAGTCGGGTGGGCGCCGTAGGGCACATGCACGACCGCATCGACCATATGGCCGGGAATATTCACCCGCTCCACATCCCGGCGCGTCGCGTCCACCGAAATCAGCCGCTCGGTCGATATGATGACGCAATCGGCGGCCATTGCCTTGTCCAGCTCCTGATTGTTGCCGCCCCAGAACTGAGCGTTGCCTTGGGCGTCAGCGGCCTGGGCGTGCAGGATGCAGACGTCGGCGGGCAGCGCCGGGATGGCATAGACCTCTTCGCCAGTGAACGGATCGGTGACTTTTTTCAGCATCGGATTGAGGCGCGGCAGATCGGTGCCTTCATAGACGCCCTTGTTCACCGGAATAAACGGATAGCCGCCGGCGGCGGCGCGCGTACCCAGCATTACGAACGGCTCGTCGCCCTCTATGACATTGAGGGTGCCGGCCTCGGCGGCGGCGCGGAAGGCGGGCGCGAAGCCCAAGGTCTCAAAACCGATATAACAGAGATAGAATGTGTCGACCGCCCCCGCCGCGATCAAAAGGTCCGACGCGATGGACGTGGTCACCGGCGGGATGATCGACAACGCGCTCGCGCCGGCGCGAATAGCGGCGCGGATCAACGCCATCGGCGAGTTGACCGAATGCGATCCGGCCAGGGAGAGTATCTTGCGCGCCGCGATCATTGCGCCGGCTTGATCCAGTGAGACGACTTTATCTTGGTTTCCCGCCATTGGGTTTCCTTAAGTGGTATACGCATACTTCCGGTTACAATCCGGCACCTATAGATACGATACTCTATTGCTTCCTTCAACGGCGACACGCTACCATTGGTAATGGCATAACAACATGCCGGGACGATCAATGGAGGATTGCTTGCAGCAGCTAAAAGAACCAGATTGGAGCGAGGCCGATAACGCCGAAAATTCCAGCGCCGAAGCCGGGCACATGCATGTTGTTGATTTTCTGTCCTACCGGCTGTCCATGCTAAGCCGGGTCTTGGACCGCACCGTGGAAGCGGCTCGCAAAGACGACATTCAGACCGGCCTGACCGAAAAGCGCCTCTTGAGTTATCTCTGCGCCAACCCGCCGACCACCTTGCGCGCCATCGCCCGCTCCATGTGCCTGGACAAAGCGCAGATTAGCCGTGCCGCGGCGGCCTTGGTGCAAATGGGCATGGCCAGCCGCGCCCCCGATTCCGCCGACCGGCGCAGCGCTACCTTCAGCGCCACCGAAGCGGGGCGCGCCTATTATGATGAACGGCTTGACATCGCGCGCGGCGGGCAAAAGGAAATCCTCAAGCAATTGAACCCCGAGGAATACCGGATCATGAGCGGTGCCATCGACAAGCTGCTGGCCTACGCCATCGAAAAAACCTCCAAGGACAGGAAGTGCTGAGTTGGAAATCTAGGCTCGCCTGCCCGCCATGCTGATTGGCGATCTGGTCACCAATAATGCACGCCGTAATCCGGCTGGCGAAGCGCTGATCTTTGAAGATCGGCGCGTCACATGGTCTCAGCTAAATAGCCGCGTCAATCGGCTCGCCAACGCCCTGATCACCCTTGGCCTTAGGCCTAGCGACCGGGTTGCCTATGTCCTCGGCAATTCGATCGAGTTGATCGAGCTGTATTTCGCCATCGCCAAGGCTGGCGGCATCTCCATCGGTATCATGCCCGCTTCGGTGGGCCGCGAGATCGCCTATATCGCCGGTGACGTGGGCGCCAAAATTATTGTCGGCGGCGCCGAAGCGGCGGCAGCCATCGGTGAGGCTTCGGGCGAACTGGCCAGTCTTGAGACTTTGGTCATGGTCGGCGGCGGCGCCCCTGCCATCGATTACGAAGGGCTGATCGCCGCCGCAGCCGACACCGAGCCCGGTGTGGCCATTGATCCGAACACCGTGTTCGCCATCAAATACACCACCGGCACCACCGGCTTTCCCAAGGGCTGCATGCGCACCCACCGGCAATATCTTACCAACGTGCTGGTCTATCAGGCCAAGGTGCCCCATTACCCGTCGGACATCGCGTTGATTTCCATGCCGATCTCGGCCGGGCTTGGCATCCATATGATGACCAGCCACGCCTTTGCCGGCATCGCCACCGTCATCCGGCCCAAGTTTGATGTGGCGGATATGCTCACCTGGATCGCGGCCGAGCGGGCCACCATGACCTATTGCATCTTGTCGCTGTTTGACCGACTGACCGATCATCCAGGCCTGGACCAAGCCGATCTGTCGAGCTTGCGCCTTCTGACCGGCACCAGCGCCACCGGTGATTCGCGTCCCGGCATGTTGCGCATCAAAGCCAACCCCACATTCAAGGGCGGTTTCGTCAACGCCTACGGCTCCACCGAAACTGGCGGCTATGTGTCCTACATGCTGCCCCACGAAGTCGAGGCGGCGCTGATATCGGACGCCAAGCCGGACCGTATGAGCTCGCTCGGCACCGAGGCGCCATTGTTCCGCATCGAAGCGGTGGACGAAGACGGCCAGCCGGTTGCGCCAGGAGAGTTTGGCGAGATGATCGTTTCGGGCCCATCCATGCTGGAAGGCTATTGGAACCGGCCCGAAGATACGGCGGCTGTGTTGAAGGACGGCTGGCTGATCACCGGCGATGTGATCTTGAAAGACGAGGCCGGTTATATTTGGCTGTCGGGGCGCAAGCGCGACATGGTCAAGACCGGCGGCGTCAATGTTTATCCGGCCGAGATCGAGGCGGTCTTGGGCGAACATCCAAAAGTGAGTCTGATCGCCGTGGTCGGCGTTCCCGATCCTAAGTGGGGCGAAAAGGTGGTCGCCTGCGCGGTCGCCGATGAGAATTGCAGCGCCGCCGAGCTGATCGATTTCTGCGCCGGAAAGCTGGCTGGCTACAAAAAGCCGAAAGACATCTTTTTCTTCGATGCGTTACCCACCAACGCGGTCGGCAAGCTGGTCAAAAAAGATATTGCCGAGCTTGCTGTGCAGCGCAACCAAGCCAGCGGCCCATAAAAAACCGGCGCGCTCTTTGCAAGCGCGCCGGTTCTAAACTCTCACAAAAAATTTCGCCTAGTTGCGGCCCTCCGGCGCGGTGATGTCGCGGATGCCGTCGCCCATCATATTGATGGCAATGGCCAGGAAGAACAGGCAGATGCCCGGGATGGTTACCAGATAGGGCTTGAAGAACATGAAGTTGCGCCCCTCGGCGATCAGGTTGCCCCAGGTCGGAGTTGGCGGCTGAATGCCGAGCCCGAGGAACGACAATGTTGCCTCGATCAAAATGGCGATGGCCATTTCCAGGGTCAGGATAACGATGATCTGGTTCATCACATTGGGCAGAATTTCGGTAAGGATGATGCGCGGTACCGAGCAGCCGACGGCTTCGGCGGCAGTCACGAAATCCTGGGCGCGGATTTGCTGGGTCACCGTTCTGAGCACAATGGCGTAGCGATCCCAGAACAAAAAGGCCAGCACCAGCACCAGCACGAACACCTCGCCGCCGAACACGGCCACCAGAGAAAGGGCGACCACCAGGCCGGGCAATGCCAGCTTGGAGTTGATCAGATACATGACAACCGCATCGACGCGGCCGCCGTAATATCCGCCTATCATGCCGATCAGCGATCCGATGACAGCTGCTATCATGGGCGCGACGATGCCGACGATCATTGAGACGCGAGCGCCGTGAATAACCCTTGAGAGATAGTCACGCCCAAAAGCATCGGTGCCGAGGGCATTGAGCCAGCTTGAATCGATACCCCAGACGGGATTGATCAGGCGCCGCGATATATCCTGATCGAAGGGATCAAAAGGTGCGATCAGCGGCGCGAAAACGGCCACGAAAAAGACCGCAAGCACTACCGCTGTGCCGATCAGAAAGCCCGGGTGGCTGCGCGCCCGGCGTTTCATCAACTCGTAAGGGGTCGGTGAATAAACTTCGAAGATGTCTTCCGCTTCGGCGTTGGCCGCTTCCGAGCTGCCTATGGTGGCGGATGCTTGTTCGCTGGGTGTCATGACGCTCTCCCTAGCTTAGCCGGATGCGCGGATCGAGCTGCGCGTTGATCAAATCTGACAGCAACGTCAGGCCGATATAGATGACGGAAATGAACAGGACCACCGATTGCAGAACCGGGAAGTCCTGGCGGATGATCGCCTGAAACGCTTCGAAGCCAAGACCGTTGAGGGCGAAGATAGTTTCCACTACCACGGTGCCGCCCAACAGAAAGCCGAAGGTGACCATGGTGATCGACACCACCGGCAGGATGGCGTTGCGTAGCGCGTGTTTCAATATGACCATGCGCGCTGGCAATCCCTTGGCGTAGGCGGCGCGGATATAATCCGATTGCAGCACTTCGATCATGCCGGTGCGCGTCAGGCGCATGATTTGCGGCAGGGTTGAAAGTGCGATGGTGACTGTCGGCATGACGAAATGCAGCAGAGTATCCTGCCCCGATATAGGTAGCCATCGGAGCGCCACGCCGAACACCAGAATCAACATCAACCCCAACCAGAAATTGGGGATCGCCTGGCCGAATACAGCGAGCACAAGGGACGCCCTGTCCGCGGCTGTATTTTGGTAAACGGCCGCTATGATCCCCAATGGAACGGCGATGATAATCCCTAGCGCCAAGGCTAGCACGGCCAGCTTGGCGGTCGTCGGTACGGCGCCCTTGAGGATGCCGAACACCGGCTCGTTGGAGAAAATCGATTGCCCGAGATCGCCCGTCAATGCGCCAGCGGCCCAGCTCCCATATTGGATATAAAGCGGCCGGTCGAGGCCATAGGCCTTGGCCACTTGGGCAATTTCTTCTTCGGTAGCGTCATCGCCCGCCAGTTCGGCGGCAAGATCGCCCGACAGCCGCAAAAGGCTGAAAGCGATGATGGACACCGTAATGGTAACCAATACGGCGATAAACAGCCGGTTGATCAGGTAGTTAAGCATGCTGCGGCCTCTCTGTTGGCGTTGATACGTCACCGCTTTAGATACGGATTTTCAACATAGCCATTTTAGCACAGCTTCACCGGATACAAAACGCCGAATTTTAATTTGTGAGCGGCGCATCCGGCGGGGTAGTTTGGCAGCTAATGGATAATTTTGTTCTGCATTGGGAGATACCATCATCATGACTGTCGTTGCGTTTTTGGGCTATGGCGAGGCTGGAGGCATTCTGGCTCAAGGGCTTTTGGCGGCTGGCGCCGAAGTGCGCGCCGCCTATGACATTTTGATCGACGATGCGGACAAGTCGGCAGCCCTCAAGGCCAAGGCGGAAGCCGCCGGCATCGAAGCTTCGATCAGCGCCGCCGAGGCGGTGGCCGGCGCCGATGTGGTGCTGTCGGCGGTGGTTTCCGATCAGACCGTGGCGGCCGCCGAAAATACCGCACCGCACCTAAAAAGCGGCCAGTTTTACCTGGATATCAATTCCACTTCGCCCGACAAGAAGAAGAGCGCCGCCCAACTGGTTGAGGCCAGCGGCGCCGATTATGTGGAAGCGGCGGTGATGGACCTGGTGCCGCCGCACGGCATTCGGGTGCCCATGCTGCTGGCCGGAAGGCGCGCCGCCGCGTTGGCAGAAATATTGTCCGGCCTCGGCATGGACGTAAGTGCCATTGGCGAAAATATCGGTGATGCGTCGGCGGTCAAGATGGTGCGCAGCGTGTTCATGAAGGGCTTTACCGCTATTTTGTTGGAATGCTTGGTGGCCGCCAACAAATTGGGCGCCGAGGAAGCCATTTTGGATTCCCTGCAAGTGTCGTTCCCGGATTTGGATTGGCGCGCCACGTCCGATTATTACGCGCCCCGCCTGGTCCAGCATTCCAAGCGCCAGGCCGCCGAAATGCTTTCCGTTGCTGACACCTTACGCGGCCTGGGCGTGGAGCCGATGACGGCGCTATCGTCGGCGGCGCGCCTGGAATGGATGGCCGGGCTGGGATTGGACGAGACGCTAGATGGCTTGCCGAAGACATATACGCAGCTTTTGGCCGCCATCCGGGATACGGAGGTCAGCCCATAAGTCCGGGTAGGAACAGCGCCGCCGTCGCCCGGCTGGCGCGGAAATCCCAAACCTGATAAAATCGGCGCATGCAGAAATCGGATCCTATGGCGTTCGATGCGGGCGATAAACCGGAAGAAGACGGCCCGGCCGCCTTCGCGGCGGTGGTCTATACGCCCAAGCAGACCGACAAATCGACGTTGCCGGCTTTTGTCCGCCGGCTCAAATCGGAACAGGTTTCGGTGGCCGGGATACTCCAGGAAAGCCGCCTCGAAGATGGCGCCGAAACCCGCACCATTGATTCCGTGGATATTCGGACCGGCCAGCGCATCGCCATCAAGCGGCCGATGGCCAGCGAAGATGAATGCGGGCTCGACGTGGCTAGCCTGGTCGAAACCTCGGCCATCCTTCGCGGCGTCCTCCAATCCCATCCCGATCTGGTGGTGATCGAAAAATTCGGCGATCAGGAACAAGAGGGCGAGGGATTGCTCGACGAGATCATGCAAATTATTTCCGAGGGGATTCCGTTGATGATCACGGTGCCGGAACCGGCGTTGGAAATCTGGCAACGTCAATGCGGCGGGCTGGGCGCGGTGCTGCCCTACTCAGAAGACGCCATGCTAGCTTGGTGGCGCGCACTAAAACCCTAATTCAGACCATAAAACCGAGCGCTGTCGAAATCATGTGGCTTCCAGGTCCTGGGATGAGCCCCGGGTCCGCGCCAGGACCATGGTATCCAAAATATAGGCTTGGCTTTTCAAGCTCGCGTCGGGCACCCCGGCTTTGACGGCGGCCAGCATTTTGTCGGGATCGAACAGCACGTTTTCGCGCTCTTCATCTTCGAGCACGGCGACGGCGTCTTTTTGGTTGTCCTGGTTCTCTACCTGCAGTTCCAGCTTGTTGCCGATGGGATCGCGGTAATAGAGCGACGTGGTCATGCCATGATTGACCGCCGAGACCGGCCGGATGCCTTCGGTTTTGATGCGCTCGTACGTGGCGAACATCTCACCCAAATTATCGAAGGTGAAGCCCACATGGGCGATGCCGGCAATACTGTCATCGCGGTCCGCCAACTGCGGCTGGTAGCGAATGGCGAACCGGTGATGCTCGCTATCGAAGGTCAGAAACGAAATCTCGCCGCCGCGCTCATGCACCACGCGCGCATTGAAGACGGTCCCGTACCAAGTCTTCATCTCTTCATATTTTTTGTTGGTGTATATGACGATGTGGGCGATGCGGTTGACCACCGGCGCGTCCGCAATCGTTGCGTTGGATGAATGTCCGTTGCCGTTGGTCATGACGAGCCTTTCAATGCCCTTGCGCGCTTAAACCACCTCGTCCTTTATGCCGTTGCGAAGCGTGCCCACGCCTTCGACCTCTACTTCGACCACGTCGCCGGGTTTCAGCCAGATGGGCGGATCGAACCGGGCGCCGGCGCCGATAGGCGTGCCGGACGCGATCACGTCGCCGGGATTGAGCTGATAGAAGATCGACAGGTAAGAAAGAATATAGGCAAAATCGAACAGGATGTTCTGGGTGGTGTCTTTTTGCCGCACCTCGCCATTGACCCGTGTTTCCAGCGCGATGTCGTTGAAATCGGGAAATTCGTCCTCGGTCACCATCCAGGGACCCCAGGCGCCGGAATCTGCAAAGTTCTTGCCTTGTGTCACGTTGAAGGTGCCGTGCCGCAGCCAATCGCGGATGGTTCCTTCGTTGAGGCAGGATAGACCGGCAATGTGTTCGCGGATATTTTCGGGGCTAATGCGCCGGCCCGTCTTGCCGATGACAATGGCGATCTCGCCTTCGTAATCCAGCTGATCGGATTCTGGCGGGCGCATGAGGGGTTGTTCGTGCGCCGTCAACGAGCCCGGCCAGCGGACAAAGACGCTGGGATAATTGGGCTTGTCGGGCACGTTGTCATATTCGGCGGCCCGGTTGCCGTAATTGACGCCGATGCAGATAATCTTTTCCGGGCCCGGGATGGGGCGCAGCAAAGTTACGTCCGAAAGCGCGAAATCGGCATCCGCATTGGCCGCCACGTCCTTGGCTTCGTCCAGCTTACCGGCGCGCAGCACGCCCATCAGGCGGCCATGAGCGGTCAGCTTCCGAGCGCCCAGATCGACAATGGTCTCGGCGCCTGCATCGCCCATCACGGCGCCGAAGCTTTCCTTGCCGTCCTTTTCGAATGTTGCAAATTTCATTGGCTTTTCCTCTAATTGGCTTGGCGCTGATGGCTCTTTCTTGCCGATGCCCTGACCGGCGGTGTATGGTTTAGCGCAATTCAGACGGAGAAACCATGTCTCTCTATTATCTTCAAAAAGTCATGTTCGAGTTGAACCGCGATGCCCATGTACGCCAGCGCTACGACACCGATTTCGACGATCTGCTCAGCGATTACGACCTGACGGGCGAAGAGGTGGGCGCCCTGACCGAGCCCGATATCGGGCTGCTTTACGTGCTCGGCGTCAACGGCCAGCTATTGATGCATTACGCCGCCTTGGCCGGGCTGGAGTGGGAAGAATATAAACAGGCCATGCGCGATGGCATCGAAAAGCACGGGCCAGTTCGCGCCGGGCTGTACGCCATGGTCGGAGACAAGAATTATGTTTAAAGCGGGGGAGGCGTAAGATGCCATTGGTTTTTGCAGGCGCCTGCAGCCACGCGCCGGGCATCACGGGGCGCGCGGACCGGGCCGATCCCAAGGCGCGGGATGAATTCTACGCCGCCTTTGAGCGTATGCGGGTTGCCATGATGGACGCCGGGACCGAGGCGCTGGTGGTGGTCGGCGCCGAGCATTTCGCAAACTTCTTTATGAATAATATGCCCGCCTATTGCGTCGGCATGGGCGATTACTACGAAGGCCCGATCGAGGATCCCGAATGGCTCGGCATCCAGCCGGTGCGGGCGCCCGGCAATCCCGATCTGTCGCGGCGCGTGATCAAATCCTTGCTGGGCGATATCGATGTCGCTTATGCGGAGGAATGGAAATTCGATCACGGCATTATCGTGCCCTTAAATTTCCTCACCCCCGATTACGATCTGGATATTATCCCGGTGAACATCAATTGCCAGGGCCCGCCTTTGACGCCCTTGCACCGGGCTTATGAATTTGGCCGGGCGCTGCGCCGCGCCTGCGACGCGCAGCCGGAAAAAATCGCCGTGGTCGGCACCGGCGGCATATCCCATTGGCCGGCGACACCGGATTCCGGCAAGATTGACGAAGCGTGGGACCGGGATTTTCTGGACAAATTCCTGGCCAACCGGCGCGACGATCTGGTCGCCTACACGGACGAGGAAACACTTCGGGACGGCGGCCAGGGCGGCTTTGAGATCCGCACTTTCGTTGCCGTCGCCGGCGCCACCGAGGGCGCGACCGGCGAGTTATGGTACTATGAGCCGATCCCCATTTTCGCCGTCGGCTGTACGGTGGCGGTCATGGATGTGAAACAACCGATGGCCAAGGCCGCCGAATAGAATAAGCGACCAATAATAAGGGGGAAAATAATGGACGACGCGGGAACATATGATTATATCGTTGTCGGCGCCGGCTCGGCCGGTTGTGTGCTGGCCAACCGGTTAAGCAATGATCCGGCCAACAAAGTCTTGCTTTTGGAAGCCGGCGGACGCGATAGCCACTTCTTCTTTCCCATTCCGTTGGCCATGCGCTTTGTGTCGCGAAATCCCAAATATCTCTGGGGCTTCAAGACCGAGCCCGAGCCCAATGCCAATGGCCGCGAGATACCCATGCCGAGGGGCAAGGTGCTGGGCGGCTCGTCCTCTATCAACGCCATGATTTATGCAAGGGGGCATCCCTTGGACTACGACCAATGGCGCCAATCGGGGCTCACTGGCTGGGGCTATAACGACGTGCTGCCCTATTTCAAACGCTCCGAGGGAAGCTGGCGCGGCGAAGATGAACACCATAACGGCGACGGCGAGTTGGCGGTGACCAAGCCGACCCTCAATGGCCGCTACCACACCATGTTCGCCGAAGCAGCCGGCAAGGCCGGGTTCCCGGAAACCTCAGATTATAACGGAGCTGAGCCGGAGGGCGTTTGCCCGCCGGACCGGACCATCGGCGGTGGGCGCCGCTCGTCGGCATCCCGGGTGTTTTTGCGCCCCGCCGAAAACCGTCCGAACCTGACCATCGAAACCGGCGCCCTGGCGCATCGGGTAGTGGTCCAGAACGGGCGCGCCGCCGGCGTCGAGTTTGGCCAAGATGGCGCGCTCAAGACGGCGCGCGCGAACAAAGAAGTGGTGCTGTCCGGCGGCAGCTATAATTCGCCGCAATTGCTTTTGTTGTCGGGCATCGGCCCGGCGGACGAATTGCGCGAGGTTGGTGTGGAGCCGGTGTTGGACCGGCCATCGGTCGGCAAGAATCTGCACGACCATGTGAACACGGTAGTCCATTTCGATATGGCGTCGCCCGATACCCTGACCTCCATGTTGCGCGCCGATCAGGTGGCGCTGCATGCGCTTCGCTATCAATTGACGCGCACCGGGCCGATGGCCAATTTCCCGTCCTCGTCGGTGGCTTTCATTCGTGTCATGGAGGAAAGCGAACGCCCGGATATCGAGCTGATCATCAACCCGATCTGGCAGGAAGCGAATATTTGGTTCCCGGGTTTCCGCCGCGAAAATCATCGCTTTTCCGCCCGTTGTGCGGTGCTGCATCCTAGAAGCCGGGGCTATGTGCGCTTAAGCTCTTCAGACCCGTCTGCGAAACCGCGCATTTTGTGGAACCTATTCCAGGACAGCCACGATCTGGCCACGTTGCGCGAAGGGGTGAAGGCGATCCGCAATATATTCGCCCAATCGCCGATGAAGGATTTGGGGCCCGCGGAATTTTCCCCCGGCCCGGACCATGAAGATGACGCCAGCCTGGAAGAATGGCTGCGCGCCAATTGCCTGACCGCCCAGCATCCGGCCGGTTCCTGCCGCATGGGCGCCGACGAGGATTCTGTGGTCGACGAGCAATTGCGGGTGCGGGGCGTCGAGGGACTTCGCGTCGCCGATTGCTCGGTCATGCCCGACGTCATCGGCGGCAACACCAACGCGCCGACCATCATGATCGCCGAAAAAGCCGCCGACATGATGCTCGGCCACGCCCCGCTGCCGGCGGCGGAGATTTAGAGGAGAAGGTTATGGCTCCAGTTCAAGAGCTCCACGATCTTGACGAACAAACCTTTTTCGAAGATACGGCCCTGGACCGCGCCTTTGGCGTCGTCATGGCGCTGGCCACCGAGGTTTATGTGCTGCGCGACCGCCAACGCGCGCTCGAGCGATTATTGCAGGACAACAATATCATTGCGCCCGGCGCCTTGGATGGTGAGCCTACCGATCAGGAGCGCATCGACAACGCCGAAGACCGCGAGGCCTTTACCAAGGGGCTGATGATCAACTTGCTGGGCAAACAACAGTCCAAGGGCGCCGGGTAAAGGCCATGGACGAGCGAAGCTTCGTCGCCGCACAGGACTTCATCTTAGGTGCCAAAGGCTATTGGACAACGGTGATTTATCCCGCTTTGAAGGAAGATTTTCAGAACCGCACCGAAGCCCTTGATGCGCCGCCCGATACGCCGGACGCGGTCGGGGCGATCATCGGCGATACCGTCCTTTACCGCTATTACGCGTGGCTGGAGCGGCATTTGCAGCGCTTCAAATATTCCGGGCGCTATGGGCTGTATCCCTTTCATCATGAGCGCCGGGACGCGCTTAAGGCGTCGCTCGGTAATTCCGGGCAGGCGGAAATCGATGATGGTTTGGCGATGCCGCAATATTACCGGGACGTGGATATCCATCAGCATCCGGGCGGCGTTTGGAGCGACGAAATCGCCGGCTTCGTCTATGAGCGCGGTGCCCGTTCGACGACGCCGCTGATGGGCGGTGCGCACAGGGATTTGCATCAGCGCTTTACCGATTTTGTCGCCGCCGCTGGACCAAGCCCAACGCGTATTCTGGACATGGGATGCGGCTTCGGCAAAAGCACGCGGCCATTTTTCGAGACATTCTCCGGCGCCGAAGTGGACGCCGTCGATCTGTCAGGCCCTTGCGTGACGTTGGGCGCCAGCGATGCGGCCGCCTCGTCCAACAGCAATATTCGCTACCGCCAGATGGACGCCATCAATACCGATTACGGCGACGGCGCGTTCGACCTGGTCACTTCGACCATGCTGGTGCACGAACTGCCGCCGCCGGAAATCGATCAGATGTTCGACGAGGCGGCGCGTCTTTTGCAGCCGGGCGGGCGCATGGCGCATCTGGATTTCCATTATTTGCCGGACGCTTTCGCCCGCTTCATTCATTACGGCCATGGCCAGCGCAACAACGAGCCTTATATGCAGCCTTGGGCCGAGATGGATATTGCTCAAGTCCTGGAAAACAAAGGCCTGATCAACGTCCAGGTGATCCCGTTCAAAGAAGCGGAAGGCATCGACGCCGATGATTATCCCTATTGGCGGTTTCCCTGGACTATAATCTATGCCGAAAAACCGGCTCCAGAGATTTAGAAGAGACGATACCATGACCAACCCAGCAGAAAGCAAAACCCTGACCGAGACCGGCCCTGGCACTACCATGGGTAATTTGATGCGCCAATACTGGCTGCCGGCACTGAAGTCATCGGAACTGGTGGCCGACGGCGATCCGGTACGGCTGATGCTCTTGGGCGAGAAGCTGATCGCCTTTCGAGATTCATCGGGCCGCGTCGGCGTCATGGATCACCGCTGCCCGCATCGCTGCGCCTCGTTGTTTTTTGGGCGTAACGAAGAGGATGGTATTCGCTGCGTCTATCATGGCTGGAAGTTCGACGTGGAGGGTAATTGTCTCGATATGGCCAACGTACCCCCGCATCAGGATTTCAAACACAAGGTAAAGGCCAAGGCCTATAAGGCGGCGGAGCGGGGCGGCGTCGTTTGGGTCTATATGGGTGATACGGAAAGCGTGCCCGGCCTGCCGGACCTAGAGGCGATCAACCTGCCAGAGGACGAATTGGAAGTCACCTTCGTGCTGCGCGAATGCAATTACCTGCAGGCTCTGGAGGGGGATATCGACCCATCCCATTTCAGCTTTCTGCATTTCGGGTTGGTGCAGCCGGACGATATCGCCGAAGAGGTAATGGCCCGCCACATCACCATCGACCGGGCGCCGAAGTTCGAGCTCACCGAGACCGAGTGGGGCCTCATGGTCGGCACTCCTCGGCCTGCCAAGCCAGGTTTCAACTACTGGCGCATGACCCATTTCGCCCTGCCGTTCTGGACGTTGACACCGCACGGGGCCATCGGCGATCACATTTGGGCCAGGGGTTGGGTGCCCCTCGACGACACCCATACCATGCACGTTGAATTTTCATGGGCGGCCCGCTCGCCGGCCGTAAAGGGCCGCAAAGACGGCTCAAAAATTCCGGGCGCTGCCGGGGTTTCGGGGCATCTTGCCAATACGAGCGATTGGCTGGGTCGCTGGCGTCTGGCAGCCAACGCCAGTAATGATTACCAGATTGACCGCGCCGCCCAGCGCTCCGAATCGTACTCCGGCATGACCGGGATTTTGCTGCAGGATCAGGCGATCACCGAGAGCATGGGCGCAACCACCGATCATTCCTTCGAGCGATTGGCGCCGTCGGACCAGGTGATCACCCGGACCCGCCGCCGCCTTTTGCAGACCGCCGAGGCATTTGCGGCGACCGGCACACCGCCGCCCGGCGCCGCCAACCCGGAGATTTATGGGATTCCAAGGGGCGGCGATTACCTGGCCGCCGCCGATACCGATTGGCGAGAGGCCTATGAAAAAGAGATCGCCCGGCTGGACAACCGCGTATCGCCGGCCCGCCAAGCCGCCGAATAGGGGGAACGAACGTCATGACCAGCCGCGCCGAAGGTGAAATTCTAACCCGCACCGGGCCGGGCACGCCCATGGGAAATTTGATGCGCCAATATTGGCTACCGGCGGCCAAGTCGTCCGAACTGGTGGCCGACGGCGATCCGGTGCGCCTGATGATCCTGGGCGAAAAGCTGATCGCATTTCGGGATTCGTCGGGCCGGGTCGGTATCATGGACCACCGTTGTCCGCACCGCTGCGCCTCGTTCTTTTTCGGGCGCAACGAAGAAGACGGCATCCGCTGCGTCTATCACGGCTGGAAGTTCGACGTGGAGGGCAACTGCCTCGACATGGCCAACGTGCCGCCTGCCCAAGATTTCAAGCACAAGGTCAAAGCCAAAGCCTATAAGGCGACCGAGCGGGCTGGGCTGGTCTGGGTCTATATGGGCGATGCGAACAATGTGCCCGAATTGCCGGCGATCGAGGCCACGTTGCTGGGCGAAGCCGAGGTGACCATTAACTTCGCCCAACGGGAATGCAACTGGCTGCAGGCGCTGGAAGGCGATATCGACACCTCCCATTTCAGCTTTCTGCACGCCGGCAGCGTCAAGATGGATGATCTGCCCGATGGCACTCTCGGCCGCTTTCAACTCCTCAACAAAGCGCCGGAGCTGAACGCCGATGATACCCCGTGGGGCACCATGTACACCGCATTTCGCCCCGCCGATCCGGGCGAGACTTATTGGCGCATCGCCAACTTCATGTTCCCCTGCTGGACCATGCAGCCGAACGGTGATTTCAGCCATCACGTCCACGCCCGCGCCTGGGTGCCGATGGACGACACTCACGTCATGTTCGTGCAGATCAATTGGTCCGGCATGAAGCGCGGCCTTTCCCTCACCAAGACCGGCGATCCCATTCCCGGCGGCAGCACCCTTGGCATCGAGCATCTGCCCAACACAACCGATTGGCTGGGCCGCTACCGCCTGGCACGCAACGCCGGCAACGACTATCTGATCGACCGGGATGCGCAAGCCAGCGACGAGATCTATACCGGCATCACCGGTATCTTCGAGCAGGATCAGGCAATCACCGAGAGCATGGGCGGCATCGTCGATCACGAATTTGAACGGCTGGCGCCATCGGATCAGATGATCACCAATACAAGGCGGCGCATTTTGGGCGCCATCAAGGGTATGGAAAAAAATACAGCGCCCCCCGGCGTTCGCGATCCGGAGATTTACCTCGGCGCCCGCTCGGGCCATTTCGTCACGTCCGACGACTTGGACTGGCATAAAGCTTTTCAGAGCCAATTGGACGCCTCGGCCAACCCCACGGGCCGGCTCAGGCAGGCGGCGGAATAAGGAATTACCATGATCTATGACTCAGAAGCCGGCAATATCTCTATCGCGCTGACCGGCGATACCATGCTTTCCAGGCGTCTGACGCCGTTTACGGAGGCGCCGTACCTCGCCATCAAGGATATTCTGGAAGGCGCCGATGCGGCGTTCACCAATCTGGAAGGCACCGTGCGGGCGCCCGAAGATGGCACCCAAGATCCCACCGAAGGCACGCCGATGACGATCCCGCCGTCGCTCTTGGATGACCTTAAATGGATGGGCGTCAACATGGTGTCCACCGCCAACAACCATGTCACCGATTTCGGCCAGGACGGATTGCTGGCCAGCTTGCGCCATGTGGAGGCCGCCGGTCTGGTGCATAGCGGCTCCGGCGCGCATCTGACGGCGGCGCAAAAGCCCGGCTATCTGGACACCAAGGGCGGGCGCGTCGCTTTGTTGTCAGCCAATTCGTTCTTCAAGCCGTGGAACCGGGCGTCACCCCACGGCCCCGACCTGAAAGGCCGGCCCGGGGTCAACATCATCGGCTATAACGAGACGCATACTTTGCCCGAAGACGCCTTCGCCGATTTAAGCGCCATCGACCAGGGGCTTGGCTTCGATAAGGACATCGCACGCCGCCGCCAAGGCTTCTTCTCAGACAAGGAAGTGGGCGGCGCCGGCAATTCTGAGATCACTTTTTTGGGCAAGAAATTCGTCGAAGGCGATGGATTCGCCGTCGATACGTTCATCAACGGTATGGACGAGGCCGACAACCTCCGCTGGATATCGGAAGCCAGGCGCCAATCGGATTGGGTGGTGTTTTCGCTGCATTGCCACGCCTACAGCCAGCGCGGCGCCGATACCGCGGCCAACGCCGCAGACATGGAAGAGCTCGCCGATTTCGCTCGTGCCTTTGCCCGGCGTGCTATCGATGCCGGCGTTGATGTCTTTGTCTGCCACGGCCCACACATATCGCTGGGCGTTGAAGTTTATGAGGGCAAGCCAATCTTCTACAGCCTCGGGAATTTCATCTTTCAGAACGACACGGTGACTTCGGTGCCGGTGGAAAGTTTCTCCCGTTTCGATCTGGACCATCTGGCGACGCCCGCTGATTTCCTCGATGCCCGCTCCGATGGCGGCAAGAAGGGCTTTGGCGCCCACGAAAACTATTGGCATTCGATTTTTTCGCTGTGCCGGTTTGCGGATGGGAAATTGGACGGGGTTGAGCTTTACCCCCTCGATCTCGGCTTCGGGCTATCGCGCTCCCAGCGCGGACGCCCGGTTATCGCCGACGGTAAATTCGCGGATGATGTGCTGGCGCGCACCCAGGCCCTGTCGGATTTCTACGGCACCAAAATCGATATCAAGGATGGCGTAGGTTATTTGAAGCTTTAGCCTTCCACCGGCAGCGGCGTTTTGCCGCGGATGATATCGGAGGCTTTTTCGGCAATCATCATCACGCAGGCATTGATATTGCCGCCGACCAGATCGGGCATCACCGACGCATCGACAACGCGCAAGCCCTCGATCCCCCGAACCCGCATTTCCGGATCGACTACCGAGGCCGGATCGGAACCCATGCGGCAGGTGCCGATGGGATGAAAAACCGTCATCGCCGTTTCGCGGATAAAGGCATCGATATCGACGTCGCTTTCAACGTCGGAGCCGGGCGCAGTCTCGTCGCCCCGGATGGCATCGAATGACGGCTGGCCGACCAGATCGCGGGATATTTTGAACGCTTGGCGCATGGCTTCCCGGTCCGCCTCGGTGCTCAGGAAATTGTTGACGAAGCCCACCGGCGCCATGGGATCGGTGGATCTGAGCCGAACCTCACCCCTTGATTCCGGGCGCAGATGGCAGGCGGTAATGGAAACCGCGTCCGGTGCGTGCGGATAGACAAACGGCAGCCATTGGCGGGCCAGGCGGGAATAGGGGCGGAAGAAAAACTGCAAATCAGGTATTTCCAATCCTTCCCGGCTTTTGACGAACGCGGTGGAAAAGCCCACCGGCTGGCTTGCCGGGCCCGTATTGAACAGCCAGGCCCGCGCCACATTGATGGTCAGCTTATCGAGGCGCAGATTGCGCATAAATTCCGATGTCTGGGTGCGCTGATATTCTAGGCTGATGGCCGGATGATCTTGAAGATTGCCGCCAACCGCTGCCGCGTCCTGCACAACATTGATTTCGAGCTCGCTCAGATGCGCCGCCGGGCCGATGCCGGACAGCATCAAAAGCTGCGGCGAATTATAGGCGCCGCCGGCGAGGATTACCTCCGCCGCCTTGACCGTCCGGGTAGTATCGCCCTGGCGGTATTTGATACCGGTGGCGCGCTTGCCGTCCATCAGGATGCGCGTCGCTTGCGCGCCGGTGATCAGAGTGAGGTTGGACCGCTTCAGGGCCGGGCGCAAAAAGGCAACGGCGGAATTGGAGCGCCGGCCGCCGCCGATATTAAACTGCATGCGCGCCGCGCCGTCCTGGGAAGCGGCGTTGTAATCATCGGTGGCGCCATAGCCGGCCGTGCGCCCGGCCTCCAGCCAACTTTCCATCAACGGATCGGTGGTCTGGTTCTTCTGCGTTTGTATCGGCCCGCCGCTCCCCTGAAAATCATCGCCGCCGCCGGCATAATTTTCCGAGCGCTTAAAATATGGCAGCACCCGCTCATAGGACCATTCGCCGAGGCCCATCTGTGCCCAGCGGTCATAATCGCCGGCATGGCCGCGCACATAGGCCGCCATGTTGATGGCGCCGGAACCGCCGACCACTTTACCGCGCGGGTGAAACAGCTGGCGCCCATCCATATGCGGTTCCGGGTCCGACATATAGGACCAATTCAGCGACGGCATGTTCCACACCTTGCCGGTGCCCAAGGGAATATGGATCAAAGGGTGGCTATCGGGGGGGCCTGCCTCCAGCACCAGCACCCGGGTTTCGCTATCCTCCGAGAGCCGCGCCGCCAGGATCGAGCCGGCCGAGCCGGCCCCAGCAATGATGTAATCGAATTCTGCGCCTGAATGTTCTGCCATAATATTTCGCCGCCCCTGAAATCGAATTTTCATGAGAATAGGACGCTGGTTAATGTTTGTCATGCTTGCCGCCCGCGTGAAAAAACCTTATCCAAGCGGAAATAGAACAAAGCAATGTGAGGCAGCTATGAAATTTGGCATCGGACAACCGGCTCCGCGCAAGGAAGACCCGCGTATGCTCACCGGGCGCGGACGTTATGTGGATGATATCGAACTGCCGCGCCAGACTTATGGATATGTGCTGCGCAGCCCCCACGCCCACGCCAAAATCACCAATATCGACACCAGCGCCGCCGAAGCCGCGCCCGGCGTGCTGGTGGTTTTGACGGGCGATGATTACGCCGCCGATGGGCTTGGCGAAATCCATTGCCACTTCCCGGTCCCCGCCCTGGTTGGCCCGCCGACCGGATCGCCGTTTCCGGCCTTGGTTACCGGCATGGTCAAATGCGTCGGCGCCGGCGTTGCTTTCGTGGTCGCGGAAAGCCTTGCGAAGGCCAAGGACGCCGCCGAAATGATCGATATCGGCTATGAAGAGTTGCCCGCCGTCACCACCGCCGAAGCGGCCCTGGCCGACGGCGCGCCGAAAGTGTGGGAGCATGCCGACAGCAATATTTCCTTCGCCTTCGGCATGGGTGATCCCGAAGCCGTAAACACCGCCATCGAAGCCGCCGCCCATTTGACGAAGGCGCATCTGATTAACAACCGCATCACCACTAACGCCATGGAAACGCGCAGCAATATTGGCGATTATGATGCCGGTACGGAAAGCTATACCCTTTATAATTCGGGCCAGGCACCGCACGTCCTGCGCCAAAGCCTCGCTCAGGATATATTCCAGATTGCGGAAACCCGGATCCGGGTCATTTGCCCTGATGTGGGCGGCGGCTTCGGCATGAAGGGCGCCATCTACCCGGAAGATATTCTGGTGCTGTGGGCGGCCAAGAAGGTCGAACGGCCGGTCAAATGGGTCGCTGACCGCCTGGAAAGTTTCGTATCCGACGCGCAAGGCCGGGACCAGGTGGTCGACGGCGAAATGGCGTTCGATGCCGATGGCCGCATCACCGCGATCCGCGTCAAATCCAATTACAATGTGGGCGCCTATTTGCCCGAAGTGGCGTTCATCGCGCCGATGTTTGCGACACTTCTATTGTCCGGCGTCTACGCGATCCCGGCGATTAGGGGGGAGACCAATGCCGTCTTCACCAACACCGTCGGCACCGCGCCCTACCGGGGCGCCGGGCGGCCCGAAGCCTCTTATATCCTGGAGCGTCTGATCGATATTGCGGCCACAGAAATGGGTAAGGACCCGGCCGAGTTGCGCCGAATTAACCTCATTAAGGCCGATCAGATGCCCTACCAGACGGCGCTGATGCACGCCTATGACTGCGGCGAGTTTGATGTCGTTATGGATAAGGTTTTGCAATCTGCCGATTGGGACGGCTTCGAAAAACGCCGCCAAGACAGTGAAAAGAACGGCCTGCTGCGTGGGCGCGGTATTTCCAGCTATCTGGAAGCGGCGACGTTTTTCAACGACCGCATGGAAATTCGGTTTGATCCCTCTGGCGCTGTCTCGGTGATCGCCGGCACGTTTTCCCACGGGCAGGGGCACGAAACCGCCTATGCGCAAATGATGTGCGAATTTCTGGGCGTCGAGTTTGAATCCGTGCGCCTGGTGCAGGGTGATACCGACGCGGTCTCCATCGGGCGCGGCACTTATGCATCGCGTTCGATGACCATCGGCGGCTCGGCCTTGCGCATCGCCGCCGACAAGATCATTGAAAAAGGCAAGCAGATCGCGGCCCATATCCTGGAAGCCGCCGCCGCCGATATCGAATTTGATGACGGCAATTTCAGCGTTACTGGCACCGACAAATCCATCGGCATCGCCGACGTGGCCAAGGCATCATACGAGCCGATGATGTGGCCGCCGAACCTGGATGTGGGGCTGGAAGCGGTCGGCGATTTCTCGCCGGGTCCGTTCAATTTCCCCAACGGCTGCCAGGTTGCCGAGGTGGAAGTCGATCCCGATACCGGCTTTGTGCGCCTCGACCGGATGTATGTGGCCAACGATGTGGGCACCGTCATCAACCCGATGTTGCTCGAAGGGCAGATGCATGGCGGCTTGGCGCAAGGCATCGGTCAGGCCATGTTCGAAAACATTGTTTATGACGAGGATACCGGCCAGCTTTTGAGCGCCTCGTTCATGGATTACGCGATGCCTCGGGCCAATGATTTCCCCCACTTCGATGTGGACGTGCATCCGATCCCGACGGACACCAATCCCCTGGGCGTTAAGGGCGCCGGCGAAACCGGAACGGTCGGTGCGCCGGCGGCGGTGATGAACGCGATTAGCGATGCACTTCACTCCAAGGGCGCCGCCCCGGTCGAGATGCCGGCGACCCCGGAAAAAGTCTGGCGGGCGCTAAACGCGGCCTAACCCAGAACCTCTTCGACGATCTTGCGGTATTCTTCGTCGCTGGGCAGCACCGGCGCCGCCGCGTTGAAATGGCTGTCGATGGTGACTTGCGTGAGGGTGTCCAGATCGGAGCCGTCATAGCCCATTTCGCGCACGCTTGCGGGCATGCCGATACGTTCGTTCAAAGCTTCGATGCCGGTGGCAATATCCATGCCATCGTCCAGCCCCATGGCGGCATGGATGAGGGTCAGCTTCTCGTCCAGATGATTTTCGTAGAAGCGCATGACAGCGGGCGCCGACACGGTCACCAATGTGCCGTGATGCAACGGTGAATCGCCAAAGGCGTTGGCCAGGGCGTGCATCGGGCCAAGGCCCATATAGATGGCCATGCCGCCTTCCAGCGCCGCCATCTGCATTTCTGAGCGCGCCTCGATATCATTGCCGTCGGCGACAGCGCGCTCGATAAACGCGGCAACCCGCCAGATGGCGTCGAGGGCGATGGCCTCCACCGGCGGGTTGAACTGATTGGAGAGGAACCCCTCGATTGCGTGGCCGAGGGCGTCCATGCCGGTAGCCGCCGTCAGCAAGGGCGGCAGGGTGAGGGTCAGTTCCGGATCGCAAATAGCTGTGTCCGGCTTCACATGGACGGAACGGATGCCGAGGCTGTGGGCGTTGGTATCGGGATGAATGCCGCCGCCGAATGTAATCTCGGCGCCGGTGCCCGCCGTCGTCGGGACGGTGATGTAAGGGGCCACGTTTTTGGTGATTTTGCTGGCATCCAGCAGGTAGTCGATGATGGGACCGTCATGGGTGGCGGCGACGCGCAGCGCTTTGCCGGAATCCAGGACCGAGCCGCCGCCGAGGGCGACGATGCCGTCGCAATCATTGGCGTTGTATACCTCCAGCGCGGCGACCACGCCGGCGATAGTGGGATTTTCCGGTATGTCGTCGAACAGAGCGAAATCGTTGCGCCCATCCAGGGCGTTGCGCACAAAATCCAGAACGCCGTGTTCGACCAGCCCCTTGTCGGTGATGATCAAGGGCCGCTTGATGCCAAGCGCTTCCAGCTCTTCGGGCAGCGACTTAACGGCGCCGAATTCGAAAACAATCTTGGGGAAACCGTGCATGATGTTCATGGCATTTGCCTCGTTCCTTAAATGTGGGTGTGGTTATTCGGCGGCCCAGAGGGTGGGCGCCTCATCGAAGGCGGCGCGCAAACCGGCTAGATCTTTGGCTGCGGCTTCCATGGCGGCGCCCTTGATATGGCCAAAGCCGCGAACCTGATCGTAATTGCTGACCAGGGCCAGGCCAGCATCGTAATTGGCGGCGGTGAGCGATCCCGTGATAGCATCGATCATGGCCTCGAACTGGTCACGCAAATTCCGCTCGGCCCGCCGTTCGGCCAGCGCGCCAAAGGGATCGAAGGCGGATCCGCGCAGGAATTTGAACTCGGCCAGCATTTTGAATATTGGCAACATCCAAGGCCCGAACCGAATTTTGCGGGGGACGCCGGAGACCGGATCGGTGGGCGCAAACAAGGGCGGCGCCAGATGATAGCCGAGGCGAATATCGCCGGAAAAATGGGTGCTTAGCTGGGCCTGAAAGCGACCGTCGGTGAACAGGCGCGCCACTTCATATTCGTCCTTATAGGCCATCAGCCGGTACAGATTGCGCGCCGCCGCCCGACCCAATTCGTCCCGTCCGGGCGCTGCCGCATCTATCCGGTCTCGCAATTTTTGCATGCGCTCCAGATAGCGCGCCCGGTAGGCCTGGTTTTGATAGGCCAGCAATTCGTTGCCATTGCCGGCGATAAAATCGTCCAGGCTGGGTTCGGTATCGCTCAGGTCATTGCTGGCGGTTCCAGTCAATCGATCGATGCGATCGGGGTCAGCGGCGGCCACCCGGCCCCAAGCGAAGGCGGTCAGGTTTTCTTCGGCAGCGACCCCGTTTAGGGCGATGGCGGCGGCGATGGAAGCGCGGCTAATTGGCAAAAGCCCTTTTTGGTAGGCGTAGCCGAGCAAAAGGATGTTGGCGGTGATCGCCTCGCCCGTGAGGCCGACGGCGATGCGCGTGGCATTCAGAAAATCCACCGCGTCTTCGCCCAGCTTGGCGCCGATGACGTTGGTGTAACCGTCGGCGTTTAGCTCCATGTCCGGGTTCTCGGCAAAGGCGGCCAGCGGCACCATGTGATCGTTGATGACGGCGCGCGTGGTCTCTCCGTGCATGGCGGTAATGGCATCGCGGCCCGCGGCCACCACCATATCGAAGCCGATCACCAGATCGGCGCCACCGGTGCCGATGCGGGTGCCGGACGCGGCGTCCTGGCTCTTCGCTAAGCGCACATGGCTCATGACCGCGCCGTTCTTTTGGGAAACGCCAGTCTGGTCGAGGACGCTGCATCCCAACCCGTCGAGATGGGCGGCAGCGCCTAGAAGTGCACCGGCGGTGATCACCCCGGTGCCGCCGATGCCGGTCAGAAGTATGGAGTAAGAGCTGCCCAATGGTGCTGCTTCGGGATCGGGCAGGTTTGCCGCCGGGTCAATATCCGATGGCGCGGCCCCTTCGGCCCGGCGCAATTCGCTGCCATAGACCGAAACGAAGCTCGGGCAAAAACCTTCGGCGCAGGAATAGTCTTTGTTGCAGGACGACTGATCGATAGCGCGCTTGCGGCCCAGGGGTGTTTCCACCGGCAAGACAGCAACGCAGTTGGACGCGGTGCTGCAATCGCCGCAGCCCTCGCATATGGCCTGGTTGATAAACACCCGCCGGTCGGGATCATCCATGCGGCCGCGCTTGCGCCGTCTCCGTTTCTCGGCGGCGCAGGTCTGGTCATAGACGATGGCGGTGACACCGGGGATATCCCGAAATTCAATTTGCAGCCGTTCCATCTCCCGGCGGTGATGGATTTTTGCACCCGGTGCCCAGGTGACCGTGCTCGCATATTTGTCCGGCTCGTCGGTAACCACGGCGATGCGCTTCACCCCTTCGGCCCACAATTGATGGGTGATGTCCCAGGGCATCAGATCGCCGTCCAGCGCCTGGCCGCCGGTGAGGGCGACGGCGTCGTTATAAAGAATTTTATAGGTGATGTTCACCTTTGCCGCGATTGCTGCCCGGATCGCCATATAGCCGGAATGGAAATAGGTGCCGTCGCCGATGTTCTGGAACATGTGCCCTTGGGTCGTAAACGGCGCTTGCCCGATCCAAGTGCCGCCTTCGCCGCCCATATGGGTATAGGCGCCGTTCCTCCGGTCCATATGGATGGCCAGGGTGTGGCAGCCGATGCCCGATAAGGCGCGGCTACCATCCGGTAATTTGGTCGATGTGTTGTGGGGGCAGCCGGCGCAGAACCAGGGCGTCCGTTCCGGCGGTGATTTTGGCAGGTTTGAGGCGCGGGCGCCGGTGGAAAGATGTTCGGCGGCGCCGCGAAGAGAACTCTCGCCATTTTTATCGAAGAAGCGGCCGGCGATGATTTGCGCCACGATGGTGCCCGACAATTCGCCATGGGCGGGCACCAAGGCTTGGCCATCCGTATCGGTCTTACCGGTCAGGCGCGGGCGCGCATCGCCTTCCAACTCATATAGTGCGCGGGCCAGTTGATCCTCGATCAGGTTGCGCTTTTCCTCGATCACCAGAACTTCATCGAAGCCCGCCGCCCAGTCCCGAATACAGCCGGGCTCCAGCGGCCAGGTGAGGGCCGGCTTGAATACCGAAATGCCGAGATCGCTACGCTCCTGATCGCTTAAATTCAATTCCTCGAACGCCTGGCAGACATCCAGCCAGGCCTTGCCGGCGGTGACGATGCCGAGCCGTTTGGCCTTGGCCGGATGGGTTTCCCGGTCGAGCTTGTTGGCGGCCACGAAGGCCTGCACAGCTTTCAGCTTTACCCCGATCATGCGCGCTTCCTGGGCCTTCGGTGCGTCCGGCCAGCGGATATGAACGCCGTCTTCGGGGAACGGAAAATCTTGCGGAATGACCGGTTTTACACGGTCCGCATCGATGGCAATGGAGGCGCCGCTCTCGACGATATCGTTAACGCATTTCATGCCCGTCCAGGCGCCCGAATAGCGCGACATGGCAAATCCATAGAGCCCGTAATCGATAAATTCCTGCACTGAGGCGGGATAGAGGATCGGGATCATGGCCGCCACCAGGGCTTGCTCGGACTGGTGCGCGGTGGTCGAGGATACGGCGCCATGGTCATCACCGGTCAACACCAGAACGCCGCCATTGGGCGCCGAGCCCGCATAATTGCCGTGCTTGAATGCATCGCCGGAACGGTCGACGCCGGGTCCCTTGCCGTACCAGATGGCGAACACGCCGTCATAGTTGGCCGGCTCCACCATGCCGGTTTGCTGTGTGCCCCAGCAGGCGGTGGCCGCCATGTCCTCGTTGACGCCGGGCTGGAATTTAATGTGGTGTTCTTGCAAGTGAGACGCCGCCCGCCAGAGCGCCGTGTCATAGCCGCCCAGCGGCGAGCCCCGATAGCCCGAGATATAACCCGCCGTGTTGAGGCCGCGCGCCATATCCATCTGGCGCTGCATCATGGGCAGACGGGCGAGGGCTTGGGAGCCGGTGATATAGACGCGCCCCGAGGTCGCCGTGTATTTGGTGTCGAGGGTCAGCGGCTCCAATTCGGGTGTTGGATCGACCGTGTCCGGCACGGCTTTTCTACCTCGCGCCTTCCGGGATCAGGATCAACTCGATCAGGACACCATCGGGGTCTTCGAAAAACAATTGACGTAGGGCCGAGCCTGGCACTTCGTTGACGCGGTATTTGATATCGCAGTCGTCGAGGCGCGCCTTGGCTTCGCCGAAGTCGCTGATCTCCATGGCGAAGTGGGACATGGCCGCGTCCTTGGAGCCGGTCAGCATAGCATTGTCCGGTTGCGGCGTGATGATGTGGACGATGGGCAGGTCGCCCACATACAACCAATGGCCCGGGCGGTCGAACTTCGGCCGGCGGCCACGGTGGAGGCCGAGAACCTGTTCATAAAAATTGGCCGAACGATCCACATCGTCGGTTTCAATATTGATGTGATCGAGGGTTTTAATCTGCATCGAAGCTGCCTCCCATTCGCCGCCTATTTTGGTTCGAATTCGATATTAACACTGCATGGCCAGACTTGGACAGGGCTGGGATTAGGGAAATAATTATCGGATTGACATCGCCATCGCCGCGGCTTTGACTCGGAGCCGAATATTGGGGACGGAAATGAGGAGGCGCCATCATGGCGAAAGACGGAAAAGTCATCATCACCTGCGCGGTTACCGGCTCGATCCACACGCCGACCATGTCGGAGTACCTTCCGATCACGCCGAACGAGATCGCCGAAGGCGCCATCGCTGCCGCCGAAGCCGGTGCCTCGATCCTGCATCTGCATGCGCGCAACCCGGACGATGGCTCACCGACGGCGGACCCGGACATGTTTATGGAATTTCTGCCGCGCATCAAGCAGTCCACGGACGCGGTGGTGAACATCACCACCGGCGGCGGCCACGGCATGACATTGGAAGAACGCTGTGCCGGCGCGCTGCGTGCCTCGCCGGAAATGACCTCGCTCAATATGGGCTCGATGAATTTCGGTCTCTATCCGATCCTCGATAAACCCTTCGATTGGAAGCATGAGTGGGAGCCAAAATATCTGGAAATGACCCGGGACTTTATTTTCCGGAACACCTTCAAGGATATCGAATGGGTGCTGAAAGAACTTGGCGAAGGCCATGGCGTGCGCTTCGAATTTGAATGCTACGACATGGGGCATCTCTATAATCTGGCGCATTTTGTTGATCGCGGATTGGTCAAACCGCCGTTCTTTGTGCAGACCATTTTCGGGATCCTCGGCGGCATCGGCGCCGACATCGAAAACCTGGCCCATATGAGGCGCATCGCCAACAAATTGTTCGGCGAGGAAAACTACGAATGGTCGATTCTGGCCGCCGGGCGCCATCAGATGAGCTTCGTGACCACCGGCGCCATCCTCGGCGGCAATGTGCGCGTCGGGCTGGAAGACAGCCTCTATATAGGCAAGGGCGAGCTGGCCAAATCCAATGCCGAGCAGGTGTCCAAAATCCGCCGCATCGTCGAGGATTTGTCCCTCGAAGTGGCAACCCCGGCCGAGGCTCGGGAGCGGCTGGCGTTGAAAGGTGGCGACCAAGTCGGGTTCTAAACCGGGCTTTCCGCATTCCAGCTTTTCTCCGCCGCCGCTTCGCCAAGATCGCGCAACAGATGACCAAATTTGGAACCGCCGACGTCTTTGCTAGTCTTGCCGGTCTTCATTGATAAAAATATCAATACGGGAAAATTGAAAGGTGGCACCAGATCATCCAGGGCCATGTAGTCGACCCGGTATTTCTGGTGCCTGTCGCTTCCCAACCGACGATGCAGGCGTCTTGGTGGCGAATTTTATGAGGCCCTGAAAGGCATCGTTGGCCTCATCGATGCGGCCGTTCTGGTCCCGGCGGATGGCGCCGGCTAGTGCTTGCCGATCGTCGGTGCCGGCCTCCACCTGGGTGTTTCTGCTATCGTATATATTGGATATTTCAACCTTTAGGAGAGTGTTGTCTGGTCATCGTCCACTGTTTCATTATGCCAGCGCCAAGGCGCGTCTTTCAGGATAATTGTATTTTTTTACGATTCGGAAACTGTTCCGTGGTAATGTTCGCCGGCTTCAAATAAAAATATTCAAAAACAAACAGACCGGGCCTGATGACATGAAACGATTTATTATTTCCGTCGCTGTATTTGTTGCTGTCGGCTTGGCCGGATGGGCTGTTGCCGCAAATTTCGACACCCTGTTCAGTCCCGATGAGCCGGTTAAGAAGAAAAAGCAAAAAGCGCAGAAGTCGAAATCCAAGACCGGTGGGCGCAGCGTCAAGATCGGCGCCGGTAAGCGGCTGCAATCCGGTTCGCCGCCGGCGGCGCCTGGTGCCGGCGGCCAGGCGCAAGGTCAGGCATTGCCGCTATCACCCGGCGCTGGCATTGATTTCGAGATTGCCGAGATCGTGGTCGCCGATCCGCCGCCGGGCTTCACCGCCGCCGCCGCCAATTTGAATTTTGTCACCCTGGATACCGCCAACCTGACCAATCTCGGCATGCTTTTGCTGCGTCTGCAAATCCCGCCCGGCCAGAACGTGCCGGCCGCCCTGGCCACCATCACCGGTCAGTTCCCCGGCATCAATGCCGACGCCAATCACCTGTACGAGTTGGCGCAAGACAAAAGCCTGGCGATCCCGCCCGCCAAACCCCAGGCCAAGGGCATCAAGCCGGGCAAGCGGCCTTTGTTTCCTTCGCCTGAAGAGCGTGGCCAAAGCTGGGCCATGTGGGCGGCGGAATGGCAGGACTCGCCGGCAAATTGCGGCGCTGGCGCGCGCCTAGGCATGATCGACACCAGCGTCGATAAGCGCCATCCCGCCTTGCGCGGCCAAAAAGTCACCTTCCAAAGTTTCCACAGCAAAAAGCGCAAGCAGGGGCCGCCCGGGCACGGCACCGCCATCGCCGCGATGATGGTCGGCAAGCTTGGCCGTGGCTGGGGCGGGCTTTTACCTGGCGCCGAATTGTTTGCCGCCAATATATTCGAGCGCCTGCCCAATGGGCGTCTGCGCGGCAACGTATTCGCCATGCTGCGCGCTACTGACTGGCTGATTGGTGAGAAGGTGCAAATCATCAATCTCTCCATCGCCGGCAAGAAAAACAGGATCGTCGAAAAATCGGTGCAGCGGGCGGCGTTGAAAAAGGTCGTACTGATCGCCGCCGCCGGCAATTGGGGGCGGCGCGACCGGCCGGCCTATCCGGCTGCCTATGGCAGCGTCATCGCGGTAACGGCGGTCGATTCGAACTTCCGTATTTATCGCATGGCCAACAAAGGCGCCTATGTGGATTTCGCCATGCCCGGCGTCGAAGCCTGGACGGCATCGCCCGGCGGCGGCGGCCGCTATCAGAGCGGCACGTCGTTCGCGGCGCCCTTTATTGCCGCCCTGGCGGGGCTGGAAATCGCCCGTGAAAAGAAAAGCGTCAGCAGCCTGAATATGAAAAAAAGGCTGGCCAAACACGCCCGCGACCTGGGCAAGCCTGGCCGGGATGATACTTTCGGCTGGGGGTTCGTTGCGCGCGGACCCGAATGCACCTAATAACTCATTGAAAAATAAGCGATTTATTCTCTAGGTGGCGCGACACCCTGGCGTCACATAATTGCGGATTATATGCAGTTTACCATAGCGAATTTCGCCATATTGTGTATAATACGTATACGAATCGGCGGGTTGGTCGATATCGTGTGAATAAGTCGTGACCTGGAAGGCGTTTTGAGCCGAAAGAATTCGGCGTTTGTCTTCTGGAAATTTCCGCCAAGCGAGAAGCGCGGGACGGAAGTGCAAAAATAAAAAAAAGAGAATTCGGTCTAAAAAATAGTTGCGGGTTCAGAAGGCACCAAGGGAAGTTCCGTCCTCTAATCCTGTAGTTCCCGACCTTCTCGTAAAAAATGCTTCTTGAGGGAATCGCACGACGTAAAACGGAGTGGCGATTTTGGACTCAATCGATTCAAGCGGGGATGATAATTTAATCATCGATGCTTCCAGTGGGCAGGATACAATCCTGGTCCCTGATCATGCCTGGCTGCAGCACGCAGACTTTGTACGCCAGGGCGGCGATCTATTGCTTGTCGGTGACGATGGCAAGGAAATACTCGTTCGCGAATATTTCAACCAGGACAGCCCGCCCGATCTGGTCACCAGCGTCGGAGGCGTGTTTGACGCCAAGCTGGTCAGCAGCCTAGCCGGGCCGGCAGCACCGGGCGAATTTGCGCAAGCTGCGGGCGGCGCCACGGAGCCCATTGGTCAGATCGAGACCATTGAGGGTGCGGTTGAAATCACCCGCGTTGACGGCTCCAAGGTGACCGCGCAGCAGGGCGACGATATCTTCCAGGGCGACGTTATCGAAACCGGCGCCGACGCCTCCATCGGTATGGTCCTCGCCGACGACAGCGTCTTCTCGCTGGACGCCGACGCGCGCGCCGTGATCGACGAGATGGTTTATGATCCGGGCGAGCAGACCGGCAATATCGGCATCAACCTCGTGTCTGGTGTCATGTCGTTCGTATCGGGCCAGATCGCCAAAACCGATCCCGATGCCATGGTACTCAAGACCCCGGTCGCCACCATCGGTATTCGCGGCACGTCCGGCACCATTACGTCCGGGGAAACGGTCGAAGTCGTGCTGGTCAACGATGCCGACGGAACCACCGGTGAAATCACCGTTACCTCACCGCTCGGTGACGTCACCGTCATCAACAGCCCGTTCGGCGCGGTCGCGATCGCCTCCGATGGTACCATTCGGTCGTTCCAATATTCAGCCGAGGACTTCTCATCCAAGTATGGCAACGTCATCGACAAACTGAACGAGGCGTTGGATTCGGCCGGTTTCGAAACCGTGTCCGCCGATGATGCCGATGTACAGCCGTCCGGCGAAGAAGGCGAAGCGCCTCCGCCGCCCGAATTCGATCCCGCTGTAGTGGAGGCTGCGCAAGCGCTTGGGCGCGAAGCGATTTTGGATTTTGAACTTCCGCCAATCGGTAATTTCGGGTTACCGCCAATAGTACCTGGGCCAATTGATATTCCGCCGCAATTGTTACGGATAATTCAGCGCATCGAAACGCTGTCGGCGGATTACAGTGACGCTGCGGCGCCCATAGTGGCAATTATCAACGCCGCCAACGCGGCGGCGGCGGTGGCCAGTGCGGCGGAGCTTTCGGCGGCCTCGTCGAAGGCGTCGGTGGAATCGGAACTGATTGCCCGCGGTAGCGCGGCCGGTCTCACCCAAAGTGAATCCAATACCCTGATCCAGTCGGTCACGGCGCCCCTGGAAGCGCTCGGTGCGGCGACCGCGGTTGCCTCGTCCTCGTCCGGTATTTTGCTTGCCGCCAGCGCCCTTTTGGAAATGGTCGGCACCGATGATGGGCCGGATGCAACGGTCCTCGCGGGCCTGCAGGCGGCAGTGCTCGAAGCCGAGCTGGCCGCGCTGCGCGTCAAGATCCTGGTGGGGGCGTCGGTATCCGCCATGGACACGGTGGTCCGGGCCGTCGCCGATGCCGCTTCGGGAGCGTCCGGCTCCGGCAAGCTGGCGGCCGCCGAGGCCAAGATTGTCGAAATTCTGCAAACCACCATTAATTCCAAGGTCGCCGCCGAGACCGCCAAGGAAACCGATATTCCCACCGGCGCCAACCTCGACAGCCTGACGGTGAATGATCTGTCGACGCTGGTCGATGGTATGAAATCCAGCGTCGAATCGGTGAACAATTCGATCGGCGCCGGCAGTGTCGCTTTCACTCAAACCTTGAAAGATGCCCTCGGCAAGGCGGTGCAAATCGTCGGCGCCGCACAGACCTCGGCGGGCAAGGCAGAAGACACCATCACGGCGAATACCGCAGCCGAGATCAGAGCCCGCGCCGGAGAAGCGCTGGCGGCGGCGAAAGAGGCCGATGCCTTTAAGACCGAAGCCGAGGCGTTCGTCGACTTCGCCGCGATCATCGGACGCGTCGATGCCAGTATCGCCGACGAGGCGCTGTCGGCTTTCAATTCCTTCCAGGAAGCCGACGCCAGCGTAAGCGGCGCCGTCAACGCCATCTCCTCGGTGCAAAATTCGCAGGATCTGATCGAGGTGTTCATCGACGGCGTGCTTGCCAATCAAGTCACGGCCCTGAACGAAGGCGCTAGCGATGGCGCCAAGGGTTCGGTCGCGGTCGATGCCGCCGACGGCTCGGTCACTTATACGGCGGATGCAGCCAAACTGACCGGTGGCACCATCCTTCTGGGCGGCACGGTCGAGGTCGGTGATGCCTATACGATTACCATCAACGGAACTGAAATCGACCCCTATACCGTAGCCGGAGACGTCGGTCTCCGAGATATTCGCACGCAGCTTATATCGGACATAAATGACGATGGCACGGTTGGCGATCTGGTCGAAGCCGAGGCGCTGACCAGCCTCACATTGACCGGCAGTGTCGAGGCTGGCGATGTGTTCACCATTATCATCAGCCAGACGTCGGGCGATACCAGCCTTTCCTATACCGTTACCGCCGCCGACGTGACCGACGGTTTCACACTGACCGATGTGCGCGATGCGTTGGCCAGTGTGATAAATGGCGACACGGACGCGACCGCCCTTGTCGAAGCCGCGACCGGCACCGGACCCGCCGACATCGAATTGGTTGGCGCTAGCGCCGCCGTGACCTTTAGCGCCACGGCCACCATCCTTGACGCCTCGGCCGCCACCACGACCACGGTCGCCGGTGATGTCGGCATTCGCCTGGATGCACTCACCCTGGACACGGCCATAACGGCAACCGCCACTGCGACGCCGGTTGGGAGCAGCGATATTTCGGCGGTTACCGTTGATACCGACACCTTCGTCTATTCGGTTGCCGATGGCGTCGATGGGCTGAAGACTTACAAGGCGGTGGTGACCATCACCAACGACGGCGGCAGTATTAGCGTCGCCGATGAAGCCATTACCACCGATCTCTCCGTTGACGGCGCCGCTTCGGTTGCCACCAGCCTAGCTTCCGTCGCAGCCATTGGCGAAGATCAACTGATCATCGATAGCGCGACTGCGGCGACCGACGCCTTGTCCTCGGCCAGCGATCTGTTGCAGGCGCGCGCCGATCTGGCCGGGCTTTTGGTCGATGAAGTGACCGCCCGTTTTACCTCCGCCGTGCGCCAAATCGCCCTGGATACATCGACGGCGCGCCTCGATCAGGACCTCGGCGAAATATTCACCGCCGCCAATCTGGGCCCCTTGGATAGCGCCAGCAGTATTTTGGAAGCGATCCGCCAAACCGCGGCGATCGCCGATGGCGCCAGCAACGGCGATACCGGCACCACCACCATCGCTTCCGATGGCACGCTTATTTACACCACCAGCCTCACCATTAACGACATTGCGTTCGGCGAAAGCGCCGCCGATACCATCATCGTCTCCTCGCAAACCGGAACCATCACGCTCGCCGGAACGCTGGAAGAAGGCGATAGCTACAGCGTCATCGTCGATGGCAAAAGCGTTGCCTATACGGTAACCGCCGCCGATGTAACGGCGGGCTTCTCGCTTAGCGACCTCAGCACCCAGTTGATCAGCCTGATTGCCGAAGACGAAGATATCAGCGCCATTGTCGGCGCGGCGGCTGGCACCCAGCCCGGCAGCATCATGCTAACCCCCGTCGTTGCCGGCGTGCCCTTTGCCGCCGCCGTCAGCGCCACCAATTCCGTTACCGGAAGCGTCAATGACAATAGCGCCTCGTTCGATAATGTCTTTACCGCGTCGGAAGTGACCGTCACCGTTACCAATGATTTCGTCTCCGGATTGGTGGTCTCGGGTCTCGATAATGTTGATGTGGTCGGTACCGCGCAGGTGGCGGTGCATGCGCGCGCCCTTGCCAATGCCGATCCGGCCAATTTGCTGCTTAACAATCTGGCGGCATTGGCAGAGCAGGAAAACGGCAATGCGGTCGCCACCGAAACCTTCTCCAACGATTTGCTGGACCTGTTCAACGACGCCATTGATGTTGCCCAAACCGAGCTAACCAATGCCAATGCGGCAACCGTGACCGCGCAAGCCGCGGTCGCCGTCGCCGAAGAGGTTATGGATTTCAAGGATTCCGTATTCCGGGGCGCCAGCGACGGCGCCAAAGGTTCGGTCGATATCGACGCCGATGGCGTTATTACCTACACTGCGGACGCCGCCCAATTTACCGATCTGGCTGAAGGCGCGTCCGATACCGATACATTTATGTATACGGTAGAAAATGCCGACGGCACTTTCACGACTTCCAGCGCCGACATCACGATCACCCGCACGGGCGGCGAATTGGTTGTTTCCGATACGGTATCCGTTGATCAGGTCTCCGAAAACGGCGCCGGCGAAATCGTCGATGTAGCCGGCACCAGCGCCAGCCTGAACCTTGCCGATATTACCGCCGGCGGCACATTTATCGATGCCATATCCAAGGCCGAAATTTCGGCCGAAGCGGCCGTTGATGTTGCGACCGCCGAAGCGATCCTGCTGGTCGGCGCCGCCGCCACCCGCGGGCAGGCCAATGTGGGCTTGGAATTTGCGATTAATGATGCCGAGGAATCGGCGGACAGCGCCGCCGCCCTGGCGCTCGGCGCCTCGAACGGCGACAAAGGTGTTGTTGAAGTCAATCTGAATGGTGCCATTACTTATACAGCCGATGCCGATCAATTCTCCGATTTGGCAGGCGGCGCCAGCGCCACCGACACATTTACCTATGCCAGCTACACCGTTACCGGCGGCGTTGGCAGTTTCTCGACGGCGACGGCCGAAGTTACGATAACCAATACCGACGCTGGGCTTGTAATATCGGGCCTCGCCGGGATTACGGCTTCCGGCGCCAAACAGGTTGCCCAAATCGCCGTTGACGGTTCTGCCGAGGCAACCCTCAACGCCGCCGCCGCGCGCATCGCGCAAGCGGCGTTGGAAACTTTGCTCGGCACCCAAGCCGAGCCGGGCACGGCGCTCACTCTGCTCGATGATGCCCGCGATTCCGCCGATGCCGCCGAGGGGGCGGCCAAACTTATTCTATCGACACTTAATATTGCGATCGATTCGCCGGAAGCGCAGACAAATTCGACCGCCGTCGCCGCCCTCGATGCCGCCGCAGCGGCACGTGGCTTTGCGGTCAGCGCTACCAAATCGGTCGAAGCGCTAACCGCCTTCGAAGTCAAGGCCGATGCCTTTGCCAATCTGGCCCAGGTGCTGGATTCAGCACCAACTTCCGATGCCAGTGCCGAGGGTGCCATTTCGGAGCAGAGCATATCGCGTTTGGACGCCGCCGATATCGCTCGCCAGCAAGCGCGCCTCGCAGCCGAAAATGCCAACGATGCCGAAAACAATTCGGCTTTTGAGAATGCCAGCGCGCAAGCCAAGCAGAATGCGTCGGAGAATGCCGCGTTCAATCAAGAAGCCGCGTCTATACAAGCCCGGGCCGACGTAGCCGCCGCCATGGAAGAAGCCATGGAAGCAGCCGCCATTGCGGGCGGCGCCAGCGCTGGCACCAAAGGTGCCGTCACTGTCGGTGCGGATGGCAGCTTGACCTACGTCGCCAACGCGGACGCCTATATTTCCTTAGGCGATGGTGAAACCGCTACCGACTTCTTCTATTATGCAGTTGCCAATGGCGCAGGCGGTTTCGATGCCTTCAAGGCAACTGTGACTGTTACCAATGCCAGCGGCACGCTCACCGTTGGTGGCTCCGCCCAAATCCGCCCGGCCGGTGACCAAGACGCCGTTGAGACTTCGATTTCGCTGAGCGCCGTAAACGCCGGCGGCGCCGCCCAGGCAGCGGCGGCAGCGGCTTCTGAGACCAAAGCGGCGGCGGAATTGGCCACCGCCATCGAGGCCCGCGACTCGATTGCCGATGGCGATTTTGATCTGGAAACCGCGCGCCAGAATTTGGCCGAAGTCGAAGGCGTGTCCGATGGACTGCAGGGCACCGTGACCCTGGCCGCCGACGGCCATGTTTCTTATGCGGTCAATAGCGGTGAATTCGAAGACTTAGGTGATACCGAGACGGCCACTGACACATTCTTCTATGCGGTCAAAAATGCCGCAGGCGGCTTTGATGCGGTTGCGGCGACCGTAACCATCACCAACAACGGCGGCGTACTCGCAATTTCGGACCTTTCCGCGATTGTTGCCGGCGGCGCCAGGCAGGATGCGGAAGCGGCGTTCGTTCGGGTGCAGTCGGCCTCCGCCGCTGCCGCCGCCGCCGAGATTGAGGCGGGCATTGCGGCCACCAGTGCCGCGACCTTAGCCAGCGGCTTTGGCAGCAGTATTGCGGCGCTCGCCAGTCTAGCTTCGGCCATCGCGTCCGAAGCGGTCTTGTCGGCTGCTGATGCCAAAAATTCTGAGACTGCCGCCGATGCGGATACCGCCGATGCGGTTGCCGCCGCCGATCTGCAAGGCGCCGAAGTGGATGCCCAGACCCTGGCCGATCGGGCCGCCGCCGACGCCGCCGAAGCTGCCGCCAACGCCGCCGCCGCTGCCCAGCTGGTAGCGGAAGAGGCAGCCGCCGACAAGGCCGCCAGGGACGAGGCCGCCGCCGATCAAGCCGAAACGCTCTCCAATACGGCCGTCACACAGGCCGACATCGCGGCGGCGCAGAAAGTCATTGCCGCGCAGGCGGCTGTCGACGTCAACATTGAAGGTGCCGAAGCCGCTTCCCAGCTCGCTCAGCAGGCTGCTGATCTGGCGCTGGCCGCAGCCAACGCTGCGGTCGATGCCGCTTCCGGCGCCGGCAGCGAAGCGATTTCCCATGCGGCGCTCGCTTCGGCTGCGTCGATCAGGGCGGTGTCCGATGCCGGCGCCGCCTCGGCATCGTTTGAAGTGGCCAAGAACGCTACCGTTGCCGCCGATTCCTGGGTCGATGGATCGGCCTCGCTGGGCCGTATCGCCGCTGCCGCCAAGGCCGGTGAGGCCGCCGCCGCCGCGTCGAAAGCGGTAGCCGCGTCGACCGGTGCCGCCGAAGCCGCCGCCACCGCCGCCGAAGATGCGGTACAACCGAACGTCAATCTGGCCGCCGCTCTGGCCGTCGAAAATGCACGCATCAAGGCCCTCGACGAGGTCGGTAAAAAAGCCGCCGCAGCCGATGACGGCAATGCGAATGTTCAAACCGCGATTGAAAAGGTCTGGGCGTCGGCGACGACTAGCGCCGAAAACGCGCTCGCCGATGCCCGTGATGCGGTCACCGCCGCCCGCGCAGCCGTTGCCGCCGCCGAGGAATCCCAGTCGGTTGCCGATAACACGGCAGCCAACGCCGCCACCACCGCCTCCGCCGCCGCGCGCGTCGCCGCCGAGGCCGCCGCCGCCGCCGGTTTTGCAGCATCCTTCGAAATTGGTGCCCAGGGCGCAGCCCAGGCGCGCGCCGACAATGCCATCGACGCAATCATTGACGAAATAAGTGAGGCCGCCGGCGAAACCGACAGCGCCGCCGAGGCCGCCACCAACGCCGCCGATGCCGCCAAAGAGCTCGCACAGCTTTCGGCGCCAACCGACGATGATGTGGCGGCCGCAGACGCCGCCGCCGCGTTGGCTGAAGCACAATCGGATGCCGCGGTCGAATCGATTATCGAGGCCGCGCAAGCGCTCAATCTGGCGCAGTTAAATGAAACTTTGGGGCTTAATCTGACAGCCTATTCCGATGCCAGCGCCGATGCCTTGCGCGCCCTGTTCGACGATGCCGACGCCACCACTCAAGACAAGATCGATGCCCTTCAAACGCCCGTCGATTTGATCAAGTTGGCCGCCGAAAATGCCGCCAAACTCAACGACATTGGCGATAATGTGGCCGCTACGCAGACCTTGCTGAATGCACAGGCCGATGCCGATTCCTCGCAAGACGCGGCGGTTGTGTCCATTGGCGCGACCGCCCAATCTGTATTGCAGGCCATACTTTCCGCCGATGTGAGCAGCATCGCCGCCGCTAAACAGGCGATCGTTGTCAATAACATCCTCGGCGATCAGGTGGCTTTGGAAGCCCTCCGGGTTGAGGCGGCAACCGAAGATTTGGCCGCCGCTCAGGCCGCCGCGAATGCCGCCGCCGAGAGAACGGCTGCGGAAGCGGCGAATGCATCGTCCTCGCAAAGCGCCGCCGAAAGCCGACAAGCGGATGCGACCGCCGCCGTGCAAGCTGCGCTGGAGGCCCGCGCATCCGCCAATTCCGCCAGCCAGGCGGCGTCCGATTCCGGCGACAGCTTGAGCGCCGCGCAAGGATTTTTCACCAACGTTTCGACCCAGGCCGGATTGGCCGCTGCTGCGTTGGCGTCGGCTGCGGTTGCCGAAACCATTGATCCCGAGGCCTTTGCGGCGGTCGATCAGGCCAACTCCCGCGCCCAAAACGCTCTGACCCAGGCCGAGGCGACCCTCGAAGACGCCCAAGAATCGTATGATTCTGCGCAATCAGCGGCCAACGATGCCGACATCGCTGCCACCGACGCCGAAACGGCGGCGGCCACGGTCGATGTTGCTGCGGCCCAACTGGCGGCCACTAATGCCGCCACCGCCGCCGGCCTCGCCAGCGCGGCCGCCACCACTGCTTCGGACATCCGCGATGAAATCACTGGTATTACGGTTGCCGATGGATCCGATTCGGCAACCATCCAAGCCCAGGCCGAAGCCGCCTTGGTGCTGGTACCAGATGTGGAAGCGCAAGCCATCCTGGCCGCCGCCGAAGCGGTCAATGCTGCTGATGCCCTGGCCACCAGCCCCAAATCGGCTGCCGCCCGTACCGAGGCGCAGACTGCCGCCGACGCCGCCGCGTCCGCCGCCACCACCGCCGGCGGCATCGCTCAGGTGGATACGCTGGCGCTGGCTTTCGAAGGCGTGCTGGAAGAAGACGATGCCTACACGGTGATCGTCGGCGGCGCCGATGCAGTCACGGTCACTGTTTCTGCCGGCAACGCCGCCGATCCTACATTCACCATTGAGGATATTCGTGACGCCTTGGTCGAGGCGCTCAACAACGGCACCTCCGGATTTACCGTAACCGCTTCGGCGGGCAGCGATGCCTCGCAGATCAAACTGACATCCGATTTCCCTGGTATCGGCTTTACCACGTCGGGCCTCGCCAACGATGGCGGCGGCGCCGGCAACACCAACGATGTGCTGGTTTCGACCACGGTCTCCAATTCCAGTGGCACCACACAGGTGTCCCAGGAGGATACGGTAACCATCAACGGCAGCGTCGATCTGGATGACGTTTTCACCGTGGTGGTCGATGGCTTTACCGCCACCTATCAGGTGACCCAAGCAGATGTGGATGCGGGGCTGACCCTGAATGGATTGCGCGGCAAACTGGTCGATGCGATCAATAATTCTGAAGCGGTCAGTGCCATTGTCAGCGCCGAGGCAACCGCCGGCACCGGCGAGATTAAATTAACCGCCCTGGCGGCAGGCTCCGAATACACGACAACGGTTCTGACCACGGCGGACGGCAACAACTCCATCGAAGTGGCGACCACCATTGCCAACTTGAAGGGCTCCGACGAGTTGGCGGCGGAAGCGTCTGCCGAGATCGATGCCCTGGCGACTGTGGCCGGCGAGCAGGCAACCATCGCCGCCGCCTCCCTGGACGAGGCCCTGGTTTCGGTCGATGCCAATTCCTTTAACGTGAATGCCAAGGCGGCGACCGTGGATATCGAGATCGTCACGCTGGCGGGTGATATTGGGGTTGGCGACACTATTTCGGTAACGATTACGACCGGCGCCGACACACCCGTCGCGATTTCAATTACGCAGGCCGATATCGATAGCGGTGATAATCCGGGCGACTATTCGGCGGCCAACGTACGCGCCGAGATGATCGCCAAGATAGCGGCCAACGCAGATGCGAGTGCCATCGTTTCCGTCGAAGCGGGTACGGACGCCGGAGTCATAATTCTCAAGGCCGTGGATGCCGACCAAGGGTTTAGTGCCAGCGCCACACCCACCGATACAGTGATCGACGCGGTCGAAGATACGCCGGAAGCCAAATCCTTCACCTCGGATGAGGCTACCGCCGCGGTGCTCGCAGCCGCCGATGCCGCGAAAACCCAGGGTGCCATTGCCCTTGGAAGGTTGGAAATTATCTTTGGCCCTGGTGGTGGTGGTGCCGATGAAGAACCTACCGATCCCGACTTGAGCGCAGCAAAAGCGAAGTTAGACGAAATTCAATCAGATGCGGAAGACGCCTTGGCGGCGGCGACCCTGGCGCAAACCGAGGCCGGCGATGCCATTCTCGATGCGGCGGCAGCGCTGGAAGACAGTGACCTGATGACCGTAACGGCAACCAGTGTTGCCGACGTCCAGGCAGAAATCCTCACAGCGCTACTGGCTGTGGAGAACAACCCAGACAAGAACGATATTGCTCAGGGTCTGATTGACGAAGCGCGCGATTTCCTGTCATCGGCGCTTTTGAATTACCAAGCTGCCACGCGAAATCTGGATACGGCAACCCAAGCCAAAGCCAACGTTGATGCGCAAGTTGATCTTGCCAATTCGGCGACGGCTTTCGAGCTTAACAAACAGATCGCCGATTTGGCGACCATCGCCGATGCGGACAAGGCCGCCGAGGGCGCCAAGGAAGAAACCGCCGCCGACTTCGATGACGCGCTGGACGCCGCCGGTGACGCCCTGGTCAATGCACAGACCGCCGCCGTCGCCGCGCGCGCCGCCATCGAAGCGGCCTTTGATTTCGAAAGCGACAAAGCCGCCGAAGACCAAGACGCCGCCGTCATATCTGCTTTGGACGCCGCCCTAACAGCAGCCAATGAGGCGTTGAATAATACAACCAATCCGGATGCTGATATCAATAGCGCCGTATCTGCGTTCCAGGCCTTCCAGGCCGATCCGGATTCGGCGCCGGCCGGCGCCGACACCGCCGGCACTACCGTTGCAACAGCCATTGATACGGTTGTAACGGCCCTGGATACGGCTATCGCGACGACCAAGCAGGAGTTCTCGGTTCTCCTGGAAAGCAGTAACGACAACGGTTTTGGCGACGCCGGCGATATCTATACGGTCAACGTATCTGTCGCCCAGATCAACACCATTACGCTCGATGCCGCTGTCGACAATACACTCGTCGCCGACGATACGATCACCATTGCTATCGGATCGGATTCGGTGATCTATACAGTGACCGGTAGCGAGGACGCGAACAGTGATGGCGATGCATTGCCCGAGATGCTCGCTGCCATTATTGATACCATCAATTCGAGCACCGCACTTGGCGGCACAGTGGTTGCCAGCCTAGGCGGCGCGGGCGAGGTTCTTCTCACGGCGGTCAACGCCGGCACGGTATTTGATTTGGCAACGGTGGCGTTCGCCAGCACTTCCGATACCACCGGTTTTGCCACTTCCGGTATCAGCACTGCCAATGTTTCGATCTCGGTCGAACATGAAATTGGCGCAGAAGGCATTACCGAAGCCAATATTTCCGATATTCGCGACAGTCTAATTAGCCAGATCAATACAGACGCTGCGTCGCTGGTCGATGCGGCGGTAGGCTTTGGCGATGGTCAGATTGCGTTCACATCCGATGATGTGGACGGCGATTTCATTGTCGTCACCGCCTCCACCAACGATACAGACGTTTCCGCCACGGCCAGCCGGACCGGCGTTGAGACCGCGCTCCGCGCGTTTGCCCAGGGCCTCGCTTCCGCGTCAGACTTGGCATCCGCCATTCAAAGCGCCTTGGACGATGCCTCGTCCGCGGCTGGGACTGCGGAAACCAAGGCAGATAACATTGATGCACCGCCGAGTTTCGACCCAGCGGTTGGCGTGCTCGACGGAAACGGCGATCTTGTTGATTTTTCGACCACTCGCGATGACGCTGTCTCCGACGCCGCTGATGCGCAGGCACAGATTTCTCTGGCTGATACGGCCGCGGAATTGGCCCGCGCCCAGGCGGTTGCTTCGATCCAGGCGGCGGCGCAGGCGGTTGCCGGCGCCAGCCAGTTCGAACAAGCCCTGGCCAAGGCCGCGCAGGAATCGGCCTTGCGCGCCGCCCAGGAAGCCGCCGCCGCGTTGCCCGACGCGAAAGCCGACAATCTGATCGACGCCGATGCCATCGACGAAGATTCCTCGGTCATCATCAACTTGCTGGCCAACGATCTGCGTGCCGATGGCGAGGCGCTTGTAGGTGCGTCGATCACGTCCGTGGGCTCGCCCACCAATGGTGATGCCATTGTCCTGTCGCAAGTCGATACCCTTACTCTCTCCGGCGCCGGCACTGGGACCTATACCGTCACCGTCGATGAAACCGCAGTGTCTATCGACACCCAAGCGGATTTGATTGCAGCCCGCGATGCCCTGGTGGCCAAGGTCAACGCCAACGTCACCGTCAATGACGTGGTCAAGGCGGTTGCTGCCAAGCAAGTGACCTTCGACGGAGCCATTGCTGAAGGTGACGCCTACACGGTTACCGTTGACGGAACCGATGTCACCTACACCGTGACCGCCGCCGATATCACCGCCGGTCTGACCCTGGCCGGGCTGCGCAGCCTATTGGTCGATGCCATCAATGCCGATACCACCGTCAACGCAGTTGTCGATGCGACGGCCGGGCCTACCGATGGCGATATCAATATTTCCTCCGACACGGTGGATGCCGTTTACACGTTGGCGGCTTCGGTGGCCGACGTCAGTGTCGGCGCCGATGTTCCGACCGCCGATGTCTCGCTCGCCCATATATTGTTGAGCGCAGTAACGGCCGGCACGCCGTTCACGGCGACCGCCGGTGCGGATATGACGGCCGCAACTTCGCTTGCCAACGGCTCCATCCTTTATACACCGGATGCCAATTTTAACGGCACCGACAGCTTTGGATATACGGTGGAGAATGCCGAGGAAACTTCTCTTTCATCTGCGACGGTGACCATTGAAGTAGACGCGGTCAACGATGGCCCGACATCGAGCCCCGATTTCGGCACCGTTGTTGCCGCTAGCGGCACCACCGTCAAGGTACTGAGCAACGACAAAGACATCGACGGCGATGTGTTGAGCGTCCAATCGGTGACCATCGAGGAAATCACCTCGGTAACCGAAGGCGTCACCTACACCATCACGGTTAACGGAACCGCCGCTAGCTATCTGGCAGTTTCCGGCGACGGCATCGCCGAGGTTGCGGCGGCGTTGGCTTTGGATGTCACCGACAATATCGCCGGCGTAACGGCGGCGGCGGGCGCCGATCCCGATTTTGGCGAGATCACTTATACTTTAAGCGAAACGACGACCATCGCCGGCTCGGCCGCCAGCGTGGTCGTCAATCCGGTTAACGGCTCGATCGGCTATGTGCCGGATGCGGCGGCGTTCCGCGCCCTGGCCGCCGGCGAAACCGATACGCCGGTGATCAAATATGTAGTCCAGGACACCAGCGGCGCCACCTCGGAAAATACCCTGACCATCAATGTGCTTGGTATCAATGACGCACCGGACGCCGAAGCGGGCAGCTTAAGCTCCTCGGAAGATTTGGACGCCAACACCGATGGCATCAACGATGCGATCAGCGGCACCCTTGTGGCGGTTGATCCCGATAATAACGATGTGCTGACATTCTCCGTCGCTGCCGGTGGCGAGCCCGCCAACGGCACCGTGGTCATTACCAATGCCGTTACCGGCGCTTATACCTACACGCCGGACGCCAATTTCAATGGTACCGACACCTTCACCTACCGTGTTGTCGATGAAGCCGGATTGGCCTCGTCCGCGGATGTCACGGTGACCATCTCCTCGGTCAACGATGCACCCGATCTGACCGACGATACGGCATCGACCACCACCAAGGACGCGATCATCATCCGCGTTCTGGATAATGACAGCGACGTCGAAGGCGACGCCATGACCATCCAGTCGGTGAGTTACGCCGGCGAGGGCTCCAAAGCCAATGTGACCATCGAAAATGGCGTGGTTGTCTTTACGCCAATTGCGGCAGCATACGCCACCTTGGGCGAAGGCAATATTGATCAGGAGACCTTTACCTACACGGTTGTCGACGCCCTTGGTGACACCAGCACGGCCAGCGTCACTGTTGACGTGGTTGGTATCCAGGGGCCGCCGAACGCGGTTGACGACACTGCCATCGTGATTGAGGGCGGCACCGTCAGCATCAACGTGCTTGCCAATGATACCGATCCGGATGGCGATGAGCTGCGCATCATCACGCCGGGCGATGGCGAATTCGGCACCACGCAAATTGACGCGGTAACCGGTGAAATCATCTACAGCGCCTCTTCGTCGGTGTTGCAGGCGTTGGGCGTTGGCGAATCCAAGACCGATACCTTTACCTATTCGGTAACCGATGGGCGCAACTTCGACGAAGCCACGGTGACGATCACCATCTCCGGCGAAAACGATGCGCCATCGGCGGTCAAGGATCTGGCCTTGGCCCGGGAAAATGGCGAATTCGTTGTCGTCGATGTGCTCTTTAACGATAACGATATTGACGCCAACGACACGCTTTCAGTGGGCCTCCAGTCGGGGACCGGCTCGGACGTCTCCAGCCTTGCGGCGGTGGTCACCAAGATTCAGGCCGACCGCATTTCCATCGATGGCTCGATGGAAGCCAATGACACCTATACCATTACTATCACCCAGAGCGGCAGCGTCACCGCCATCGCTTATACGGTAACCGGTCTGGAAGCCGATTTGGCGGAGGTCCGCTCCAATATCCGCGAATTGATCAATTCCAGCGTGGACTTGCGCGACATCGTCCGCGCCAATGACGGCTCCACCGATGATGTTCTGATGCTGACGGCGCCGACGGCGAGCGCAAGCCTGTCCTATACGGTGACCGCGGCGCAGACCAACGCCGGTGAATTCGATGACGGCAGCATCACCGCAGTCCGCACCGACGCCATTGCCTATGCCCCCGACGGAGTTGCCGAGTTTGAAGCCCTGACCGGCGGTGAGCGGCTGACCGATACATTTGTCTATGCCGCCGACGATGGCAATGGCGGCCTCTCGGAACAGACTGTTTCGGTGACGGTGAGCGGCGTCAACGATGCGCCGGTGGCGGTGAGCGATACCACGATTGATCTGGGCGTCGTGGTCGAAGAAGACGGCGCCATTGTCGCCCTCGACGTTCTCGCCAATGACACCGACGTGGATACGGTCGATACGACGGCAACCCTGATCGTCAATTCGGCGACGGCGGCTTCGGGCGCCACGATTACCGGCACCGGCGTTCCCGGTGGTGCGTTGTTCTATGATCCGAGCGGCATCGATGCCTTCCAGTCCCTGGCCGTCGGCGAGACGACCACCGACACGGTCACCTATACCATCCGTGATTCCGGCAACTCGTTTTCGCAGGAAGCAACCATTACGGTAACAATCACCGGCACCAATGATAATCCGGTGGCGACGGCGGATATAGGCGAAACCTTCCGCCTCGCGGCCTTGGAAATCGATGCCTTGGCCAACGATAGCGATGTTGACGGGGACGCGATTTCGGTCGGCACATTCGATGCCATCAGCGCCGCCGGCGCGGCGATCAGCGTCGATGAGTTCGGCGTGTTCACCTACGATCCGACGACCTCGGCTTCGTTGTTTGCGCTCGGCTCCGAAGATTCCGTCGAAGATACGTTCAGCTATACGGTCATCGACAGCAATGGCGGAATTTCAGCGCCGGTTACGGTTACCATCACGGTCACCGGCGAATTGCCGGTTGCGCAAATCGCGGTTTCCGGTGTGGCAATCGTTACTCTTGATCCGCTGCTGCGCGAAGAGATTACCGGTTCCGCCAGCGACGACACGATCACTCTTGATGGCAACGCGGTCGTCGGCGACAGCGTCGATGGCGGCGATGGCAACGATGCCCTGGTGCTTGATGCCGGCGGCAACGTCATCGAAGTTTCCGGCGTCGAAACCGTCACCGGCAATACCGGCGATGATCAGGTCACGTTGACCTCTGGAAATTTGACATTATCAACCGGTGGTGGCACGGATACTTTGATCGTATCGGCCAACTTCGAGTTGGAATCGGCGGTGCTTAACAGCGGCGGCGATTTGGTGATCAGCGCCATCGAGACCGATCCTGTCACCGGTGCCGAGACGGCGCGCACCATCACGATTACCGATCATGCATCGGCACCGTTGGCGGGGCTCGCATTTGATGCCAACGAAGACGGCGTTATCGATGCCAACGAGGTCTTCACGGTCGCCGCCGGTTTCGATGCCAGCGCCAATGTGACGAATACCGTCGTTGTCGGCACGGACCTGGGCGAAACCCTCTCAACCGGTTCCGGCGACGATATTTTGGTCGACAATGGCGGCGACGACATTGTCAATGCCGGCGCCGGCAACGACACCATTATCGCCGGCAGGGGTGCCGATATTATTGATGGCGGCGCCGGCATCGATGAAATCAGATTCGGCGACGAATTCACCCAAGGTATCCAAATCAATTTGGCAGAGGGCCTGGCGTACGATGCCAGCGGCGTGGCGCAGAACGCTGATATCCCGATTGGTCCAGCCACCGACTCGATAGTGAATGTCGAAAATGTTCACGGCACAGATACCGACGATCTGATCATCGGCAGCGCGCTCGATAACGTACTGGACGGCGCCGATGGCGCTGACACGCTGGATGGCGGCGCCGGCAACGATACGCTGATCGGCGGCGTCGGCACCGACACAATCGATGGCGGTCTTGGCGATGACGTTATCTATGGCGACTATGAGGATGAGACTGCCTCCGGCGGCACCAGCGGCGCCGGCCTTACCGGCAATATCTATCAGGCCTATGACGGGTTGCTGCCGGGCGCCATTTATTACGATGCGGATTTCAAATCCTATCGCAACGATCTGGTCTCGATGTCCGAGGGCGGACCCATCCACGCGCTGGTTCCCGTCGACCCGGGCTTTTTCGATCAATGGCATCTGGACAACGCTCTTGTCCCCGGGGTCGATATCAACGTTACGGATGTCTGGGACGAGTTTACCGGCGAAGGCGTTTTGGTCGGCATCATTGATGACGGCATCGACTACAATCATCCGGACCTGAACTTCAACTACCGCTTCGATCTCGATCTGGACGCCCGCGATGGGGATTTGGATGCGTTCGCCAGCGGCGGTGACGATTTCCACGGCACCGCGGTTGCCGGTCTGATCGGCGCCACCTTGGGTTCTGGCGATGCGGTCGGCGTCGCGCCGGATGCGGACATCACCATGTTCCGCATGGGCTTCGGCCTCAATGGCTCTGATGCGCAGACATTGCTGGCCATGCAGCAGATGCAGACTGTGGACGTGGTCAACAACAGTTGGGGCTTCGACCGTCCGTTCGACGACAACAAGCTTGACCCGCAGGCCCAGCAATTCACCCAGGCGATCACCGACGCGGTGACGCTGGGACGCGGCGGCCTCGGCACGGTCATCACCTTCGCCGCCGGCAACTCCTTCGATTCCGGCGACGACGTCAACTATCACAATCTGCAAAACGCGCCGGAAACCATCGCCGTCGCCTCGATCAGCCAGGACGGCCAGATATCATCGTTCAGCACGCCGGGCTCTGCCATATTGGTATCGGCGCCGGGCGAGGGCATCTTTACTACCGATCTCGTCGGCCCCGATGGTTACGATTTCAGCGACTACACCTCCAACTTTGGCGGCACCTCGGCGGCGGCGCCGATTGTATCGGGCGTGGTTGCCTTGATGCTCGAGGCCAACAGCGACCTCGGCTACCGCGATGTTCAGGAAATCTTGGCCTATACATCAGTAAACCCGTCGGGATCCGATGTCGGCTGGCAGACCAACGGCGCCAACAACTTTAATGGCGGCGGCCTGACCGTCAGTAGCAATTATGGCTTCGGCCTGGTCGATGCCCATGCCGCCGTGCGGCTGGCCGAGACCTGGGCGGCGCAAAGCACTGCCACCAATCTTGAGACGGTGACCGAAACGTCTGGCGTGCTCGATTTGGATATTCTCGACAATGCGACGGTCGCTAATACGATCACGGTGGCCTCCAATATTGAGATCGACCATGTAGAAGTTGTGCTTAATCTGGATCACACCTGGATTGGTGATCTGATTGTCGAGTTGGTATCTCCGGATCTGACGTCGAGTGTTCTCGTCAACCGGCCCGGCTTTGGAAGCTTGGGCGAGCTTGACGGATATACCGGCATCAACTTCACCTTCGACAGCGTCCAGTTCTGGGGCGAGGAATCCGCCGGCGACTGGATATTGAAGGTCACCGACACCGAAGCTGTAGATGTCGGCATCCTGCATGATTGGACTCTGTCAATTCAGGGCGATTTGATCAGCGATGACGACACTTATTTCTATACCGACGAATGGGCCGGGCTTGGTTTCGATGGCAGCCGCGATCTGTTAGCCGACAGCGCCGGCACCGATACCCTCAACTTCGCCGCCATCACCCAAAACATCACCTTTGATCTGGATGCAGGTTCGATCAATTCCTTGCTCGGCCTGCCGCTGCTGATCGAGGCGGCGACGGTGATCGAGAATGTCTTTGGCGGCGATGGCAACGACGTCTTCTTCGGCAACGAGGCAGCCAATGCTCTGACCGGCATGCGCGGCGCCGATCAATTGTTTGGCGGCGCCGGCGCCGACACCCTGACCGGTGGAGCCGGGGACGATATCCTCGATGGCGGCGCGGGCGCCGATATCGCCGTCTTTGCCGGCAATCTGATCGATTATTCGGTGACTTCGCTCGGCGGCACCACCACGGTGTTTGATCTAACCGGGGCCGAGGGCCTGGATACCATTACACGCGTCGAAACCCTGCAATTTGCGGACGTGACCATTAGTTTGAGCCCGGAAATTTTCGGAACCGCAGGCGCTGATCTTATCAACGGCACCTTCGCCACCGACTTTATCCTCGGCCTGGCCGGTGATGACATCATCAATGGCCGGGACGGCGACGACTTTATCACGGGCGGCGCCGGCGATGACAGCGTCGACGGCGCCTTTGGCAGCGATACGGCCCTATTCTCCGGCGCAATCGGTGATTATACGATCACCAATGATGGTGCCGGGATTATCACCGTTACCGACAACAACATTGGCGATGGCGACGACGGCACCGATACACTAGTCAATGTCGAAACCCTGGAATTTGCCGATGTATCAATCGGGCCCGATCATGCGGCGCCCATCGCCGGCAATGATTTCCTGAGCCAAGCCGGCGCCGAGGATACAACCATCACCATTCCGGTGGCGGACTTGTTGGCTAACGATTTCGATATCCAGGGCGAGGCCCTGAGCTTGACCGCTGTCTCAAATGTTTCCACCGGCACGGTTACCATCGTTGGCACCGATGTTGTGTTTACGCCGGCGACCAATTTCAACGGTATCGCCAGCTTCGAATATACGGTCGAGGATGCCGGCGGCAATCCGGCGACGGCGACGGTCAATGTGGAAGTGACCGCGGTCAACGATGCGCCGATCGCCGGCACTACGGCGATCACTGCGTTTGAGAACGCCATCATATCGGGGCGCCTGGAAGCGACCGACGTAGACGGCGACGATTTGGACTTCACGCTGGTCAGCGGCACCGGCGTCGATAGCGGTTTGGTATCGATCTCTCCCAACGGTATCTTCACGTTCGATCCGAATGGCGATTTCAGCGCTCTCGGCGAGGGCGAAACCGGTAGCGTCAGCTTCACCTATTCGGTCAGCGACGGCACCGCACCGGCGGTCGAGCAGACCGTGACCATCACCGTCAACGGCGTCGGCGAATTTGACGACACGATTTCAGGCGGCGACGGCAACGACACGATCTACGGCGGGCTCGGCAACGATACCATCGACGGCGGCGCCGGCGACGATCTGTTGGATGGCGGCGCCGGCAACGATGTGTTCTTGGCCTCGGACGGCACCGATACGATAATTGCGGGCACCGGGTTCGACACGTTGCGCCTCGGCCTGCAGCATTCGCTGGAGGATGTTTTCTACGGCGATACCGATGGTGATGGCAGTTTCGACGATCTCATCGTTCAGTTCTCTGATGATGGCATTGTAATCAACGAAACCCACATCCAGGATCACCTGTCACAGCCGGTCGATACCATCGAGTTTGATTACGACCAGAACGGTGTCCTCGATACATTCCGATTGGCCAATAACCTCAACAACGCCAATACTATCGCCGCCAGCTTGATTACCGGCACAGCGGCGGGCGATGAAGTCATCGGCGGCAGCGCCGGCGATATTATCCTCGGCCATGCCGGCGACGACCGCTTGGAAGGCGGCCTCGGCAGCGACCGCATCGAAGGCGGCGACGGCATCGATACCGCCGTATATTCCAGCCAGAATGTTGGCATCATTGTCGATATGGGTGCGGATTATATTGGCGCGGATTCGATCAATTCGTTCCTGGAATTCGGTGATTTCCTGGTCACCCAGGGAAGCGACGTCGACACCCTGAGCAGCATCGAAAATATTATCGGCTCCCAGGCCGCCGACACGATTACCGGTGACGACAGCGCCAACATCATCGATGGCCATGACGGCGACGATATTCTGGACGGCCATGGCGGCGACGACACACTGATCGGCGGCGCTGGCAACGACACCTATCTGGTTTCCACCGGCAATGATGTCATCTTCGCCGGTGAGGGGCTGGATACCCTGTCTATCGATACCGATTTCCAGATCGAGGACGTCATTCTTCAAGGCAACGGCGATCTGGTCTTCACCTTCACCATCGATGAATTCTCCGACGAGCCGTTGAACGGCATCTACACCATTGATGAGTTGAACGCGGTGCATTCGGTCACCATCGTCAACCACACAACGGCGCCACTTACCCAGATTTCCTTCGACGACGACGGCGCCGTCCGCACCATTCTCATGGCCAGCGATTTGCAAGCCGCCAATGCCGGCGATACCGGCTATGCGGGCACCGTCGGCGACGATGTGATTATCGCTGGCGACGGTGACGACATCATCACCGGCAACGCCGGCGACGACACCATAGATGGCGGTCTCGGCGACGACACCATAGATGGCGGCGAAGGCGACGACCTCCTATTCGGCGGTGACGGTGCCGATGTTATCGATGGCAACCTT
>JABHAA010000151.1 GCA_018674495.1 Rhodospirillaceae bacterium | reverse complement strand
GTAGCCTTGTTGACACCCACGTCGGTGGCTTGCGCCGACAAAACCACGGCCACCAGAAGCGTATAGGAATTGATGTAATCCAGCTCGCCCTTGGGTTCGGGCATGGCCGCCGAAAGATTGGCGTAAAATGCTTCGATGTCTATTTTCTTCATTTTGATTGGCTAATCACCAAAACCGAGCACGTCGAACATGTCGTATAATCCGGGCTCCTTGCCTTCGAGCCAGAGCGCCGCGCGCACCGCGCCGGCGGCGAAGATTTCCCTGGACGCCGCCTTGTGGTGTAGTTCGATGCGCTCGCCGGCGCCGGCGAAAATCACCGAATGCTCACCGACCACATCGCCGCCGCGCATCGATGCAAACCCGATATCGCCTGGCCGCCGTTCTTTGGAAATGCCGTCCCGGCCACGCACCGCTTTTGCGTCCAGCTCGATGCCGCGCCCCTTGGCCGCCGCCTCACCCAAGCCAATGGCGGTGCCCGACGGCGCGTCTACCTTGTGCTTGTGGTGCATCTCGACAATTTCGATATCGAAATCTTCGTCCAAAGTCGCGGCCAGTCGTTCGGTCAGCGCGAACAGCACATTGACGCCGGCGGAAAAATTCATCGCCTTGACGATAGCGGTGCCGGCGGCTGCGGCCTCGATCTGGCTCATCTGATCTGCGTCATGGCCGGTGGTACCGATTACCAGCGGCACACCAGTCAACGACGCCAGATCCACATGCTCACCAGTGGCGGCGGGAAGGCTAAACTCAATAACCACATCAGAGGCGGCGATAAGGGCGGCGGCGTTATCGGTAATTTCGAGCCCGGCGGCTTCAAGCCCGGCGATGGCGGCGATATCGGCGCCTAGAGCCGGGTGGCCGGTTGCTTCCGTGCCGCCGGCCAATTCGGCGCCCGCCGTTTTGGCCACCTGGCGCACCAGCATCTGCCCCATGCGCCCGGCACATCCTAGAATTCCAATTTTCATGGCAGCCCCCGTTTGTCTTTAGTCTTTCAGATCCTCCCACAGATCCTTGACCTTGGTGAAAAAACCTTCCGATTCCGGATTGTTTTTGGCCGCCCCCGCCTCGCCGTCAAATTCGCGCAGCAACTCTTTCTGCCGTTTTGACAGGTTCACGGGTGTCTCTACATTGGCCTGCACGAACATGTCGCCGCGCTCGCGGGAACGCAACACCGACATGCCCTTGGCTTTGAGCCGGAACTGGTGGCCCGACTGGGTGCCCGCCGGGATCGTGATGCGCGCCCGCGCGCCGTCCACGGTGGGCACTTCGATATGCCCGCCAAGGGCGGCGATGGTGATCGGGATCGGCACCTTGCAATAAATGTTGGGACCTTCGCGGTTGAAGATGCGGTGATTGGACACCGAAATAAAGATATAGAGATCGCCCGCTGCGGCGCCGTGGATGCCGGCCTCACCCTCGCCGGAGAGGCGGATGCGGGTGCCTTCTTCGACCCCGGGCGGAATGGTCACCGCCAGGGTTTTTTCCTGGCGTGTGCGGCCCGTGCCCTGGCATTTGGGGCAGGCTTCCTTGATTACCTTGCCCTGGCCCTGGCAGGTGGGACAGGTTCGCTCGATAGTAAAAAAGCCCTGCTGGGCGCGCACCGAGCCATGGCCGTTGCAGGCCGGGCAGGTATCGGGCTGCACGCCGCCCTTGGAGCCAATGCCCGAGCAATCGCCGCATTCCACCGATGACGGTACGCGAATATTGGTTTTGGCGCCGGCGTAGGCTTGCGCCAAAGTGATCTCCATATTGTAGCGGAGATCGGCGCCCCTTGAAGCCCGCCGCCCGCCGCCGCGGCCACCACCACCACCGCCGCCGAAATTGCCGAACATTTCGTCAAAGATATCGGCAAAACCGGAGCCGAAGCCCTGGCCGCCTGCGGCAGCGCCGCCTTGTTCGAACGCCTCGTGGCCGAAGCGGTCATAAGCGGCGCGTTTCTGTTCGTCCGAGATAACGTCGTTGGCTTCGTTCAGTTCCTTGAATTTCTTTTCGGCACCGGCGTCACCAGGATTGCGGTCCGGATGATATTTCATGGCCTTTGCCCGGTACGCCTTTTTAATAGCGCCCGCGTCGGCATCCCGTTCGATGCCCAGAACCTTATAAAAATCCTCTTTCGCCATCAGCCAATCCCGTTCGATGTCAATCCTGATTGATGTCCTGACCTATTCGGGCTTCTTGTCGGGATCCACTTCTTCAAAATCGGCATCAACGACGGTGGCGTCATCATCAACGCCCTCGGGCGCGTCCTGCTCTTCGCCAGACCCATCGCCGCCCATTGGGCCCTCGCCCATGCCCTCAGCGCCAGCGCCTTCTTCCTGGCTGGCCTTGTACATGGCTTCGCCGAGCTTCATGGAGGCCTGCATCAGCGCATCAGTCTTGGCCTTGATATCCTCGGCGTCTTCAGATTCCAAAACTTCCCTGACCGCCACCAGAGCGGTTTCGATCTCGGTCTTTTCGTCTTCCGTTACCTTGTCGCCATATTCTTCGAGATTTTTCTCGGTGCTGTGGATCAAGGTGTCGGCATTGTTGCGGGCTTCGACCAGTTCTTTCTTGGCCTTGTCGTCTTCGGCGTGGGCCTCGGCATCCTGGACCATGCGTTCGATATCGTTGTCGTCGAGACCGCCGGACGCCTGAATTCTTATCTGTTGCTCCTTACCGGTGGCCTTGTCCTTGGCCGAGACATTAACAATGCCGTTGGCGTCGATGTCGAAGGTCACTTCGATCTGCGGCAGGCCGCGCGGGCTCGGCGGGATGCCGACCAGATCGAACTGGCCGAGGATTTTGTTGTCGGCAGCCATCTCGCGCTCGCCCTGGAAGACGCGGATGGTGACCGCGCTTTGGTTATCCTCGGCGGTGGAAAAGACCTGGCTTTTCCGTGTCGGGATGGTGGTGTTGCGATCGATCAGCCGGGTAAAGACGCCGCCCAATGTTTCGATGCCGAGGCTGAGCGGCGTCACGTCCAGCAAGAGCACGTCCTTGACGTCGCCCTGCAATACGCCGCCCTGGATGGCGGCGCCCATGGCCACCACTTCGTCCGGGTTGACGCCCTTGTGCGGCTCGCGGCCGAAAAATTCCTGAACCTTTTGCTGGACCAAAGGCATGCGCGTCATGCCACCCACCAGGATCACTTCTCGAACCTCGCCGGCGGAAATACCAGCATCCTTCAAAGCCGCCTTGCAAGGCCCCATGGTGCGTTCGACCAAGCCCTCGATCAAGGCTTCCAGCTTGGCGCGGGTGAGCTTGATGTTGAGATGCTTAGGGCCGGTCTGGTCGGCGGTCACGAAAGGCAAGTTAACTTCGGTCTGCATTGATGACGACAGCTCGATCTTGGCCTTTTCGGCGGCTTCCTTCAGCCGCTGCAAAGCCAGCGGGTCTTTGCGAAGATCAACGCTCTGCTCTTTTTTGAACTCATCGGCCAGATAATCGATGATGCATTTGTCGAAATCCTCGCCGCCCAGGAAGGTATCACCGTTGGTGGATTTCACCTCAAACACACCGTCGCCAATCTCGAGCACGGAAATGTCGAAGGTGCCGCCGCCGAGATCATAAACCGCGATGGTGCCGCTTTCTTGCTTGTCGAGCCCATAGGCGAGCGCCGCCGCTGTCGGCTCGTTGATAATGCGCAGCACTTCCAGCCCGGCGATTTTGCCGGCATCTTTGGTGGCCTGGCGCTGGGAATCATTGAAGTAGGCGGGCACCGTGATCACCGCCTGGGTCACATCTTCGCCGAGATAGCTTTCCGCGGTTTCTTTCATCTTCTGCAAGATGAAGGCGCTGACCTGGCTGGGGCTGTATTTCTCGCCCTCGGCCTCGACCCAGGCATCGCCGCTATCGCCGGCGACGATCTTATAGGAAACCATGTCCATATCTTTTTCGGTCAGCGGATCATCGAAACGGCGCCCAATCAGGCGCTTGATGGCCGAAAGGGTGTTTGCCGGATTGGTGACGCCCTGGCGTTTCGCCGGCTGGCCAACCAGCCGTTCGGAATCGGCGAAGGCGACCATTGACGGCGTGGTGCGCGCGCCTTCGGAGTTTTCAATGACCTTGGGGTCCGATCCATCCATCAACGATACGCACGAGTTGGTGGTGCCGAGATCGATGCCAATAACCTTACTCATAATTTTTCGTCCTTCCTCTTTCGCAAATGTCGCCCGTCTCCTCCTGGTTGGAAGGCCGGGGACGCCCGCCTAAAACCGTAATCCGGTCCGCCGGGCTGAAATTGATGAAAACACACAAAAGTGTTTAGTCTAGGCGTATATAGGTCGATGACTGCGCGGGCGCAACCGCCTGAGGCGAAGTTTTCAAATAGTTGCTCGAATGATCATATCTGCCAGCTACAAGACAGACGTCCCCGCCTTCTATGGCAACTGGTTTCTGAGGCGCATAAAAGCGGGCTCGGTAAACGTCGCCAATCCCTATGGCGGGCCGGTGCGCAGGGTTTCCTTAATTCCGGATGCCGTCGATGGTTTCGTGTTCTGGACCCGCAACGCCGCCCCCTTCGGCAGCGCGCTGGAACACATAAACGGGGCCGGCTATCCATTTGTTTTGCACTACACGATCACCGGATATCCCCGGGAATTGGACCTGGCGACACCGCCTGCCGAGGCCGCCATTGCCGATTTTCTGGCCCTCAGCCGCCTTTGGGGCGCGCGGCGCTTGATTTGGCGCTACGATCCGGTGCTGATCAGCTCGATGACACCAAAATCGTGGCATTTGGCCAATTTTCAAGCCCTGGCAAAGGTCTTATCGGGGGCCACGGACGAAGTTGTCCTGTCGTTCACGCATATCTACCGCAAGACCCGCGGCAATCTGAAGCGGGCCGCCGAAGCCGGGAATTTCACCTGGGACGACCCCATCGATGCGGAAAAACAGGCGCTTTTGGTCGAACTTGCCACCATCGCCAATGATCACGGCATGACCGCCAGCCTTTGCGGTCAGCCCGATTTTCTGGGCAACCGCCTCACCGAAGCGCGCTGCATCGATGCGATGCGCCTGTCGGAGTTTGCCGGGCATGAAATCAGCGCCGGCAAACGCTCCCACAGGAAGGGCTGCGCCTGCGCCGCGTCCATCGATATCGGCGGCTACGACACCTGCCCGCACGGTTGCGTCTATTGTTATGGGGTGCAGAGCAGGGAAAAAGCCAAAGATGCCCTCGCCGGTCATGATGCCACGGCTGAAATATTGGGCTAAGCGCAAGATTCGGATAGAGCCGAGGCAAATGGTGCTGTATTGACTGACGCATGAATTCCGCCATTGCCCTCGTTCTTGTCTTCGTCTTTGCCTCCGCACTGCGCGACGTCTATCTCGGTGAGATTTTTCAGCGGCTTGAATTTTTTGCCGTGGTGCTGACTGCTTTTTCCCTGACCACCGTTATCTTTATGGGATATCTCCTGGTCCGCCGGCGCCGCCAATTTACGGCCATGCGCGCCGCCTGGCGGGAGATTGTGGTTACCAACATCGGTACGGCGATGGCATGGCTATCCTATTTCTTCGCCCTGAAACTGTTGGAACCGGCGGTGGTCAATATGCTGCATATCGGCATTGGCCCGATTGCCTTGATCACCTTGAACCTGGCTGGCATCCATATCTCGGGCCCGGCGGTGGTGCGCAAATCAGAGCTGGTGGTTCAGGGCGGAATATTGCTGAGTTTGGCGGCGCTTAGCACTATCGTGCTGCTGCAGCTTTCCGGGCTCTCGGACCGCTCGCCGTCACAAAATTTGCTTGGCATCGTACTGGCGCTGGCCAGCGGCGTCTTCATAGCTTTGACAACCGATGTCACCAAACGGCTGAATGGCAAGGGTGTGGGCGCCGAAGGCGTGCTTGCGGTGCGCTTTCTCGGCATCGTCCTGGTGGCCGCACTGTTGGTAGGGCTTGGCGGCGGCGAAAAATCAGCAATCGAATTCGAAGCCTTGTGGCCGGTGGCGGCGGCATCGCTGTTGTTTATGGTTGTGCCGCTTTATGCGCTGCAATTGGGTGTCGCCCGCACCTCGACCATTAGTGTCTGGATCGTCATAAGCTTAACCCCAGCCTGCATTTTCGCAGCGCAACTCTTCGACGGTCGGCTAACCCAGTCGCCTTTCACGCTGGCCTGCATTATCGCTTATTCGGTGCTGGCGCTGGGATCGAACCTGCTACGCAAATTCGAAACCCATCCGGCCTAGGTTATGGACCTAAAGCTTCCGGTCTACATGCGGCTCCGGATTGTCAGCTTCCCGGTCAGCGGCGTCGGACTGTTTTTCATAGGCTGAGGCGGGACTGGAGCTAGACTCTTCGGCTTCGGAGGCGGTTTCTTCCGACACTTCCGCCGGCGCCGACACCGGCGCCGCTGCCACTTTAGGACCGCCCTTGGTGACGCCGACCATGGAGGGGCGCAACAACCGCTCGTGGATCACATAACCGCGCTGCACTTCTTGGACGACGGTGCCGGCGGGCTGATCCACATCTTCGATCTCGAACATGGCCTGGTGAAAATTGTGATCGAATTTCTTGCCCATGGCCTCGATGGGCGTAATACCGAAATGCTCGAAGGCATTGACCATTTCGGTTTCGGTCAGTTCGATACCGACACAAAGATTGTTCAAGTCCTCGTCCGCTGCCTTGGCTTCGGCCGAGACACTGGTCAGCGCCCGCGAAAGATTGTCGGCAACGCCCAAGACGGCGCGGGCCATATTGGCGGTGGCGTATTTGGCGGTGTCGGCTTTTTCGCGCTCAGCCCGGCGGCGGGTGTTTTCTGTATCGGCCAGGGCGCGCAGCAACTGATCCTTTAATTCGGCGGCACTGGCTTGCAGCTCTTCATAGGTTTGCATGCCGTCATCGGCGACCGCAGCGGCGGCAGCGGCGGCATCATTGGCGGCCGCATCATCTGCATCCGGGTCGGCACCGAAATCGAACGTGGTTTCGGGATCGTTTTCGCCCTCATCTTCTGTTGCGTTTTCGCCTTCCGTCTGATCTGTCGGCTCGTCCGCGCCTTCGGGGTTTTGGTCTTGATCGTCGGTCATATTGGTTTCGAATCCTCTGGGTTTTAAAATTTTAATCAAACAGGCTTGAGACCAGCTTTGCGGTGTAGTCCACCATCGGAATAATGCGCGCGTAGTTCATACGGGTCGGGCCGATCACACCGATGGCGCCAACCAAGTCGCTCTGGCTGGTGTGATAAGGCGCAACGATAAACGAGCATCCCGACAGATTAAAGAGATCGTTGTCGGCACCGATAAATATTTGCACGCCGTCGGCGCCTTCGGTCATCTCCAAAACCTTGAGCATCAGCTCGCCGGTTTCCAGCGCCGTAAACAGGGCGCGCACATGCTCCAGATCGGTCATCGCACTGACATCATCCAACAGCCGCGCCTGGCCGCGCACGATCAGCGTGCCGCTATCGGCGTCGGCGGCGCGGTCGGCAAGGCCGGCTTCGACCAGCCGCGCCGATAGAATATCCAATTGGTTGCGGTCATTTTCCAGGCTCTTGACGATCTGGTCGCGGGCATCGTCGATAGTGCGCCCAACCAATCTTGTGTTCAAAAAATTGGTGGCTTCGACGAAGGCCGAGGCGGGCACGTCGGGAGGCACTTCGATCACCCGGTTTTCGACAACGCCCTCGGCGGTCACCATAACCACCAGGGCACGCCCCGGATTAAGGCTGACAAATTCGATGTGGCGCAGCGGTGAATCGGTCTTCGGCGCGAACACCAGCCCGGCGCAGTGGGACAGACCCGACAATGCGGAGCCGGCTTCTTCGAGCACGGCTTCGATATTTTTGTCGGTGCCGGCGAAGCGGCTTTCGATGTCGATGCGTTCCTGGCTGGTCAGGTTGCCGATTTCCAGCAAGCCATCGACGAACATGCGAAGCCCGGCCTCGGTCGGCAGGCGCCCAGCGGACACGTGCGGCGAATACAAAAGCCCGGCGTCTTCCAGATCGGCCATGACATTGCGCACCGTCGCCGGCGACAGGTGATTGCCGAGGCGTCTGGACAGGGTGCGCGATCCAATCGGCGCGCCGGTTTCCACATAGGAATCGACGATTACCTTGAAAACGGCGCGGCTGCGCTCGGAAAATTCCAACACGGGTGAATGCTTGAGTGTCATAACCCTCTTAATCTATGCGGTCAGCGCCGCATTGCAAGAATTGGCAACCAGATTTTTTTACTTTAGGTTGCCGCACTTGATGAAAAACCAATACCGGACCCAAAATTTATGATGCAAACTCCCCGTCCATCGGCGCGCGCCGCCGATCAAATGCGCCAAGTCAGCCTCGAAACCGGGGTCAACAAATATGCCGAAGGCTCTTGCCTGATCCGCTTCGGCGATACCCATGTCCTTTGTCTGGCCAGCGTCGAAGAACGGGTGCCCGGCTGGATCAAAGGCTCCGGCAAGGGCTGGGTGACGGCGGAATACGGCATGCTGCCGCGCTCTACCGATACACGGACGGCCCGCGAAGCGACGCGCGGCAAACAGGGCGGGCGCACCTTGGAAATCCAGCGCCTGATCGGACGCAGTTTGCGCGCCGTCACCGATTTGGCGGCCTTGGGCGAAATTCAGGTGCGCATCGATTGCGATGTCATCCAGGCCGACGGCGGCACGCGGACGGCGGCCATCACCGGCGGCTATGTGGCGCTGCATTTGGCGCTGGTTCATCTGGTGGAGCTGGGCATGCTCGAGACTGTGCCGTTGATCGGCCAGGTGGCGGCGGTATCGGCGGGGCTTTGGCAGGACATGGCGGTCCTCGATCTGGATTACGCCGAAGATTCGACCGCCCAGGCCGACGCCAATTTCGTGCTCACCGACGCCCGCGCCATTGTTGAAGTGCAGGCCACCGCCGAAGACAGGCCATTCGCCGAAGATCAGCTCAGCGCCATGCTTAACCTCGCCAAAAAAGGTATCGGCGAGCTGGTCCTGATGCAAAAAGCCGCCATCGACGCCGCTGGCGAATAAACCCCATGGCGCGCAAATTCTCCGGCGGAGCGCTGATCATTGCCAGTCATAATCAAGGCAAGGTGCGCGAAATTGGGTTGCTGCTGGCTCCCTTTGGCGCCGCGGTGACATCGGCGGCCGAGCGCGGTCTGGCGGAGCCGGAAGAAACCGGCACGACCTTCATCGACAACGCTATCCTAAAGGCAAAGGCGGCGACGATTGCTACCGGCGTGCCGGCGCTGGCGGACGATTCCGGGCTTGGCGCCGATGCCCTTGGCGGCGCGCCGGGCATCTATTCGGCGCGCTGGGCGGGACCGGAGAAGGATTTCGGCGCCGCCATGGAAAAGCTGCAAATCGAACTGGGTGCCTCCGAAAACCGGGGCGCGGCATTTGTGTCCGCCCTTGCCCTCGCCTGGCCGGACGGCCATGTGGAAACCACAGAGGGCCGAGTACAAGGCACCCTGGTCTGGCCGCCACGGGGCGACAGGGGCTTCGGCTATGATCCCATGTTCGTGCCCGATGGCGGCGCGCAAACTTTCGGTGAAATGGAGGCAAGCGCCAAGGAAGCCGTCAGCCACCGCACCCTGGCCTTCGAGAAACTGGTGGCTATGTGTTTTAAGCGGGCATAGGAAAAACCGTGCCGCGCCAAATATTGGAGATTTTGGCCAATTGACCAAGCCGGAACCCGCCTTTGGTATCTATATCCATTGGCCCTTTTGCCAATCCAAATGCCCCTATTGTGACTTCAACAGCCACGTAGCCGAGCATATCGATCAGGTCGCCTGGCGCAGCGCCTATTTGGCCGAGCTGGATCATTACGCTAAAGAAACGTCTGCGCGAACGGTCACCAGCCTGTTTTTCGGCGGCGGCACTCCCAGCCTGATGCCATCGAAGACTGCCACAGCCATTATCGAAACCGTGCGCAGCCGCTGGAAAACAGCGGAAAATCTGGAAATAACGGCGGAAGCCAACCCGTCTTCATCGGATATCGCCACCTTCGAGGGGCTCGCCGAGGCGGGCGTAAACCGGTTGTCCCTGGGGGTGCAGTCTTTCGACGACGGGGCCCTTAAATTTCTTGGCCGCGCCCACGATTCCAGCCAAGCCCTGGCGGCAATTACGAAAGCGAAACAAATTTTTCCGCGCATTTCGTTTGATTTGATTTATGGCCTGCCGGGGCAAAGCGAAGCGGCCTGGGCCGATGCTCTAAAAGACGCGCTCAGCTTGGCGGGCGAGCATATATCCGTGTATCAGTTGACCATCGAACCGGGCACCGATTTCCACCGCCAGCGCGTCGCCCCGGCCGATCCGGAACTTGGTGCCGGGCTGTTTGAAATGACCCGGGAGATTTTGCAAAACGCCGGTTTGCCGGCCTACGAGATATCCAATCATGCGCAAAAAGGCGCCGAATGCCGCCACAATTTGGTCTATTGGCGGGGCGAGGATTATGTTGGCATCGGTCCCGGCGCCCATGGCCGCATCAGCCGTCCGTCCAAGGATAATTACGATATCGAAATGACTTTGGCTTGGCGGGCGCCAGGGGCATGGCTAGGCCAAGTACAAAAATCCGGCTCCGGGCTTCATAAACGGCAGAAACTAGGCCTTTCCGAGCGGCGGGACGAGCTGTTTTTGATGGGTTTGCGGCTTGCCGAAGGGGTGTCGGCAGAACGCTTCCAGCGCCAAACCGGTATTAGCTTAGAAGACAGCCTCAATGAAGGCGCACTCGAAGCGCTCATTGGCGAAAATTATCTAATTTGTGACACCGATGGCATCCGCGCCACCGAAGCCGGGCTTTTGCGCCTGGATGCGGTGCTTGCCCACTTACTCTCCAGCGCCCCCGAATTGCAATGATTTAGTTGGTGCGCGGATTGAAGCCGGACGGCGGGCGATCAATGACCCGGTTTTTGGTGCGCTTTACCTGCTGCACCGTCAACCCGCGCTGGGTGATGCCTTCGGTGAGAAACCGGAACAAACCGTCGCGCCCGGTAAAGCCTTGCGGTGACAGAATCTCGCTCAAATCGAATTTACCGTCGCCGCGGGCGAAAACGGCGGCAATGGCGGTGGCGTCATAGGCGAGGGTGGCAATGCGCGCCGGCTCCTTGCCGTAAATTTGGCTGTACTGGGCAGTAAATTCGGCCCGTTTTCCGGGCGGCGGCGCCGCGAACCAGGCATCCAGTAGCGCCGGTTCGCGCCCGATCCCAGGGACATCCCATAGCCCGGTGCCCAGCATGCGGGTTTTTTTCGGATCGATATCGAAATGAGGCAATAAAGCGGCGATGGCTTCCAGGCGTTTACCGCCCTCGGCAATGAGCAGGGCATCGAACGACACATCGCCCAATGTCTGCTTGTTTTCGAGCCGCTTCAGCGCCAGGCGCGCCACCTCGTCGCCCCGGGATTGAAGGGCGTTGCGCTCATCCAGGAGATTGCGCCGGCGCGCATCGTAATCGGCCAGATTACGCACCACGGGGCGCAAATCCTCGGCCAGCGGATCGTAAAACTCGGTGCGCGTTATGGCCGCCGACAAGGCCGTCGCCGTGTCGTTCATGGCGGCGGCAACCGCCGTTCCGTAATCATTGTCGGGCGCCAACAGGGCAAAATTGCGCAAACCCTTTCTATAGGCGTAGCGCACCACCCTATCGACCTGTTCGCCGGGCAAAAAGCCCATGGTGAAGACGCGGCTGCCAACCACCCGGCGGTCGTTGGAAAAGGCAATAACCGTGACACCGGCGGCCCGCGCCGCCGGAGCGATCGCTTCCACCGAGGTCGCGAACAAGGGTCCGAGGATGAGCGAGGCGCCATCGCCGATAGCCAGGGCAGCGGCATCGGCGGCGCCGGCGGCGGTGCCGCGCGTATCCTGGGGCAGCAACTCGAACCGTTTGTCGGCAAAATGAAACAACGCCAATTGCGCAGCGTTCAGCAATGTCTGGCCGATGGCCGCGTGCGGGCCGCTCAAAGGCAACAGAATGGCGACCCGGGGCACATCGGATTGTTGCGGCGGCGGCGGCGTCTGGTAGCGGTCATCGTCTTCGGTAAGCGGCCCGCTGGTTGCGGGGAGCGGCGCTTGTTCGGGCGGCAGTGGTTGACCGGAAATTGGATCCGGGCCTAAGCCGCTGGCAACCGGTTGCGGCGCTTCAATGGAGGCCTGGACCGGCGGCGCTTCGACCACGGGAGGCGGCGGGACCGGAAGCGGTGCTGGTGCGGTGATCGGCGCCTGTGTTACGGCAGGCTGCGGCCGCGCCGCGGGGACCGGGGGCTGGGGGATCATCGGGCGCGGTCTTGCCAATGGCGGAATTTGGGCTTGCGGGGCCTGCGGTCTCGAGGCTTGCCTATTGGGCGCGTTTCGCGAAAATTGGCTTTGCACGCAACCCGACAACAGGACCACAGCCAATGCCACCATCCATGGCGAGCAAAGCTTCTGATAAACGCATCCATAAGTCTTCGTCACGGCGGCCATCATCTCCTGTTGGCGAAAGCGGCGGCGGGCGGGCTGATCCCGATGCGCAGCCTAGTCATCAGCCGGGGGTAAGTAAACGCCAGGGCTCAGCGCTGGACCCCGGTCTTTATCTGGTCGCCACCCCCATCGGCAACGCCCAGGATTTGAGCCAGCGCGCCATCGCCGTCTTGAGCGCCGCCGATGTGGTTGCCTGCGAAGACAGCCGCGTCTCCGGCCGCCTGTTCGCCATGCACAATATCGACGCAAAGCTGACAACCTATCATGATCACAACGCGCACCAGCGCCGGCCTCAATTGATTAAGCGCATGAAAGATGGCGAAAGCGTGGCGCTGGTATCCGACGCAGGCACCCCGGCCATCGCCGATCCCGGCTACAAGCTGGCCCGGGCCGCCATCGAAGCCGGCATCACTGTCACCGCGGTGCCCGGCGCCAATGCCGCCCTGACGGCGTTGATCCTGTCCGGGCTGCCCACCGACCGGTTTTTGTTCGAAGGCTATTTGCCATCCCGCAGCAATGCCCGGCGCAAGGTTTTGGCTCAGCTTGCCGCCGTTCCGGCCACCTTGATTTTCCAGGAAAGCAACAAGCGCCTGGCCGCGTCGCTTGCCGACATGGCCGATGTCTTGGGCAACCGGGGTGCCGCCGTCGGGCGGGAGCTAACCAAAATGTACGAAGAGATGCGGCGCGCGCCCCTTGCCGATCTGGCCGCCGCATATGAAGACGAAGGTCCACCCAAGGGCGAGATCGTGGTGGTCGTGGCGGGGCCGGGCGCAGGCCCGGAAATCGATGCCGCCGCGCTCGACGAAATGATTATCGAGGCGTTGGGCGACTTAAGCGTCCGCGACGCTGCCGAGAAAATCGCTGCCGAGACAGGCTTGGCGCGGAAACAAATATATAGCCGCGCGCTGGACTTAAAAGACGGCGATGGCTGAAGCAAGCCGCCAGCGTGCGCGTCTTTTCGGTATCCGCGCCGAACGGCTGGCCCGGCTCTATTTGCGCTGCAAGGGCTACCGGATATTGGAGCGCGGCTACAGAACGCCAGTGGGTGAAATCGATATCATCGCACGGCGCGGCCGGGCGCTGGCCTTTGTCGAGGTCAAGGCGCGCAGGGATTTCGAATCCGCTGCCTATGCCATCGGCCAGCGCCAGCAGGAACGGATCACGCGCGCCGCCGGCGCCTATATCGCACGGCATCCGGGTTGCGCCGAATTGAATTTGCGCTTCGATGTGATCCTGATGGCGCCGGGCGGCTGGCCGAAACATATACCGGGCGCATGGCGGCCCAAAAAATAATATGAGGCTTTGCGCATTTGCGCCGGCACGGTAAAATAGGCGATTCGCTGAAGGAAACGCTGCCATGACCAACGCTCCGAAACGACACCATCGACTGCCGCGCTTCGCGATATTGCTGCTGTTGCTCCTGCCGCTCACCGGTTGCGCGGCCGCCGTTGGCGCCGGCGCCGGGGTTGGCGTCGCCGCCGTGTCGGAGCGCGGTATCAAGACCCGGGCCATCGATCTGAAAATCGAAGCCTTTATTTTGAAGGAGTTTCTGGTCACCGAGATCAAGTCCCTGGCGATCATCGATGTGGAGGTTTACGAGGGCCGCGTGCTTTTGACGGGAACCACCACCGACACCAAACTCGCCGATCAGGCGGTCGCGCTGGCGTGGAAGGCGTCCGGCGTTACCGAAGTGATCAACGAGGTGCAATTGAACAAGGCCGGCACCGCCGCCAACTACGTCAAGGACACCTGGATCACCACCCAACTGACCACCAAGCTGACCCTGGACGGCGATGTTTTGTCGATCAATTACTCCATCGAAACGGTGAACGGCGTCGTCTATCTGATCGGCATCGCCCAGGACAAACAAGAGATTGACCGGGTCATCGCCCATGCCGGCAACATCGAGTTTGTGCGCCGGGTGGTCAATCATACGCGCATCAAAAAGCCGCCCTTAACCTAATCAGACATAGCCGGACCAACATGAGCCTCACCGTCGCCATTCAGATGGATCCCTTGGATGCCATCGACATCGACGCCGACAGCACCTTTGTTCTGGCGCTGGAAGCCCAGGCGCGGGGATATAGCCTTTATCACTATCTGACCGAAGATCTGGCGCTCAGGCAAAGCACCCTGACCGCAACCGCGCGGCCCCTGACGGTGCGCCGGGAAAAGGGCAATCATTTCGATCTCGGCGCGCCCGAGCGGCTCGATCTGGCGGGCGTCGATGTGGTGCTGATGCGCCAGGACCCGCCGTTCGATATGTCCTATATTACCGCCACCCATTTGCTCGAACATATCCATCCCGCCACGTTGGTGGTCAACGATCCGGCTGCCGTCCGGGGCGCGCCGGAAAAACTGTTCGTGACCCATTTTCCAGATTTGATGCCGCCGACGCTGATCACCTGCAACCGAGAACAGATTTTGGAATTCCGCGCCGAGCATGAGGATATCATCGTCAAGCCGTTGTTCGGCAATGGCGGCGCCGGCGTCTTTCACATTACACCGGGCGACGAAAACCTGAACGCGCTTTTGGAGGTGTTCACCGGGCTCTATAGAGAACCGATCATCATCCAGCGTTATGAGCCCGCCGTGCGCGACGGCGATAAGCGCATCATACTGATTGATGGCGAGCCGGCGGGCGCCCTCAACCGGGTGCCGGCGAAAGGCGAATCCCGCTCCAACCTGCATGTGGGCGGTACCGCGCTACAATCAACATTGACCAAGCGCGAAGAAGAGATTTGCGCCGCCATCGGCCCGGCCCTAAAGGAACAGGGCCTGATCTTCGTGGGCATCGACGTGATTGGCGACTTTATGACCGAGATTAACGTCACCTCTCCTACTTGCCTGCAGGAAATCAACCATTTCGACGGCACCAAATTGGAAGCCGATATCTGGGACGCCATCGAAGCCAAGCTTTAAGATGCTTCTGGATCGGTCACCCGCCAGCCGCCGGGGCCGGTCGCATCTTCGGCGATTTCCAGGCCCAGCACTTCGGATGCATAACGCAACATAAATGCTTTGCGCTCGCCCTTGAAATGGACGATGCCGGCGCCGCCATTGGCTTCAAACACCGGCTTATCATTCGCATCCAGGGCGGCGCTGTAATTCCAATCCGCCGCGGGCAACAATCGATAGCGAACGCCGCCCGCGGCCCGGTCCATCACATTGCCGGTTCCGTCGCCAAATTCCGGGTTGCCGAGCAGCGCGGAAATAGCCATCTGATCGCCGTACCAGGACCGGTGTTCGGGCGCGTAGCCGTCCACCAGATCATCGATCGCCGCCAGGTAATCCCGCGCAACGCCAACCCGCGCCGAGTCAATCAGGATGACGCCGGAATTGAACGGATGCAGCTCGGCCCCGGTAACGTAGGTGAGCCCCACATCGAAGCCGCCATCGAACAAGGCGAACGGGTCCCTCTGGAACATCAGATCGGCGTCGACCAAAATGGTTGGACCGGACAGATGACCGGCGGCTTCATAGGCGCGCCAGGTTGCCGTTTCTTCCGCCATCAATTGATCGAAGCTGGCTTCGATTGGACGGCGAGATGCGCGCCGGAAAACCAAATCGCAGCCGAGGGTTTCAGGCACCGCACAACTATCCAAAGTAAGTAGATGGATTTCGGCGCCTGGGCACGCGCGGCGCACGCTGGCCATCATCATCTGAAAAAATGCCCAATAGGTGTTCGCCGTAACTGAGTTCGGCGGCGTCAGATGGAAACAGGCGACGGCGCGGCGGGGGGCATTCATTCCGGCGCCCTCACGATCTCGCAATCGCCGATGCCGGTAATTTCGTGGATCGGCACCGGCGCCGACAATCCCTTCAATTGCACGTTCAGGCTTCCCGCGACGCGCGCTTCGCTGCGCACATCATCCAGGGTTGCCTCGGACGCAAACACCTGGCCGCCCGAAGCCATGCCTTCGATGCGCGCCGCCAAATTGACCACGGCGCCGATGACGCTGAACTTGACGCGCATTTCCGAGCCGATATTTCCGGCCACCACATCACCTGTCGATAGCCCGATGCCCATCGTGAGATCAGGAAGGTCCCGGCCTTCGATCTTGGCGTTGACCATAGCCATGGCGTTCTGCATTTCGATGGCGCAGGCGACAGCGCGCGCGGTGTCGTCTTCCTTCGCGATGGGCACGCCGAACACTGCCATGATGGCATCACCGATGAAGTTATCGATATTGCCGCCATGGTCCATGATCACCTCGGTCATAGAGCCCAGAAATACGTTCAAGGCATCGACCACTTCTTCCGGCGACATTTTTTCCGACATGGGCGTGAAGCCCCGCAAATCAGCCATCAGCACGGTAACCTTGCGGCGCTCTCCGCCGAGTGTCAGGGGCCCGTCGCTGGACAGAGCCGCGGCGGCAACCTCGTTGGTGACGTGCTGGCCGAACACCTTGGTAATGAACTCGTTACGCAGATATAAGTCCTCATAGGCGCGGCTTTTTTCCAGGGTCAAGGCCAACTCGCCGGCAATCTGCGCATAAAGCTCCATATGCTGGTCCCGGTATTCGCCGGCACTAAGGCTGGAGAAAAATATGAAACCGGTAACCTCGTTCTTGATCACCAAGGGGCAGGTCAGGCTGGAGCGGATGCCTTCGCGAACCATCAGCCGGGACGACGCCGATTTTTCGTGGGCACCCAAATAGTCTTCCAGATCGTTGATGATGCGCGGCTCTTGGGTGTCGGCGATGGCCTGAAGGCTGGAGCGTTCCAGGATCGCCGCGTAGCCCTTGCCGAGCAGGATGGGCGCGTAATCGGCGCGGCCCCACTGGGCACGCACCAAAGTCTGGCCGGATTTGCTTTCTTCGATCAGCGCAATGCCGATGCGGTTATAGGGAATGATCGCGATGAAACTTTCAAACACATGGTTCAGCACTTCATCGAAGAACATGCCCGCATTGACCCGCTGGGTAATTTCGCTAAGAGCCTTAATTTCGGCGAATTTGTGATCGAGGCGACCGCCGAGAGCGACCAGCGCCTCGCCCATATCCTCGATAATCACCGGCGCCGAATTGGAAAATTGAAGCTGATCGCCGTCCGGTATCATATCCATGGCGGCGCGCCGGTAGACCTGCGTGCGCCTATTGTCGCTGGTCCTGGATTTGTGCGCCTCCAATTGTTCCTGCAGGGACCGGATCAATTCGTTGTCCGTATCCAGGCGCGAATCGAGGGCAGCAATTTCGGTCTGCAGATGATCGATAATGGCGTCGCGGTCGGCCATGAGTAATTCCTCAAATCAAAAGCGCGGTCGATTATAGCATTTCCCTGAAGCCCTTTGCATGCCACCTTAAAGCTATGACGATCACCATCCTTACCGCCGGCGCCCTCAAAGAAGGCGTCGCCAATGCCGCCAATACATTTATGGCAGCTGGCGGCGGCTCCGTCGCGGCGTCCTTCACCCACGGAGCAGACATTCGCGACGGCATTTTGGACGGCGCCATGGACGCCCATATCCTCGGCCTGCCCACCGACATGATGGACGCCCTGGCGGCAAAGGAGTTGTTGACCAAGGGCGCGCGAATTGAATTGGGCGCTATCCGCGTCGCTGTCGCCATAAAGAGCGGCGAGACGGTGCCCAATATCGCCACCGTGGACGCATTCAAAAAAGCCATGGCGGCGGCAAGCCAGCTGATCTACACCACCGCACCCAGCGGCGAGTATATGGCAGGGGTCATCGAGGATTTGGGCCTGGCCGATGCGCTGGTAGCCAAGACGATGCGTTTCGGCACTGGCGCAGAGGTCAACGAGCACTTGGCCGGACCGGGCCCCGCTGGCACCCTCGCCTTCGGCGTTTCCACCGAGATCACCTTTTACCGGGACCAAGGAGTTGCGCTGGCCGGGTACCTGCCGCCGGAGATCGAAAGCAGCACGCCCTACCAGATTGCCCGTAGCGCCACCGCTCCACCATCGGCAGATGATTTTTTCGATTATCTGGAGGGAGCCGAGGCGCAAACATTTTTCACCGCCAGTGGGGTAGAATAGAACCTCCAATAAGTAATTGTGTTCCTATTTCGTTCACACTATAGTTGCGCAACGAACTTCAACGGGGGAGGGATATCCCGGTGGTCGCACATATTACGACGGTGGCGTTCAACGGTATTGACGTTCTGGATGTGGATATCCAGGTGCAAATATCGGGGGGCATGCCGGCCTTCACGGTGGTTGGGCTGCCCGACAAAGCGGTCGCCGAAAGCCGCGAAAGGGTGCGCGCCGCGCTCAATGCCCTTGGCCTGTCGCTGCCACCGAAACGGATCACCGTCAATCTGTCACCGGCTGATCTGGTCAAGGAAGGCAGCCATTTCGACCTGCCTATCGCCCTTGGCTTGCTGGCCGCCATGGATGTGGTGCCGGCCGATGACTTGGCCACCTATTGCGTGCTTGGCGAGTTGACCCTGGACGGCGGCATCCGCCCGGTGAACGGCGTATTGCCCGCCGCGATCACCGCATCGGCGCGCGGTCTTGGCCTTATATGCCCCGAAGCGCAGGGCGGCGAAGCGGCCTGGGCGGGCGAGATTGAAGTTCTGGCACCCGGCAATCTGTTGGCGCTGATCAACCATTTCAAGGGCATGCAAATCCTGTCCACGCCGGAGCCGAAAATGGCCGAGGATACGACGGCGGTCCCTGATTTGTCCGACATCAAAGGACAGGAGACCGCCAAGAGGGCGTTGGAGCTGGCGGCGGCGGGCGGCCATAATATGCTTATGGTAGGGCCGCCGGGCGCCGGCAAATCCATGCTGGCCTCGCGCTTGCCCGGTATTCTCCCGGGCCTGAATGCGCCCGAAGCGCTGGAAGTGTCGATGATCCATTCCATCGCCGGTGAATTGGAAGGCGGCCGCCTGATCCGCACCCGCCCTTTTCGGAGCCCGCATCATTCCGCCTCCATGCCGTCCTTGGTGGGCGGCGGGCAGCGCATCAAGCCGGGCGAGGTGTCGCTCGCCCATCTCGGCGTTTTGTTCCTGGACGAGTTGCCGGAATTTCAGCGCGCCGCCGTCGAAGCCTTGCGCCAGCCCTTGGAAACCGGTTCCTGTACCATCGCCCGGGCCAATGCCCATGTGCGTTATCCGGCGCGCTTCCAGCTGGTCGCCGCCATGAACCCCTGCCGCTGCGGCTATCTCGGCGATCCCATGCAGGCTTGTTCCAGGGCACCCGGCTGCGCCGTCGATTACCAATCGAAAATCTCCGGTCCCATGTTTGACCGCATCGATCTGCATGTGGACGTGCCGGCGGTCAGCCCGGCCGATCTAACCCTGCCGCCGCCGGCCGAAAAATCGGCGGACATCGCCGCCCGCGTCGCCGCCGCGCGGGAGCGCCAGCGAGCCAGATACGAAGCCATTGAGACCGACCAGCCAATCCGCACCAACGCCGAAGCCGACGGCGAGTTGCTGGAAGACGTCGCGGCACCGGATGCGGAGGGGCGCAAACTGCTAACCCAAGCAGCCGAAAGCATGCGTCTGACCGCCCGCGGCTATCACCGGGTTCTCAAAGTCGCGCGCACCCTGGCAGATTTGGATGCATCGGAAGGCGTCCGCCGCATTCATATCGCCGAAGCGGTATCCTATCGGCGCGTCGTGCCGGGCCGGCGGGCGGCGATGGTGCGCTAGGGGCTCCATCCTTCCATCTGCCGTCGCTTTATTGCTGTGCGTGCATTGCATGATTTTTATCGTGCGACATATATTGGCTAAATCAACCATACCGTTTCATTACTATTCCTAACGGATCCATACGGTTTATTACGGTCTTTCGGTGCCACGAATTATCGGCGGCGCGACATATGCTGGCCAAAAAGACCATAGGAAATTGTCGTCATTCATCGTCATCCCGAGGCATTTATAGGCTTTCTCAGCGCCCGAAATACCCCAATCGCGCCAAAGCACGACCTTTGCGTAACCCGGAGCATTTTCCCCCAGCGCATTGGCAAGTTCTTCCTATTCACAATTTCCAAGAGCACGCGCGATTAAAGACGCTTCTTGTTAGGTAGTTTATTGACGGGCTGGCGCAAGGGCCTGGCTGAAAAAATTTCTGAGGTTGAACCACGAAGGCAGTGAGGCGGAATTCTGCACGTTATTTTTTGGCCTTCAAGGGTTCAGAAATCCTGTGTTTTCGGTATCCCCGTTGATGACCGCTTCACCCTGCCATCTCAACCGGTCGACGCAACACATGCGTTAAATCTCTCTGCCGGCGTTTCAAACTGCAATGTCTTGCGCGGTCGTTCATTGAGCTGCCGAGCCACCTCAATCGCTCATCCCAGCAGATGAAACAATGATACAATTGGACCCGCACCCGAAAGGAAATGAAAGCCGGGCGCCTAGTTGGGAGCCTAGTTCTTGATCACTTCGGTCAACTGAATGGCCAGGCGGTCTTCGACCACCACCACTTCGCCCTTGGCGATCAATTGGCGCTCGGCGCGGATATCCACCGGCTCGCCGATCAGACGGTCCAATTCGACAACCGCGCCCCGGCCCAGTTGCAGGATTTGCGATACTTTCAAATCGGCGGTGCCGAGCACGGCGACGATGTCGATGCTCACATCCAGGATGGCGCCTTCGCGGGATTCCGACTGGCTGAGGAAGGCGGCGCCGAGGGAATCGCTCATATCGAGATCCCGCTTCGCCGGTCCGGTGTTTTCGCTTGGCGCCGGCTCTTCGCTCGCCGCCAGTGCGTCCAGCATATTTTCGTCAGACATGTGCGCCACCAAACCCTTTTAAGGGCCCAAAATTGGTTTCCGGCCTATCATACCATAATTGCCGGTTTCGGGCGAGCCTTGTTCCAGCCTCAACCCACCCTTAACACCTAACGCAAATTGGTTAACGCGGCATTGAAGAATTGGCGCGCGCTCAGTCGCCCCGGCGTAACATCGGCCCGAGCAACTTGCCGCCGAAAATATGCACGTGGAAATGGGGTACTTCCTGCATTCCGTCGCTGCCATGGTTGGCGAGAATACGGTAGCCGGGCTTATCCAGCTTCAATTGCTTGGCAACGGCCCCGACGGCGCGAAAAAAACCGGTAATCTCGGCGTCCTTGGCGTTTGCGGCAAAATCATCCATGGACGTATAGGGGCCCTTGGGGATGACCAGCACATGCACCGGTGCCTGGGGATTGATGTCGTTAAAGGCGAAGGCGTGATCGTCTTCATAGACCTTGGCGCAGGGGATCTCGCCCCTGAGGATTTTGGCGAATACATTTTCGTCGTCATAGGCCATATGGATGCCCCCCTTTTTGCGTTATTTACTCCGGGATTGCTTTTCCTCGATCCCGGATGTGCCCTCGCGGCGGGCCAGCTCGGCCCAAACATCGGCGGGCTGAATACCCTCCACCGCCCATAGAACCAATAGATGGTACAACAAGTCGGCGCTTTCGGCGATCACTTCGGTGCGCCCTTCGGCCAAGGCGGCGGTCAGAACCTCGGTGGCCTCCTCGCCGATCTTGCGGGCAATTTCCGGCTTACCGGCGGCCAACAGCTTGGCGGTGTAGGAACTTGTCCCATCACCGCCCTTGCGGCTTTCGATCACTTCAAACAGGCGCGCCAGGATATCCGGCGAATTGTTGGTTTCGGTCATGACGCTCATTCCTATATATCGAGCCGCACTTCAAGCCCGGCGGCGCGCATATGGGCCTTGGTCTCAGCGATACTATAGGTGCCGAAATGAAAAATCGAGGCAGCCAGCACGGCGCTGGCATGGCCTTCCCGCACCCCCTCCACCATGTGATCAAGGGTGCCGACGCCGCCCGACGCGATCACCGGGATCGGCACCGCATCGGCGATGGCGCGGGTCAGTTCCAGATCGAAGCCGGCCTTGGTTCCGTCCCGATCCATGGAGGTAAGCAGCAATTCGCCGGCGCCAAGCTCGGCCATGCGCTGGGCCCAGCCGATAGCCTCGATACCGGTTTCCCGGCGCCCGCCATGGGTGAACACTTCGAAGGCGGTTTTGCCATCACGGTCCACCCTTTTCGCATCAATGGCGACGACGATACATTGGCTGCCGAATTTGAGCGCCGCGGCGCCGACGAAATCGGGGTTGGTAACGGCGGCGGTGTTGATCGCCGTCTTATCGGCGCCGGCCAGCAATAGGTTTCTTATATCGTCCAGATTGCGCACCCCGCCGCCCACTGTGACCGGCATGAAGCATTGCTCGGCAGTGCGCCGCACCACATCGAAAATGGTGTCGCGCCCTTCGTGGCTGGCGGTGATGTCGAGAAAACACAACTCGTCGGCGCCGGCGGCATCGTAGAGGCGCGCCTGTTCCACCGGATCACCGGCATCCACAAGATCGACGAAGTTGACGCCTTTGACGACGCGGCCCTTGTCCACGTCGAGGCACGGAATGATGCGGGTGCTCAGCATGGCTTCAAGCTCCTTCGCCCGCCAGCAAAGCCCCGGCGGCTATGGGGTCGATGCGCCCGTCATAGACGGCGCGGCCCGAAATGACGCCGTCCAGAATATCGCCGCCGGCTTGCTTAAGCGCCGCTAGATCATCCATGGATGCAACGCCTCCGGACGCGATCACCGGCGTATTAATGGCGCGCGCCAGCGCCAATGTGGCGTCGATATTGGGTCCCTGCATGGCGCCGTCGCGTTCTATATCCGTATAGATGATGGCGGCGACGCCGGCGTCTTCGAATTTCAAGGCCAACTGGCCCGCCTCCATGTCGGAGGTTTCTGCCCAGCCTTCGGTGGCGACGCGCCCGTCCCTGGCATCGATGCCGACGGCGACGCGGCCAGGATATTGTTCGCAAGCGGCGATCACCAGGCCGGGGTTCTTCAAGGCCGCGGTGCCGAGGATTACCCGGGCCACGCCTTTTTCCAGCCAGAGCGCTACGGTCTCCATATCGCGGATGCCGCCGCCGAGCTGGATGGGAATATCCACATTGGCCAAAATCGCCTCCACCGCCAGGGCGTTGACCGGAGCTCCGGCGAAGGCGCCGTTCAAATCCACCACATGCAGCCACGTGCAACCGGCGTCGGCGAATTTCCGTGCCTGGCCGGCCGGGTCGTCGGCGAACACCGTGGCCTGATCCATCTCGCCGCGCAGCAAGCGCACACATTGGCCGTCCTTCAGATCGATAGCCGGATAAAAGATCATGGCCACCACTCCAGAAAGGCCTTGAGAAAGGCCAGGCCGAAGCGCTGGCTTTTTTCCGGATGGAACTGGGTGCCGATCATATTGGCGCGCCCAACCATGGCGGTCAGCGGCCCGCCGTAATCGACGTGCGCCAGTACGTCCGCATCATCATCGGCGCGAAAACCGTAGCTGTGCACAAAATAGGCGTGATCGCCGGGGCGCAGACCAGCCAGCACCGGATGCGCCGCTGCATCAAATTGCAAAGCGTTCCATCCCATATGGGGGATCTTCAAAGTCTTGTCCGCAGGCGTGATGGCCGCTACTTCGCCGGGTATCCAGCCGAGGCCATCGCAATCGCCATGCTCGCGCCCGATGGTTGCCAGCAGCTGCATACCGACGCAGATGCCGAGGAACGGTTTGCCGCCGCCGATAACCTGGGCGGTCAAGGCATCGACCATGCCGGTGACCGCATCCAGCCCCAGACGGCAATCGCGAAAAGCGCCGACGCCAGGAAGGATGATGTGGCTGGCGCTCGCCAATTGGGCCGGATCGTTGCTGACCAATACCTCGCCGCCGCCCATATCATCAGCGGCACGGGCGGTGGCCTTTTCCGCCGAGCGCAGATTGCCCGAGCCGTAATCAATGATCACCACTTTAAGCGCGCTCATGGCCCGACGCCCACTTCGAAATAGCGGCGGATGGCAGTCTCGCCCGTGGGCGCGATCACCGGCGCCCGCTCGGCAAAGCCTTGGGCTGATAACTTTGCGCGGCGCAAATCATTAGCGGCCCAGCCAATGAGGGCGGCCAGGCCCAAAGACGCTACCGACGACGACAAGGCATCTGCGCCCACCAGCACCAGCACACCGCCCAGGACCAAATTGGCGGCGAAGAATATCAGCGCCGCCAACCACAAGCGATGCCAGAGAGCCCAGAAAACGGACAAGATAAAGGCCGGCCAAGAAAACCCCTCCTTGACCGCTTCCGCGCCCGGCACCGCATCAATCCCATTTAAGAGGGATGGCGTGAAGACTGTATAGATGCGCACCCGCGTCTATGCCTTTCGTAAATGTCCGGTTGTCCGGGCTGGCGTTGGTCAGTTGGCGTCTGACAATACGCCCTTGGTGGACGGCACAGAGCCGGGCGCACCGGCATCGATGCTGATCGCCTGGCGCAAGGCGCGGGCCAGCCCTTTGTATAACGATTCCACGATATGGTGAGAGTTCTCGCCATAAAGAGATTCCATATGCAGGGTCAGCCCCGCCGCCTGGGCGAAGGCCTGAAACCACTCGCGGAACAATTCCGTATCCATCTCGCCCAGCTTGGGCGCCGTGAATGTGACGTTCCAGATCAAATAGGGCCGGTTCGAACAATCAACCACGGCGCGGCTCAAGGCCTCGTCGAGGGGAACCAGGGCGGCGCCATATCGGGTAATGCCGGCGCGGTCGCCGAGCGCCTGTTTGACCGCCTGGCCGATGGCGATGCCGGTATCTTCGGTGGTGTGGTGAAAATCGATATGCAGATCACCCTCAGCCCGAACGGTCAGATCGATCAGCGAATGCCGGGAAAATTGCTCCAGCATGTGATCGAGAAAACCGATGCCGGTGGCAACGTCATAGGTGCCGCTGCCGTCCAAATTGACTTCGGCCGCAATACGGGTTTCCTTGGTATTCCGCTCAACACGCGCCTGGCGCATGGGACCAACTCCGATGATTTCAGTTTCTGCCGGAAATGCGGGCGCACTTGTAGCAAGTTCACGTTGGCTTCGCCACCCTTAACAATTAATTGTGGCCAATGGCTGGCTGCCATTGACCGGGGGCCCAATAAAAACTAAGTCCTGAATATACCAGGGTGGTCCGGCGGGCCGTCCGAAACATAAAATAAGAAGGAACGGATTGAATGTCGGAAAATTCCGGCCCTAACTGGCACGGCACCACCATCTTGTGCCTGCGCAAAGGCAACGAAGTGATCGTCGCCGGCGATGGCCAGGTTTCCATGGGCGACACGGTGGTCAAATCCAACGCGATCAAGGTGCGCCGCATCGGCTCCAGCGGCAATGTGATAGCCGGGTTCGCCGGCGCCACCGCCGATGCCTTTACCCTGTTCGAGCGGCTCGAAGCCAAGCTGGAACAGCATCCGGGCCAATTGACCCGGGCCTGTGTCGAACTGGCCAAGGACTGGCGCACGGATCGCTATTTGCGCCGCCTGGAAGCCCTGATGGCGGTGGCCGATGAAAAGGTTTCGCTGATGGTTTCCGGCAACGGCGATGTGCTGGAACCCGAAGATGGCCTCATCGGCATTGGCTCGGGCGGCAATTATGCTTTGGCTGCGGCGCGGGCATTGATCGATCAGGATGGGCTGGAGCTGGAGGCCATCGCCCGGCGTTCCATGGAAATCGCCGCCAGCATCTGCGTTTACACCAATGGATCCGTTGTTATTGAGAAAATCACCCAATCATGACCAATTTTTCCCCCCGCGAGATCGTCTCCGAGCTAGACCGCTTCATCATCGGCCAGGACGACGCCAAGCGCGCTGTCGCCGTCGCCCTTCGCAACCGCTGGCGGCGCCAGCAATTACCGGAAGAGCTACGCGAAGAGGTGTTGCCGAAAAACATCCTGATGATCGGCCCCACCGGCGTCGGCAAGACCGAGATCGCGCGCCGTCTGGCCAAATTGGCGCAAGCGCCGTTCATCAAGCTGGAAGCAACCAAGTTCACCGAGGTCGGCTATGTGGGCCGCGATGTGGAATCCATTGTCCGCGATCTGGTCGAGATCGCCATCCACGAAACCCGCGAGCGGCAACGCAAACAGGTGACCGCGCGCGCCGAAATGAATGCCGAGGAACGGGTTTTGGATGCACTCGTGGGCGATAACGCCAGCCCCGATACGCGCCAGAAATTCCGCAAAATGTTGCGCGAGGGCGAGCTTGCCGACAAGGAGATCGAGGTGGAGGTGGCCGAACAATCGTCCATGAACCTGCCCACTTTCGATATCCCGGACATGCCCGGCGCGCAGATGGGCATGATCAATCTCGGCGATATGATGGGCAAGGCTTTCGGCGGCGGGCGCACCACGCCCAAGCGCATGAGCGTCGACGATTCCTACACACTTTTGATGGCCGAAGAAGCCGACAAATTGCTGGACGACGAAGCCGTTGTCCGCGACGCCATCGATGCGGTGGAGAATAACGGCATTGTTTTCCTCGACGAGATCGACAAGATCACGGTCCGCTCGGAGCGCGGCGGCGGCGAGGTCAGCCGCGAAGGCGTGCAGCGCGACCTGTTGCCGCTGATCGAGGGAACGACCGTGAACACCAAGCATGGCACGGTGAAGACCGATCATATCCTGTTCATCGCGTCGGGCGCCTTTCACATGGCCAAACCGTCGGACCTGTTGCCGGAATTGCAGGGCCGGCTACCCATCCGGGTCGAGCTGGCGGCGCTGACCACGGAAGATTTGGTGCGCATCCTGATCGAGCCGGAAGCCAGCCTGATCACCCAATATATCGCCCTGATGGGCACCGAAGATGTGACCCTCGCCTTCACCGATGATGCAATCGATGCGCTCGCCGAATTGGCAGCCAACATCAACTCGACGGTGGAAAATATCGGTGCCCGACGCCTGCACACGGTGATGGAGAAATTGTTGGAAGAGATCAGCTTCACCGCCACCGACCGCGGCGGCGAAACCATCACCATCGACGCGGGCATCGTCCAGGAACGGGTCGGCGAGTTATTAAAGGACGGCGATCTGTCGAAGTTTATTCTTTAAGGGGTGCGTTAGCCTCCCCCTTCTTCCTCATCAAACCCCATCTCCGCCAGCATGGCTGTGAGCGCGGCGTCGTCCAATTCATGAATGTGGGCGGCGAGGCGGTTGGCTAGGAGCGTGGCTTTGGGGCTGAGGCCGGCGGTGTCGACCGGCACGCGCGGATGTGAGAGTTGCGCCAAGGCTTTCAGATCATCGACGTTTTCCCAGATGAGGCCGAAATAATCGGCGATCTGCATGACCAGGCCGGGGCCCGGGCGACCGCGCTTGCCGTGTTCCAGGGCCGACAAATAGGCCGAGGAAACTTTCAGTTCCGCCGCCATATCCTTGAGCTGGATGTTTTTTTCGGCGCGCAATTGGCGCACCTTGGCGCCGAACGGGGTCATTGGGCAGCGCCCCTTTTGAGCAACACATAGAGCGCGCCGGTGCCGCCGTCGGCCTGGCGGGCGTGGGTGAACGATAGAATGCGGGCCCGGTTGGGCGCCTGATTGAGCCAGCGCGGCACCATGTCTTTCAACACGCCAGTGGGGCGCTCAAAACCGGTTTCGTCATCGGTCTGGCGGGCGCCGCCCTTGCCCGTCACAATCAGCACACAGCGTTTGCCCGAACTTTGTGCGCCAGCCAGAAAGCTATCCAGGGCCGGATGCGCCTCGGCCTGGGTATGGCCGTGCAGATCAAGGCGCGCTTCCACATCCAGGCGGCCACGCTTCAAGCGCTGCGCCGTCCGCCTATCAACGCCGGGCGCTGTGCCGTGATCCAATTCGGGCAAGGGTTTCGGCTTCGGCTTTTCAGTGCGCGGCGGTGGCCTCCGAACAGGCTTGGCGATTTTGGCTTTGGTTTTTGGCTTCGGTGGAGCACTCGCCGCCTTGCTGATTTTCTTGCCGTCCAATGGCTCGACATCTTGAAAGGCCACCTCCAGCAGCGCCGCGTCATCCAGCGCAGGTTTCTTTTTAGACGCCATCGCCGGCCACCAGGATAATGTGCAGGTTGCGCGGCCCATGGACGCCCATCAGCACCCGTTGTTCGATATCGGCGCTGCGCGACGGGCCCGATATCCAGTTGACCGTGCGGGCTGGAAATTCATTGCCGTCGGCGGCGCGCAAAATCGACCACGCGCCTTCGTAATCGCCGGCCAGCCGGGCGAGTGGTAACACCGCGATCAAAGTTTCAGGCAGGAAATTGAGCGCCGTCGGCGCTTCCGCCCCGGACATTATAAACAATGTTCCGGTCTCGGCGGCGGCGCCGTCGGCCAGCACCAGGCCAATACCATCCGTATCAGCGGCGGGCCCGAAGGCAACCGCCAAGGGCGCCCAATCCAGATCGCTAAACGCCGCGCGCGGCTGCGCCTTGATGGCGCCGGTGCGATTATATTCATCCAGATAGGCGTTGATGGCCACCGGCAAATCGGACAAGCGGTTGATGCGATCCGTGGTCGCCGAGGTTTCTTCTGCCCGGGCGCAAAAATAATCGGCGCGGCCATCTGCGTCGGCGGGCGCCCGCGCCGGAATGATTGGGGTTGGCGGCGTGCCCCGGCGCTGGGCAACGCCGGCTTTGCGCGCGGCGATGCTGGAGCCGCCAGCGTCCAAGGCAGAACCGATGCGCGCCAGGATATGATCGCGGCTCATGACCGGCGCCCCGATTTCCATTGGCTCATAAAGGTGCGCCCCTCTGGTGCCGGGAAATCCCGGCGGCTGGTCCAGGTGCGTAAACCCGGTATGGAGCGTAATAAGCCGTCTTTGCGGCCCCGCGCCG
>JABHAA010000072.1 GCA_018674495.1 Rhodospirillaceae bacterium | reverse complement strand
TTCTTTCGTGCCGTTCGCCCCCAGCCCGGTTGAAAATGACGCCGGCGATATCCGTGTCGGCCCGGTGGCGCTGGAAACCTTCGATGACGGCGGCGGCGGACGCCGCCTGGCCCTTCACATCGACAACCAATACAATCGGCCAGCCCAAAACCTTGGCCGCGTCGGCGGTGCTGCCGGTGCCGTCCATGGCGCCATCGAACAATCCCATGACGCCCTCGGCGACGATCAGCTCCGAGAATTCGGCCAGGGCGGAAATTTGGGTGTCCAGGGTGAGCCTGCGCATGCCCCAGGGATCATAATTGCGGCACACTTCGCCGCTGGCTATGTGGTGGAAGCCGGCATCGATATAGTCCGGGCCGATCTTCAACGAGCCCACACGCTTGCCGGAATTCTTGAGCGCCCGGATGAGGCCCAAGGTTACAACCGTCTTACCGCTGCCGGACGCCGGGGCGGCGACGACCAGCCCGCGGCTCAAAGGTCCAACCAGTTCAATTGTTCGCGCAAGCCAACCACCGGCCCGACCACGATCAGGGTCGGCGCCTTCAGCGCCGCCTTCTTCAGATCATCGGCACAGGTCTCCAACGTGGTCTCGACCACGCGCTGGTCGGGCAAGGTGGCACGGCTGATAAGGGCCACCGGCTCAGCACCTGCGCGCCCCGCTTCCATCAATTCGCCGGCGATACGGGACAGGTGCGTGGCGCCCATATAGAAGATCAAAACCGGCGAGCCCGCCGCCAGCGCCGGCCAGTCCAGATTGTCGGGCACGTCACCCTTGGCGGTGTGGCCGGTGATAAAAGTGACGGCGATGTTGCTGCCCCTCGTGGTCATCGGGATGCCGGCGTAAGCCAATCCGCCGACGCCGGCGGTAATACCGGGCACGATGCGGAATGGCACCCCAGCCTCAAACAGGCGAATACATTCCTCGGCGCCCCGGCCGAAAACAAACGGATCGCCGCCCTTGAGGCGCAACACTCGCTTTCCCTCCTTGGCCAGCCGCACCAGTTGGTCGGAGATATCTTCCTGGCGGGGCGATGGTTTGCCGCCGCGCTTGCCCGCATGGATCAGCTCGGCGCCTTCCCCGGCCAGCTTCAAAACATCGGAGCCCACAAGGGCGTCATAAACAACCACATCGGCCGATTGCATAGCGTGCAGACCGGCGATGGTGAGAAGGCCGGGGTCGCCGGGGCCGGCGCCCACCAGCCAGACGGAGCCGGGCGCGAATTCCGGCAGATCAATTGGGAGGTTTTCCATGGCCGCGGAATCTAGCAGAATGGGGGGGCACTCTGAAAGGCAATGCTTTGGCCGAAGACGAAAATAATATTGGCGATGATTTGCGCGAGCCGGACACCAATTTGCGCAAAGGCTGGACCACCGGCGCTTGCGCCACAGCCGCAGCCGTTTCCGCCTATGGTGCGCTCCTCACCGGGCACTTTACCGATCCGGTAGTTATCCGCCTACCGCGTGGACAAACGCCGTCTTTCGTCCTCCATGACAGCAAATTGGACGGTGATACGGCCATGGCGGCCATCGAAAAAGACGCTGGCGACGATCCCGACGTAACCCACGGCGCTATTGTCCGCGCCCAACTTCGCCGGTTGGACAACACCGCAGAGATCATCTTCAAGGCAGGGCCCGGTGTCGGCACCGTGACCCGGCCCGGCCTGCCCTTAGGCGTCGGCGAGCCGGCCATCAATCCGGGCCCCAGGGCGATGATTACCGACAATATCCGCGAACTTGGCGGCGATGGGCTGGAGATCACCATTTCCATCGATAATGGCGAGGCGTTGGCGGCGCGCACCTGGAACCCGCGCCTCGGCATCATCGGCGGGCTGAGCGTTTTGGGCACCACTGGTATCGTCGTGCCTTATTCCTGCTCCGCCTGGATCGCCTCGATCCGCCAGGCCGTCGATGTGGCCCGCGCCGGCGGCATCACCCATGTTGCTGCGGCGACCGGCTCCACATCCGAAGACGCGGTGGCCAAGCTCCTCGGATTGCCCGCAACGGCGCTGATCGATATGGGCGATTTCGCCGGTGGCTTATTGAAATATGTGCGCGACAATCCGATCCCAAAGGTGACCATAGCCGGCGGATTCGGAAAATTGTCGAAGCTGGCCGACGGGCATCTGGACCTGCATTCCAAACGCTCCCAGGTAAACCCCGGCTTCCTTGCCTCCCTGGCCGCCGATGCCGGCGCCGATGGTGAATTGCGTAAAGCCATCGAAGCGGCGGACAGCGCCGGGCGCATATTGGAGATTGTCCTGGACGCGGGCTTCCCGCTGGTTGATGCGGTGGCGGCGCGGGCGCGCGAAGTGGCGCTCGATCAATTGCAAGGCTCCGGTGAGGCCGAGGTTCTGATTTTCGACCGGGCCGGTGCGCTGGCCGGGCGGGCGCCCTGATGGTTAAGGTTTTGATCCTCGGCGGCACACGGGATGCGGTTAATCTGGCCATCGCGGCTTCGGCACTACCCGGCACCGATGTGATCTATTCCCTGGCCGGCGTAACGCAAAACCCCAACCTGCCGGGATGCGCGGTGCGCAGCGGAGGCTTCGGTGGGCTTGAGGGGCTTAAAGCTTATCTGATTGATGCCGAAATCGATGCGGTGATCGACGCCACGCACCCCTTTGCCGCCGAGATCGCCGCTAATGTCTTTGCCGCCTGCCGGGGCACCGGCTTGCCGCGCCTGAAGTTTTTGCGCCCCCCCTGGGTTCCTCAAAGCGGTGATAACTGGATCGAAGTTGGTTTGGTTGCCGATGCGGTATCCTATTTACGCGATCATTCCAGCACTGTGTTCCTGACCATTGGTACCCGCGAGATTGCCGCCTTTGCTTGCCTCGAAAACTGCCGCTTTCTTGTTCGCTACATCCATCCCCCCAAAGACGGCGTGCCGCTCAAGAATTGCGAGGTGGTGGTTGACCGGGGTCCTTTCCTTGAGCCCGGCGAGACCGAACTGCTCCGCAGCAATGGCGTTCAATATCTGGTTAGCAAGAACAGCGGCGGCGATGGCGCGGCGGCCAAACTGGCGGCGGCGCGCCGCTTAGGAATTCCGGTTATCATGATCAATCGCCCGGCCCCACCGGCCGGCGGCATCGCCGAGGCACAAGAAGACGCCATTGCCTGGTTGCAAAAGCTTTAGATTATTTCGGCCGCAGTATATGGCGGTGATCGGCGTGGTAGAGCTTGCTGTCACCAAAGCCGGTATCGCCGAAAACCTCGCCCACCAGCACCAACGCCGTCCGGGTGATTTTCTCGGCGCGCACTTTTTCGCGGATATTATTTAGGCGACCATGGATAATTTTCTCGTCCGGCCAGGTGGCCCGGTAGATCACCACCACCGGGCAATCCTCGCCATATTCGGGGCTCAATTCGCGCACCACCTTGGCCAGATTGCGCACCGATAGATGCAGCGCCAATGTTGCGCCGGCCTTGGCCAGGGAGGGCAGGTCTTCACCGTCCGGCATGGGCGAGGCCTTGCCCTCGGTGCGCGTCACGATGATCGTTTGAGAGATACCGGGCAGCGTCAGCTCTCTTTTAAGAGCCGCGGCAGCGGCGGCGAAGGCGGGCACGCCGGGCGTCACGTCATAATCGATGCCAAGGTCGTCCAAGCGGCGCATCTGTTCGGCGACGGCGCCATAGATGGAGGGGTCGCCCGAATGCACCCGCGCGACGTCCTGGCCGTTCTCGTGGGCGACGCGCATATGTTCAATAATCTGGTCCAGATGCAGGGGCGCAGTGTCGATCACTTTCGCTGTATCGGGCGCCGCAGCGACCACCTCGGTGGGCACCAGGGAGCCGGCATATAAACAGACCGGACAGGCCTTGATCAGGTTCAGGGCGCGCACCGTGATCAGGTCCGGCGCCCCCGGCCCAGCGCCGATGAAATGGACGGTCATTGTTTTTTGTCTCCGTAGCCGCGCGGCGTGTACACCCGCACCGGGCCACCGGCGCCCGGGATGATGCGGGTCTCGGACGATCCGATGACAACCACCGTCAGCATATCGATCATATCGGTTTCCAAATCGCACAGATCAACAACTGTGATTTTTTCCTCTTCGCGGCCAAGATTGCGGGCGATGATCACCGGCGTTTGGGGTGGCCGGTGATCGCGCAGGATAGCGCAGGCTTGGCCGAACTGCACCCGGCGGCGCATGGACACCGGGTTATAGAAGGCAATGACGAAATCACCCTCGGCGGCGGCCTTGATGCGCCGCTCAATCGCTTCCCACGGGGTCATCAGATCGGACAGCGAAATGGTGCAGAAATCATGGCCGAGGGGGGCGCCGGTGCGTGCCGCCGCCGCCTGCAGGGCCGAGACGCCGGGCACCATCTCTACCGCAAGGCGCCGCCAGGCTTCAACGCCAGCCGTATCAATCAGTTCATAAACGAGGCTGCCCATGGCATAAATGCCGGCATCGCCCGATGAAATAATGGCCACCTGTTTACCACCCGCCGCCAGTTCGAGGGCAAAGGCGACCCGCTCACGCTCCTCGCCCAAGGGGTAATCGTGGCGCACCTTGCCGTCCGCCAGCCCGCCCAACAGATCAATATAAAGACCATAGCCGACCAGATCGGTTGCGGCGGCGACGGCCGAGGAGGCGTCCGGCACCCGCCAGCCCGCATGGCCAGGACCGATGCCGACGATCACCAGCCTGCCGCAGCCCTTTCCCACCTGATCGGGATCAATGATGGCCGGTGCGGCGCCGATGGCACACGTGGCACGCGCCGATTTCCGTTTCGCCGCCCGAAGCTTGCCGGCATCACCGACGCCGGCGAGGGCGGCGGCTTCGGATACGGAATGGCAGCCGACGGTCTCGAACACATAGTCCGAAGGTTCGGCCACACGCGGCGTCTGGGCTTCCAATTGATCGGCGCTGTAAAGGCGGACCGGCACTCCCAAGGCCGCCGCCGCCTGTAATATGCCGACTTCGTCCTCTTTCAGATCGATTGTCGAGAAGCAGGCGAGCGAGCTTTCAGACAATCCTTCCGATGCCAGGCAATCGCGGACCAATTGTAGAATTTCGGCCCCATCTGCGCCGCGCTCGCAACCCACCCCGGCGACTAAGGTTCGGGGATGAAGGGCAAAGTGATCGGCTGAGGGCTCCACGGCACGCTCGGAAATGATCAGGGCCGGTGTGCCATCCGGCTTGGTCTTGATCCCATCCAGGGACAGCCAATCGGTATCATTGCCAACCGCAACATCTTTGTCTATTGCGATCGCCTCGCCGGCCAACAGCGCCGCCATCACCGGGCGCGCCGCATCGCCGTTGGATATGCCCCATCCAGCAGGTGGCTCATCCAGGGCATAGCCGAAACGGGCATCGCCGGCGGTGGTAATCGCCGCATCTATGCCCAAGGTGCCGGCCAGTATTCGGGCCAACTTGTTGGCACCGTGATGGCCACCGAGAAGCGGCACCACCGCTTCGCCGGTTTCGCTAACACAGACGACGGCGGCCTCCAGCTGTTTGTCGACAGCAAGATCGCCGAGCGCGCGGACGACAATGCCGGTGGACATGATGGCGATGATCTGCCGTCCGGCGGCGAACAATTCGCGCAAATGTGGCTGCACCCGGGCGAACGGCACATCGGCACCGGTAACCCGCTTGGCGTAGCCGTGCAGCTCGGCGCCGTCGACATACTTCATCAAGCGGCGCGCCAGCCTGGCGCCTGGATCATTGAGGGCAACGAATACGGGGTTCCAATTCACGGGATCAGATATCCGCAGCTTTACGGACGATAATCAGGGAAAAATACGGCGCCTTTTGATCGCTCATATCATCAAGGCTGGCGATGCGCTGGCCGTCCATGGTGGCGCGCTCGATATAACGGGCGCCGGCGGCGAGCCCCTCCGCTTCGAGCACCCGGCGGACCTTATCCAGATGCCGGCCCACCTTGATGATGACGGCGGCGTCGGCGGCGGCCAGACGCTCAGCCAGGTCCGCTTCGTCCAGGGTCGCCGGTATTACCGACACCACGTCGTTGCGCTCCGCCAGCGGCACACCCAGCTCGGCTGCGCCCGCGTTGAGCGACGAGACACCGGGCACCACGCCGACACGCCAGTTTTCCGACAAACGGCTATAAAGATACATGAACGAGCCGTAAAAAAATGGATCGCCCTCGCAAAGGATGGCGATGGTCTTGCCGGCCCGGGCGTGTTCATCGATTTGGCCGGCGGCTTCATCGTAGGCATTTTGCGCCGGATGACGTTCGGTAACCATGGGCGTTGAGATAATCATCTCTTCGGCGCCCACCGGCATATGGGTTGCGGCGATGGCGCGCACCAGACTGTCGGCGCCGTCGGGCGCAGGATAGGCGATCACGTCGGCGGCTTGCAGAATGCGCAGCGCCTTCAGGGTTATCAGTTCAGGATCGCCCGGCCCGACGCCGAGCCCCCAGATTTTGATATCTGCCTCGTTAGCCGCCATGCTTGACCACCCGTAACTGCGTGACCGGCTTCATCGGCTGCCAACCGGTGAACTTGCCCAAGCTCTCGGCCCGCGAGATTTCGAAGCGAACCAACTGACCGCCGGTCTTGACCGCCCAATCCATCAGAACCTGCTCGCCCTCGAAGGTGACCGCGTTGGCGACCAGCCGCCCTTCCGGCTTTAACGCCTGCCAGCAGAGATCAAACAATGCGGGCGCCGACAATCCGCCACCGATGAAAATCGCATCGGGCGCTTCAAGGCCGGAGAAGGCATCCGGCGCCGCACCTTCAATAAGCTCCAAATCGGGAACGCCGAGGGCCAGGGCATTGTCGCGGATGATATGGGCGCGAACATCGTTCTGTTCAATGGCGATGGCGGCGGCGCGTGGGCTGGCGCGCATCCATTCGATGGCGATGGACCCGCAACCGGCGCCCACATCCCACAAAAGCTGGCCCGGCATGGGCACCAGGGACGCAAGGGTCGCCGAGCGAATTTCACGCTTGGTCAACTGGCCGTCATGGCTGAAGGCGTCGTCGTGAAGGCCCGGCGCCGGCGAACGCGGCATGTAATCGGGACCAGCGACGCAATGGATGGCGACGGTGTTCAAATCGGCGACCATCTCGTCGTTCCAGCCCTTGGCGGTTTTGGTGATCAATTCCTCGTCGGGGCCGGACATGTGGGTCAGCACGTTAACTTCCGACGCGCCGAGGCCGCTCTCGACCAGGATATCGGCGATGTCGCCCGGCGTATCGCCGTCGTTGGATAGAATAATCAGGCGCGCGTCGGAGGCCAGAAAATAGCGCAACCGGTCGACGGCGCGGCCGTGGACCGTGAGGCATTCGCATTCCGCCAGCGCCCAGCCCAATCGGCTGGCGGCCAGGGAAAAGGCCGACGGCGCCGGGATGATGCGCATTTCGCTCGCTGCGATATTGCGGGCAAGGGTGGCGCCAATGCCGTACCACATAGGATCGCCGGTAGCCAAAACCGCCACTTGCTGGCCACGTTTTTGCGAAATCTCGTCGATGGTGGCGGCCAGCGGATTGCCCCATTCGATGCGCGGGCGACCGTCGTCTTCGACCATGGCCAGATGGCGGGCGCCGCCGACCAGCACCTCAGCCTTTTCGAGGCCTGAGCGCGCAGAGGCGTTGAGGCCGCCGATACCGTCCTCGCCGATGCCGATCACGGTGAGCCAGGGGTTCATGATCCGGCCTCGTTTCCGGCCAGGATGACCGCGTTGACGGCCGCCGCCGCCATGGCGCTGCCGCCGCGCCGGCCCTTCAGCGTGATAAACGGAATATCCAGCCCGGCTTCGATCAATGCTTGCTTGGATTCGGCGGCACCGACAAAGCCGACGGGAAAGGCGAAGATGGCGGCCGGCCTGGCCTTGCCATTTTCCGATAAAATCTCGATCAGGCGAAACAAGGCGGTTGGCGCGTTGCCGATGACGGCAAGCCCGCCGTCCAGCCGGGCGCCCCAAATATCGATGGCTGCGGCGGAACGGGTGGTTGCCGCCGCTTTCGCCAGACCCGGAGTTTCAGGATCGTTAAGGGTGCAGAGGATTTTCGACGCGCTTGGCAGCCGCGCTTTCATGATGCCACTCTCGACCATGGTTGCATCGACGCAGATATGCGCGCCGGCTTCGAGCGCGGCGGCCGCGGCGGCGGCAGGATCACCGAACCATGCCAGATCATCCACCAGATCGGGCATGCCGCAACTATGCACCAGACGAATGGCGAGAGCTCGCAGCGCTTCGGGCAGGCGCGAAAGATCGGTCTCGCGCCGAATGGCGGCGAAAGATTCTTTGTAAATCTCGTCCGGGTTTTTCAGGTATCCCAAGATGCCGTCCCGTTACACCGCTTCCGGGTTGCGCTTGCCAGGCCCGTGCGGATGCTCGGCATGGGGATGTGGCGGGTGGTCGTGGTCGTGCTCATGACTATGTTCGTGGCTGTGTTCGTGGTTATGATCGCCGCCGCCGCTTTCGTTGGTGCCGATGCCTTCCACATGGTGATGGTGGCTCATTTGCGGCAGGCCTTGATGGGCTTCGAAGCCGACCACCTGTTCCCGGTATTTGCAAAGCTGACAGTTCATGGCGTTGTCGCCGGTGCTGATGCCGTGCACACGGGCTTCGAAGGTATCGATGACTTTCGGATGATCGTTGAGGTAACCGGCCTTTAGAAATTCGATATCGGGATATTGCGCGGCGATGCCATCGGTGATGGCGTAGATGCGTTTGACCAGCACGCCGGTAAACAGGAAATAGGGAAAGACAACAATGCGCCGATAGCCAAGCCGGGCGGCATGTTCCAGACCCGGCGCCACCAGCGGGAAGGTGACGCCCGAATAGCACACCTCGCCCCAGCCGAAACCGATGCCTTCCCATAACATGCGGCAGATTTTCGAGATCGAGCCGTTGGCGTCCGGATCCGAGGTGCCGCGTCCAACCACCATCAGAAGCGTTTCATCTAACGGCACGTCGGTGTCCGCAGCCTCCACGGCTTCGCGGATGCGCGCCTCGGCGGCGTACATCATCTTGGCGTCCACATCCAGGGGCCGCGCATATTCGATCAGAAAATCCGGGTTCGGATGATCCGCCTGATACTGGTTGAGGACCGAGGCGATATCGTTCTTCACATGGCCCGCCGACAACAGCATGCCAGCCACCGCCAACACGTGATCGACGCCCTGGGCCGCCAGCTTATCAAGGCCAGTGCGGATAATCGGCGTCGCGAACTCCAAAAAGCCATACTCCACCGGCAAGTCCGGGAAGCGTTCGCCCAGGCGCGCCTGTAGATTGGCGAACTCGGCCACAGCCCTATCGTCGCGGCTGCCATGGCCGCAGATCATTACACCGGTTTTACGCATTTGTTTTCCTCGCCCTGATATGGGGCTTCAACATCGCATTTGCGAGGCATACTAAAACAACGGAGCCGGTGGCTAAAGCCCATTCAAGCGCCGATTGACCGGATTTCGGCCCCCTGATACCACTTCGGCCATGCCCGATGGAGAATTCCTTGCCATAATCGTAACCGCGCTGCTGATCGACGCGGTTGCCGGCGATCCGGTGAGCCTGTACCGGGCTCTGCCGCACCCGGTCGTGATTTTCGGCCACGCCATCGGATTTCTCGACCGGCATTTAAACCGGGATGGGCTCAGGTCCTCTGTAAATCGGCTTTCCGGCGCCGCCGCTATCTTTGGCCTACTGGCGCTTTCCCTATGGTTTGGATATTGGCTGCATGGCGTGCTCGCGGGCTTTCAATATGGCGGTGCAGTGGAAGCGTTGATCGTCTCCACCCTGATCGCTCAGAACAGCCTCTACCGGCATGTGCGCCGGGTGGCGTTGGCGCTCGAGACTGATGGTTTGGGCGCGGGCCGGGACGCGGTGGCCATGCTGGTGGGCCGCCAAACGGACGTGCTGGACGAGGCGGGCGTGTCGCGGGCTGCTATCGAAAGCCTCGCCGAGAATTATTCCGACGGGGTGGTGGCGCCGGTGTTCTGGGCATTGTTATTGGGCCTGCCGGGGATCATCGCCTACAAGATGCTCAATACCGCCGACAGCATGATCGGCCACCGAACACCTCGCCACCTTCATTTTGGAATGGCGGCGGCGCGCCTTGATGATGTTGCCAATTATATCCCGGCGCGCATCGCGGCGCTGCTTTTGGTGCTGGCGTCTCTCGGCAAGGGCGTGGGCGTCCTATTCCGCGACAGCCGCCACCACCGCTCGCCCAACGCCGGCTACCCGGAAGCCGCCATGGCCGGCGCGCTTCGCCTCAAGCTGTCGGGCCCGCGTGTCTATGACGGCAAGACGGAAGATGCGCCTTGGATCGGATCGGGGCGCGCGGAGGCGGCGCCTACGGATATCCGAGCCGCGCTGCGGCTCTATGTCATAGCCTGTGTGTTGATGTTCGCGCTGGTGGCCATTGCCGCATTGCTAGCGGGCTAGCGCGGCCAACCCATCCAAGTCTAAATGGCTCTCCATGGCGTCCGCCAGTTCATCGAGGGCCGCTTCCACATCTTTTTCATAAGCCAAGCCCGAGCCACTGCCGCCAAGGCGGGCAAGGAAGGCGGTGCGAAAATTATCGGCGGAAAACAGGCCGTGCAGATAGCAGCCCATGACGCACCCGTCTTCGGACACCGCGCCGCCGTCTTCGTCTCCGAGCTCCAGGAACGGGCGTACCGTATCGGCGCCGCTGCTTTGGCCCATATGCATCTCGTAGCCATGCACGCGGCCAAGCCCACCCGACGCCGTGCCCTCCACCTCGGCCAGGGTCTTGTCGCCGCCGAGCCGGGTTTCAATTTGCAAAAGCCCCAGCCCGGCCGTCTCGCCGGGCGCGCCTTCGATGCCGCCGCTATCGATAATACAGCGACCGAGCATCTGATAGCCGGCACAGATACCCAGCACCTGGCCGCCGCGCCGAACATGGGCTTTGAGGTCAATATCCCAGCCTTGGGCGCGGAAATCCTCCATATCGGCGATGGTGGTTTTCGATCCCGGCAGGATCACCAATGCGGCATCGCCGGGCAGCGGTTGGCCGCGCGGCACCATCACCAGCTCGACGCCGGGCTCCGCCAACAGTGGATCGAAATCATCGAAATTGGCAATATGGGCGAGGCGCGGCACGGCGATTTTAACCCCCTGCTCGCTGGCTGCGTGTTCCCGGTTTTCCAACGCCATGGCATCTTCATCCGGCAGCCGCCGGGCGGCAGGCAGATGCGGCAATACGCCAAGGCTTTTGAGCCCGGTCTTTTTCGCGATGATGGTCACGCCATCGTCAAACAGGCTGATATCGCCGCGAAATTTGTTGACGATAAAACCTTTGAGCAGCGCCCGCTCATCTTCGGGCAACAACGTCCAGGTGCCGACCAGGCTGGCGATAACCCCGCCCCGGTCGATATCGGCAACCAGGACAACCGGCACATCGGCGGCCAGGGCGAAGCCCATATTGGCGATATCGTTCTTGCGGAGATTGATCTCGGCGGCGCTGCCGGCGCCCTCGACAATGACGAAATCGGCCTCGGCTTTAAGGGTCTCAAAGCTCTCAAGAATCCCCGGCATCAGGCTTTGCTTGAAGGGCTGAAAATCGCGGGCGCTGTAATTGCCACGCACCTCGCCCAGCACCACCAATTGCGCGCCGATATCCGATTGCGGCTTTAACAGAACCGGGTTCATATGAACCGTTGGCGCGATCCCACAGGCCCTCGCCTGTAACGCCTGGGCACGGCCGATCTCGCCGCCGCCCGGAGTCACGGCGGCGTTGTTGGACATGTTCTGCGGCTTGAATGGGCGCACCGAATAACCCCGGCGCATCAAAGCCCGGCACAGCCCGGCGACCGCCAAGGATTTACCGACGTCCGAGCCGGTGCCTTGCAGCATGATCGCCCTGGCCGTCATGGTCTTAAAATTCGATCCCGGCCTGGGCCTTGAAGTCGGCGCGGAAGTGGTGCTTCACCTCGGTCATTTCGGTGACCAGATCGGCGATATCGATCAGTTCGGCCTTGGCGTTGCGCCCGGTGCAGATCACATTCACGTCTTTCGGCTTGTCCTTCAAAAACGCCGTCACGTCTTCGATGGGAATATAATCGTTGCGCAGCACAATATTGATCTCGTCCAGGAGAACCATAAAATTGGCAGGATCGAGGATCATCTCCTTGGCCCGCGCCCAGGCGGCCTCGGCGGCGGCGATGTCGCGGGCCCGGTCCTGGGTCTCCCAGGTGAAGCCCTCGCCCATGGCGGTGATAGTCACCAGATCGGGAAAGGCTTCCAGAACAACCCGCTCGCCGGTGTCCCACTTGCCCTTGACGAATTGCACGATGCCCACTTTCTGGCCATGGCCGATGGCGCGCGCCACCATGCCCATGGCGGCGGTGGTCTTGCCCTTGCCCTTGCCGGTATGGACGATCAGCAAACCGCCCTCCTTTACCTTCTTGGCGAGGATTTTGTCTTTGGCTGCTTTATGCTTGCGCCGCTTTTCGTTGGCTTGGGCATTAATGTCTTCGTCGCTCATACGGTCTCTCCTTCGATCAGGCGCGCCAAAAGCGCGCCGGCGGAATTGGATTTGGGGTGCCAGAAACCCCGCTCTACGGCTTCTTCGAAACGCTCGGCGATCTCGCGCAAGGCCGCCGGGTTGGCGTCTTCGATGAATTCCCGCACCTCGGCGTCTTCCAGGTAGGCATCGAAAAGCTGGTTGAAATGATGGTCTTCGACCACCTGGGAAGTGGCGGCGAAGGCGAACAGGTAATCCACCGTCGCGGCGATCTCGAAGGCGCCCTTATAGCCGTGGCGCATAACCCCTGCGATCCATTTCGGGTTGGCGGCGCGTGCGCGTACAACGCGGCCGATCTCGTCCGCCAGGGTGCGGATTTTGGGCGTCTCCGGCCGGGAATGATCGTTGTGATAAATGGCCGGCTGGACGCCCGACAGATGCCGGACGGCGGCGGCGATACCGCCCTCGAACTGATAATAGTCGTCACTGTCGAGGATATCATGCTCCCGGTTGTCCTGGTTATGGACCACCACTTGGGCGCCCATGAGACGGGCTTCGAACAAAGACTGCTCCGCCTGACCTTCAGCGCCAGCGCCATAGGCATAGCCGCCCCAGGCCACATAGGCGCGCGCCAGATCGGCGTCTCCGTCCCAGCATTTCTCGTCAATGAGGGTCTGTAGCCCAGCTCCATAGGCCCCCGGTTTGGAGCCGAATACCCGGTAGCCGGCTTTCTTGCGGGCGGTCTCCATATCCAGACCGCCGGCTGCGAGGGCGGCGGCATCTTCGGCGACCTGGGCGGCCAGCGGATTGATATCAGCGGCTTCGCTGAGCGCGGCAACGGCGCGCGCCGCTTGATCCAATAGTTCCACCTGGGCTGGAAAGGCGTCCCGGAAAAAACCCGACACCCGGAACACCACATCGACGCGTGGGCGCCCCAGCACGCCGGCCGGCATCACCTCATAGCCGATGACGCGGCCCGATTGCTTGTCCCATTCGGGCTGCACCCCCATCAATGCTAGGGCCTGGGCGATATCGTCGCCGCCGGTGCGCATATTGGCGGTGCCCCAGGCGCTTAGCGCGATGCGCTTGGGATACTCGCCGTGACCTTGGAAATGCCGCTCGATCAACAGCCCCGCCGACTTCCAGCCCAGCTTCCAGGCCGCCGGGGTCGGCACACTGCGCGAATCCACCGAATAAAAATTGCGCCCGGTGGGTAGAACATCCAGCCTTCCCCGCGTTGGCGCGCCGGACGAGCCGGGAGCGACGAAACGGCCATCCAGACCGGTGAGCAGACCGTCCAGTTCACAGGCCCCGCATCCGGCAATCATCGGCGCCAGGGTTGCTGTGATAAATTCCAGAACAGGCGCCGTGGCCGTCCAATCAGGCGAAGGTGCTACATCACCGGCCACCAATTTTTGCGCCAACAACTCCAGCCGCTCCACCGTATCGCCGTTGCTACGCCAGGGCTGATCGGTCAAATTCAGAGCGTCCGGCTTGGGCCCGTCCCACTGGTTGCCCATCTCGCAATCCAGAGGATCGAAACCGGTGAGACCGAAATCGGCGGCCAGGGCGCGGATCAAGGAGGCATCGATGCCCTCGCCGCGCCCCCGTGGCAGGCGGGTCAGGGCGACCAGCAAATCCACCGCCAAGCTGCCCTCAGGCGCAGCGCCGAACACATGCAGCCCATCGCGAATTTGCAACTCCTTCAGCTCGCACAAATAATTGTCGATCTTGGCCAGCGCCCCCTGCTCGTCCTCACCGCGATCGATGCCCACGTCTTTGTCTAGACCGATGGAGCGGCTGAGATCGATAATCTCGGCGCCGAGCAGTTTCAGGCGCCTGGGGTCCATGCCCGACGCCAGATAAAATTCATCGACCAATTGCTCCAAGTCCCGCAAGGGTCCGTAACTTTCGGCGCGCGATAGTGGCGGCGTCAGGTGATCGATAATGACCGCTTGCGCGCGGCGCTTGGCCTGGGTGCCCTCGCCAGGGTCGTTGACGATGAACGGATAGATGTGCGGCATCGGCCCCAGCGCCACTTCGGGGAAGCAAGTCTCGTCCAAGGCCAGGGCTTTGCCCGGCAGCCATTCCAGATTGCCGTGCTTGCCGAAATGCACCACGGCGTGGACGTCAATCTCGCGGCGCAGCCAGGCATAGAACGCAAGGTAGCCGTGCGGCGGCACCAGATCAGGATCGTGATAGCTGGATTGGGGATCGATGTTGTAGCCACGCGCCGGCTGCACCGCCAAGGTGACATTGCCGAAGCGGTGGGCGCCAAGGCGAAAGCTGCCGTCCTCGACAAACGGATCATCGTCCGGCGCACCCCAGCGGTCCAGGACGCGCGCCTTGGTATCTTCGGGCAAGCTTTCGAAATACTCCCGATAGTCGGCCAAGCCAAATTCCATACCGCCATGCCGGGCGCCGGGCGCATTGGTGGGACCGGCCAGCAGCCGCGCCATGACGTCTTTGCCGGTCCGGGGCGCGTCATCGCCCAGATCATAACCGGCGGCGATGAGACCCTGGAATGCGGCGGCGACGCCGGCGGGGGTATCCAGCCCGACGCCGTTACCAAGGCGCCCGTCCTTGTTGGGATAGTTGGCGACGATGATGGCGATGCGGCGCCCCGCAGCGGGTGTGCGCCGCAATCTGGCCCAGGCGGCGGCCAGATCGGCGATGAAGGCAACGCGGCTCTGTACGGGTGCGTGGCGCACCAGGGCCACTTCGGTTTCGGCGTCGAAATCGGCGGATTCTTTGAACGAAATTGCACGGCTGATAATGCGTCCGTCCACTTCGGGCAGCGCGATATTCATGGCCAAGTCCCGGGGGCTAAGGCCGCGCTGACCATCCCGCCAGCTTGTCTCGCCACCGCCCGCCAGGATCACTTGCAGGACTGGGCAATCAGCACCGGTAAACGGCGTCTCCTGCATTTGCCCGCCGGGCGCGGAGACCGCGAAACCGGTAAGGTTGAGGATGATATCGCAGCCTGCTTCGGCCAGGGCGACGGCAACAATCTCGGCCGAGCCCGGGTCTTTGAGGCTGCCGACGAACATTGGCAGGGGGTTGAGCCCGCGCGCCCGCACCGCTTCGATTAGCGCATCCACCGGCGCCAGATCGCCCGCCTGCACCAGCGCCCGATAAAAGACGATGGCAGCGGTGGGCGCGCCCTCGGTCCAATGGCCGCGCACCTGGCCCAAATCGGGCAGACCATCGCCCGGCCAATAAAGCCCGGCGCGCACCAGCGGCGCCGGCTCCAGCCAATCGTCATCCCGGCCCAGAAGATGGGCACAGTATTTAAGGAAATTGGCCGCGTTGGCGCCGCCGCCATGAGCGCAATATTGCCAGAGCCGGTGACAAGCTTCGGTGGGCAGCGTCGAATGGCCGAACAGTTCCGGGTCCGGCTGGTCATCGCCCGGCACCACCGCCAGCAGGATATTTTTTTCTTTCGCCAACGCCGCCAGCTGCTCCAACCCGTAGGGCCAATAGCCGGCGCCGCCCAACAGACGCACGATCACCAGCCGGGCATGGGCGATGGTGTTCTCCAAGTAAACATCCACCGACATGTGGTGACTGAGCTGCATCAGGTTGGCGAGGCGGAGACTGGGCAAACCATCAGCGCCGCCCGCTTGGCTTGCGCGCCGCGCCAGGGCCAGCACCGAAAGATCACTGGACGCCGCCGACAGCACGACGATATCTCCCGGCGTCTGGCCGAGATCGACGGCTTCGCCGTCGTCCAATATCTGACCCGGCTGGGTGACCAGTAGATGCATAGGCTATCCCTAAGCTCAGCCGCCGCCGAGGATGTTTTTGGCGGCGGCCTGATCGAAACCGGTAAGGCCGATAACCACCAGCCGGGTCCGGCGCAATTCGGTTTCGTTCCAGGGGCGGTCGAAATAGGTGTCGACCCTTGGCCCGACGCCCTGCACCACCAGGCGCGCCGGCCGGCCCTCGATATGGGCGGTGCCTTTAATGCGCAAGATGCCGTCAAGAGCCAGCGCTGCCTCGATGCGGGCCGCGATCTGGTTCACATCTGCGGCGCTGTCCAGCTCCACCACGATACTGTCGAAGTCGTCGTGGTCGTGATCCTCTTCGGTGTCGTGGTGAGACCAGCGCTGATCGATATCGTCCTCCGCCGCCGCGTCCAATCCCAGCACTAGCATCGGATCGAGCCGCCCATGTGTCGCGGTAAGCGCCTTGACCGAGGGCCGTGTTTCCTTGGCAACGATTTCCATGACGCTGCCGCGCCCGGCTTCGTCCATCAAATCAGACTTGGAGATCACCACCAGATCGGCGGACGCCAACTGATCGCCGAACAATTCTTCCAAGGGGCTGTCATGGTCCAGCTGGTCGTCTTCTTCGCGTTGATCCTGCACCAGGGCCGGGTTGTCGGCGAACAGGCCGGCCTCGACGGCGGGGCCATCAACCACGGCAACGACGCCGTCCACCGTTGTCCGCGAGCGCACTTCCGGCCATTGGAAGGCCTTCACTAAGGGTTTGGGCAGGGCCAGGCCGGAGGTTTCGATGACAATGTGATCGGGCCTGTCTGGCCGTTCGATCAGGGATTCGAGGGCCGGAATAAAATCGTCGGCGACGGTGCAGCAGATACAGCCGTTGGTCAGCTCCAAAACATCGTCTTCGGTGCAGGTTTCGATGCCGCAACCCTTCAAGATGTCGCCATCGACACCAAGATCGCCGAACTCGTTGATAATCAACGCGAGGCGGCGGCCATTGGCGTTCTCCAAAAGATGACGGATCAGGCTGGTTTTGCCAGCGCCCAAAAAGCCGGTGATCACGGTAACGGGTATCTTGCCAAGGGTCTGCATGGTGTTTTGTTCTGCCTTTTATCTGTCTATTTCAATTTCTGGGGAAGGCCGGCGGTGACCAGATAGACTTGATCCGCCGCCGCCGCCACAACAGCGTTCATGCGCCCGGACGCGTCAGAGAATGCACGGGCCAGCGCATTTTCGGGCACGATGCCGCCGCCCACGTCGTTCGATACCAGCACCACCGGGAAATTGGCATCACCAAGCGCTTGGCACAAGTAGGTGATTTCCAATTCTAAATCGCGGCCTTGATGCATCAGATTGGCAAGCCAGATGGTCAGACAATCGACAAGCATAGGTGCGCCGGCGCCGGCCCGGAGCGCGCCTGTTAGTTCGAGCGGCTCCTCGATGGTGGTCCAGTTCTGCCCACGCCGCGCCCGGTGGGCATCGATGCGGGCGCGCATTTCCGCATCACCAGCCTCGGCGGTGGCCACATAGACCGCATCGGCAGCACCAATCAATTGCTCAGCAAAGGCGCTTTTACCGGAGGCCCGACCGCCCAGCACCAATATCGATCCTTGAAGTTCTCCCAACGGAGCCATATGCGAAGTTCCTCCACCCGAGGATGGTCACGCGTTTCCATACCAGGCCGTAATGGCCATGCCGATGAGGAGGTCTCCTGGCTTCGGCGTCAATCTTCCCGCCTTCCCGACATTTCGTCAGTGGCCCGAATGGGTCGATCCAGCCGTTTACAGTTGCGGGGGCAGCGCCGGCCTCGCACCGGCTTCCCTGTCCCGTCGGCGCTGGCACGCTATCATTTGGGCCAAGTCCCTGCAAAGATTTTCGGAATGCGTCCGGGTCTCAATCCGAATCCCGCACCCGCCCCCGGGTTTTTTTGGTCAAGGCGCGCTGGCGCTTGGTGTCCATGCGTTTGCGCTTTGCGGCGTGGGACGGGCGGGTGGCTTTACGCATCTTTGGCGGCGTTGCGGCTTGGCGGATTAGATCAATCAATCTTTCCCGCGCATCCTGGCGGTTGCGCTCCTGGCTGCGGTAGCGGCTGGCGGAGATGATGATAACCCCGTTTATTGTCATGCGCTGGCCGGCCAGGGTGCGCAGGCGGCGCATAACTTCGCCCGTCAGGTGAGGACTGCTCGCCGCATCGAAACGCAGTTGCACGGCGGTTTCCACCTTGTTGACGTTTTGCCCGCCGGGACCGGGAGAGCGGATGAAATGCTCCTCGATCTCGCTTTCGGCAATGGCGATGGTTTCGGTAATCTCGATCATGGCGGCACTATAGCGCCTAAAAAAGCCTGTGGCGCGCGCCGAATTGCTGGGCTAAATTGGCGGCGCAAAACAAACCGCTAAGCAATTTTCAGGGAGGCCAAAATGCCCAGCAGTGATATCAGCTACCAAACCCGCGACAACGAAACCTTCACCGGCTACCTTGCGCGCCCCGATGGCGACGGGCCGTTTCCGGGAATTCTTATGATCACCGCTATTTTCGGTATCGACGAGGAAATGCAGGAACTGGCCAATGCCTGGGCCGCCGACGGTTTCGTGGTGTCGGTGCCCGATATCTTCTGGCGGGTGATGCCGGGGCCGACCGCCGATATGAAATTAGCCTTCAAACGCTACGGCGACTTCGATTTCGACAAGGGCATGGACGATGTGGAAGACCTGATCACCGATTTGCGCGGACGGGATGTTTGCAACGGCAAGGTCGCGGTGCTCGGCTTTTGTTTCGGCGGTCGCTACGCCCATTTGAGCGCTTCGCGCTTCGGCGCCAATGCCGCCGGCGCCTTTCACGGCACCATGATCGGCCAGCATCTGGACGAGGTGGACAAGGTTTCCTGCCCGGTCAGCTTCCATTTCGGTGACGAGGACCCGGTTGTCCCGGTGGAAGAGGTGGACGCCATCAAGGCCGCTTACGCCAGCCACGCCAACGCCGAAATCACCCTTTACGAAGGCGCCACCCATAATTTCTCGATGACCTATAAGGACGGCTACCACGCCGAGGTCGCCAAGACGTCGAGGGCTGCCGTGCTTGAATGCTTCAAATCCATGTAGGGTTTGGGCTGAACGAGAAGTGATCGCGGGCGCTCTGGTATAATGCCAGGGCGCACCTTATCTATAAGGTATCACTCGGAAGTATTGAATTAGGCCTGGAGGTAATATGGCCAAGATAGAAATTTACACCTCGCCCTTTTGCGGCTTTTGCTGGCGCGCAAAGTCCCTGCTCAGTGACAAAGGTGTTGAATTCAGCGAGATCGACATAACCTTTCATCCAGGCCGGCGCCCGGAGATGATGGAGCGCTCGAACGGCAGCCACACGGTGCCGCAAATCTTTATCGACGATGCCCATATCGGCGGCTGCGACGAGTTGCTTGCCTTGGATCACAAGGGCGGGCTCGATCCGTTGCTGCAAGCCGGCTAATCGCAACTTAAGGGCAAACCAAATGGCTTCTTCCTTTATCGCCGCCTGCGTCCAATTAAACGCCAAGCGCGAGGTGGATGCCAATCTGCCCGATATTCGCGCCGGCATTTTGGATGCGGCGGGACAAGGTGCCTCGTTCATAACAACGCCCGAGTGCACCGCCATGATGGAGCCGGATTCGGATCGCCTCCGCACCGCAACGCCAGGTGAAGATCGCCATCCCACCTTGGACCTGGTGCAAAGCCTGGCGTCCGAAACCGGCGCTTGGATATTACTGGGCTCTGCCGCCATCCTTTTGGACGACGGCAAGATCGCCAACCGCAGCTATCTGTTTGACGGCGATGGCAACGTGCGCGCCACCTACGACAAAATTCATATGTTCGATGTGGAGCTTGGCGATGGCCAGCATTACCGGGAATCGGCGACCTATGCGCCGGGCTCCGAAGCGGTGCTTAGCCAATTGCCCTGGGGCAATCTGGGCATGACCATCTGCTATGATCTCCGCTTCCCCTACTTGTACCGGACCCTGGCCCACGCGGGCGCCGATTTTCTGGCCATCCCCGCCGCCTTCACCAAAGTGTCCGGCGAAGCCCATTGGCACGTCCTGCAACGGGCGCGGGCGATCGAGACCGGCTGTTACGTCATCGCCGCCGCCCAATGCGGCACCCATGCGGAGGACCGCAAAACCTTCGGCCATTCGCTGATCCTTGATCCCTGGGGCAAGGTGCTCGCCGACGCCGGCGAAGATGTGGGCGTTATCACGGCGGAAATCGATACCGCCCAGGTATTCGAGGCCCGCAGCAAAATCCCCGCCCTTACACACGACAGGCCCATCGCCGCGCCGGCCCGCAAAGCCCCGGTACGCGCCGCCGAATAGAAATAAGAATGTCGCATAATGTGATTTTGTTTCTATTGATACCGGTTTTCGTAGCGGTCGGCGGCGCGGCGAATAGCTTCGCAAATTCTCTCGACGAGTGGAACCTAAAATAATTAATTCGTGACAGTATACTTATTAATTATTTTAGCATGCATTAATTAATATACTGTCACGAATTAAAAGCGGGTCACGAAATAGAGTCCCAATCGTCACATCGGGGCAACTACGAAACGAACCCAATTCGTATTATCGTTATATAATAAAAGCTTATATCAATTATCGGAGCCAGCGGACCCACGGATGGAGCCGAAGGGGCACGCGGCTCAACGCCAAAGCGCCTTACGGTCACGGGAAAACCATGACCTTCGTGTTTTAAATCGGTGACATCCTATTTCTAGTGCGCCTCAGACATCGCGGGACGGGATGATGCTGACATGGATAGCGTCGGCAACGCCCTCGCCGCCGATGGAGCGGACGCCCAAATCCACCTCGTCCAGGCCGAGTTGGTGGGTGGCCATCAGATCCACCGGATAATTGCCCGATGAGATCAAATCGATGGCGGTTTCCACTGCTTGGTAGGAATGGCCACGCACGGCTTTTAAAGTAACCCGCTTGGCGGTCATCTGATTGGCCGGAAAATTGTTCAAAGTGCCGCCGGACGCAAAAACAACAGTGCCGGCTTTTTTGACGCAGCCGATACCGTCCACCAGCGTGTTCGGCCCACCTGCCAGATCGAGCACCGCATCGCAGCCCTGGCCATTGGTGAGAGCGTAAACGGTTTCGATCAGATCGTCTTTTTCCACATCTATGACCGCGTCGGCGCCAAAGGTTTTCGCAATCTCCAAACGCTTGGTGTCGCGGGCCAGGCCGCTGACGATAATCTGGCCGGCGCCGAGGCGCTTGGCCGCCAGCACCGCCGCCAATCCCTGCTGGCCCGGCCCTTGGATCAGCACCGTCTGGCCCATGCAAAGGCCGGCCTCATACATGGTCCATTGCACGCCATTGCTCATGGGGATCGACATGGCCAGATGATGGGCCGGCACGCCTTCGGCCACCTTGTGGATCACCGCGTTCGGATGCAGATACATAAAACGGCTGTAGCCGCCCCACAGGGTCGGAACCTCGGTCAACGGCGAGGAGCCGTAACGGAGGCCTTTTTTGCCGGTCCCGAACACTTCGGTTTCCTGGCACAGGCGAAAATCGCCGGAGCGGCAGAGGTTGCATTGCCCGCACGGCACATATTCTTCGAGGCTGATGCGGTCGCCCTCTTTCAGCTTCCACCTTTTCGCCGCGATGGCGCCGATCTTGGCGACGCGGCCAACATTTTCGTGGCCCATGATGCGCGGCGTGGAATTGAATTGGTAGTTGCGCCAATCGGAGCCGCAGATGCCGGCGGCTTCCAATTCTAGCAAGCCATCGTCGGCGCCGATCTCGGGAACATCAAATTCTCGGAGCTCGGTGGTCATCACATCGGTGGCCACGGCGGCCAGGGTTTTCTCGGTCATCGGATTATTCTCGCTCGCTCAAGGATTGATCATGTCGCTTTGCTGGCGCACCAGAAATTTTTCGTGGCGTTCGATGAAATCGCCAGCCACCGAGGCCACGGCTTCGGGGCGATCCGCATCCACCGCGTGCGCCGCATCATAGATCATCATCAAATGGCAATTGGGCAAAAGCTCCGCATAGATGTGCGCCACCTCGGGCGGCATCACCTTGTCTTCGGTGCCGAAGCAGGCGAGCACCGGAATTTCCAATTGCCTAAGCGCCGTCTCGAACGCGTCGTCCCGGGGCGGTCCCATGACGCGGCCCACCAGGGCATGTTGCTTTTCCAGCACCCCTTCGCCATAGGCCGGAAGGTCCGGATGATCGTCCGGGTGCGCGTGCAGGGCCGCCTTCATGGCCGCCGGGCCGCCCGCCGGCGGCGGTGCGTCTGTGAGCCGGATCGCCGCCGGGGCCAGCAATACCAGCGACTTGATTTTGTCCTTGTCGTGCAGGCTCATGCTCAGGGTCACTTTGCCGCCGAACGACATGCCCATGAGGTTGTATTCCGTGATGCCCATATTGGCGACGGCATTGCAAAGTGTTGCCGCCAGCTCGCTCATATTTGAGGACGTTTCGTTGGCTGGCGAGCCGCCGAAACCAGGCACCTCGATGGCGATCACCCGGTAGCTTTCGGATAATATGTCGTGGGCCTTGGAAAGCCGGACGCCACTGGCGCCATGGATATAGACCAACGGATCGCCCGCGCCGGCTTCCAGATAGCGGATTTCGAAGCCATCGGCCTCGACGGTTTTTTCGGCAAAGAGGGCGCTGGGCGCCACGACTGTTGAATGGTTCATTTTGGGATCAACCTATATTGATGCATTTGTGAAGAGGCGCGGTGGCTACCAGTCCTTGATTTGCGGCATAACCTTGGTGCCCATCAAGGTGAGCGATTTGTTGGTGCGCTCGCCCAACTGTACGGCACTAATAACATCGAGGATGCCGGGGCCAAGCGTGTCCTGGATTTTCTTGATCTGGGAGACCACGGTTTCCGGCGAGCCGACGATCAATTCGCCAAGCTCGATCTTTTCCTCCAAACCGTGCTTGGCGATATTCGATTCCCGGTCCTTTTCCACATCCTTGCCGTAATATTTGGAATCCTGCACTGCGTTCAGTACCGCCATGTTCATCAGCGTGATACCGGCCCTGGGCTTGTCGGCGCCGGCCTCGACAATATCGTTGATGGCTTCTTCGTCCGTATCGGCGATATGCATGCCGAGTCGGTAGATAATGTCGTCTGGCTTGGGCTCCCAGCCGGCCTTGACCGCCTGATCCCGGTAATAGTTGGCCGATTTGGTGGCGGCGGGAAGCGTGGTCACGGCGAAACCGAGGCCCAGCTGGTTGTCTGCGGCGAACTTGCCCGATTGCTCCGACGAGCCCGACATATAGATCGGCGGGTGCGGCTGCTGCACCGGGCGCGGCCAGATGGAGATCGAGCGGTACTGGTAATAACGCCCCTCCCAGCCGAAGGGCTGCTTCTCGGTCCAGGCGCGGCGGATCAGCTTGACCGCCTCGGCGAAGCGATCGCGGCTTTCGTTGGGATTGATGTTATAGGTCACATATTCGTTGGGCGTGCCGCGCATCAGCCCGGCGATAATGCGCCCGCCGGTCAGAGTGTCGAGCATGGCAAGCTCCTCGGCAACCCTGAGCGGATTGAGGATCGGCAAGTCCGGTCCCAACAGCGCGATCTTGGCACGCTTGACCACCTGGCTCATGGCGCCGGCCATGACCATCGGGTTGGGCGTTACCGAAAAGGGCGCGAAGTGATGCTCGGCCACCGAAATCCAGTCGAAGCCAACTTCGTCGGCGAGCTTGGCTTGATCCAGGGTTAGCTGCATGGAGCTTTCAGCGATCTTTGGATCGTACTGAGTGGCCGGCACCGGCCAGGTGCCGCGCACCGCCGGGCCCATATAGCGCGTGTTGCAAAACAACGAAATTTTCAAGCTGGTCTCTCCCCTTAAAACTTATCGTACGGGCGACGTTTCTAGGTTTCGTTCAGGAACTCTCCGATGGCGTCGGCAACCGCGTCCGGGGCATCGAACTCCACCTTGTGGCCGGCACCTTCGATGATGCAAACGCTGGCCTCGCCCGATATGGCATCGGCAAAGCGCTGGGCATAGGAGGGCGGCAACACCTGATCGTCGGCGCCCCAGATGATCAGCGCCGGCTGCGTGATGCGCGCCAGGCGCTTGGCCAGTCTGGTATCGCCCAGGGGCCAGAGCAGCTTGGCCGCCGCCATCTGGGCGCGAAAACGGGTCAGGTCCCATTCCACTTCGTCCTCGCCGTCCGGGGTATCGACATAACTATCATAGGCGTCCGGTTTGGCCGATATGATCGACGACAACAATTCCTGGCGCTGGGCGAAAACGTCGATGGATGGCTCTTCGTCCACATACATCCCATAGGGCGCAATCAGCACCAGCCGGCGCACCGCATCCGGCCAGGCCGCCGCAATTTCGGCGGCCAGCGCGCCACCCACCGATGCGCCGATCAGGTCAGCGCCGCCGAGCCCGGACGCGGCATGCACATCGCGCGCCGCCAATATCCAATCGAGCACATCATCCAATGGCTCGTAATCGTAGCCGCCGGGATAGCCCGGCAGGGACGGCACCACCACTTGGCGGTGTGCGCTCAAACTATCCAGGAGCGGTAGCCAGGCGGGCAGCCCATGCAGGCCGGCGAAATAGCCGACGGGATCGCCGGTGCCCATTTCCCACACACGGGTGGAGCCGCCGGAAGTTTCGACGGTGCGTTCGGTCATCGCGCTCATTCGGCGGCCTCGCTTTGAACAACACGCTTGGCGGCGTCCATGGGCTCGGGCCACCATTTATGCTCCCACTCATCTTCGAACAGATCGGTCAGTTGCGGCATCACCTTTTCGGCGAATAGGCGGGTGTTATAGTTGGTCAGATCACGGCTCATATTGCCGAAATGCAGCAGCATCAAAAGATTGCCCACATTCAGATCGATGGCCGCTTCGCGGATTTTATCGGCGACCTCGTCGGGGCTGCCGATAATGATATGGCCTTCGTCGAACATCTTGCGCTCGGCGCCCCGGTTGATGCCGGAGCCGGAAAAACGGTTAGACCGGTTGGCGGCGGTGACGATCTGCGAGGAAAGCCGCGCGCGCAAGGTTTCCTCGGTGGTGTAGCCGGGCGGGCTGGCGAACCGGGGGCTGAGATGAAGGCAGGTATCGAAGAAATAATTGCCGGGCTCGGCATAAAGCTCCTCGGCTTCTTTGCGGGTTTCGGCGACGCCGATGGCTTGTAGGAAGCCGGCCTGGAACGGATTTGGCTCCATCCCCATGGCGCCCATTTCCTTCCAATAACCCTTCATCACCGCTTCGGACGCCTTGTAGCCGAAATAGGATAAATAGGCATAGAGAAAGTCGTTGTCGGCGCACATGCGCCAGGTTTCGACGCTGCCCGAGCCCGGCACCCAGACCGGCGGGCGCGGCTTTTGCACGGGCCGCGGCCAGACATTAACGTAGCGCTGCTGGTTGAAGCGGCCGTTGTAGGCGAACGGCGCGTCGGCTTTCCAGGCCTTGGTGATCAGATCGATGGCTTCATAATAGCGGGGCCGCAAAAGGCTTGGGTTTTGGCCATAGGCGTAACAAGTATCCATGGGCGTGCCGACCGGAAATCCCGCGATCAGGCGGCCGCCGGAGATGCAGTCGATCATCGCCATTTCCTCGGCCACCCGGGTCGGCGGATCATACAGGGCCAGGGAATTGCCCATCACGCAGATGGCCGCGTCCGATGTGCCGCGCGCCAAAATAGATGCGATCAGGTTCGGCGACGGCATCAGCCCATAGCCGTTGGAATGATGTTCGTTGACGCAGATGGCATCCAGCCCCACTTCGGCGGCGAATTCCAACTCGTCTATATATTCGTTATAGACCTCGTGGCCGCGCTCAGGATCGAACAGGCCGGGATCGATATTCACCCAGACCGATTCGTGCTTGTCCTTGAAATCATCCGGCAAGTCCGGATAGGGCATCAGATGGAACCAGAGAAATTTCATGATCAGACCTCCTCAACCGGCAAATTATAATCCAGACTGGCCTTGGGCTGCATATCGAATGCCCTTAAGACCAGCGCGGTTGCCGAATATTGCGTTATCAGAATAACAAAGTCCACGAGCCGCTTGTCGCCGAACAGGGCGCGGGCGGCGGCATACCGGTCTGCATCGATGCGCCGCTCGCGGAAAAGCTGGCGGCCAAATTCGATGATCAGGGTTTCGGTCTCGGATAGCCCATCGGTGGGTTTCTTGAAGCGCACCACGTCGATGGTTTCGGCAGGTACGCCGGCGTCGATGGCGGCGGGCTCGTGCGCCGCCCATTCGAATTTGCTGTCCATTTCCCGCGCCGCCACCAGGATCGCCAGTTCCAGCACGTCTTCATCGAAACCGGCTTCGGTGCGCAAGTAACGATTGAGGCCGCTAGAATGCTCCGACACCTTATTGCTGTGCAGCTGGATGGTGCCGGGCCCCTGCAATCCAACCCGGGATTGGGTGTTGGGATCGGCCAGCCGGTCATAGGCGGCCTTGCTCCGATCATCCATCGTTTCCCGGTCCGGCATCGGCAACCGGCAGAAGGAATCGGCGTAGATATCAGCGGGCGTGTCGCCATCGGCCATTGGATTACCCCCCCTTTTCATATTGTCGATTCAGTCAACGATACCATGTTTTCGAGGCAGGTCGAGCCTCGTGTGTGAGCGCCTTGGCCTCATTCCATATCGATGACAGTGCCAGTCATAAACTTGGCCCGCTCGGATGCGAAAAAGGCAACCAGATCGCCCACCTCTTCGGGCTCCGCTGGGCGCCCAATGCGGGTGGCGGCGGGCAACTCGCCATGCCTTTCTGGATCGCCGAGCTCTTTTTCCGCCGTCAGCCGGCGCAAATAAATCAGCCGGTCGGTGAGGGTCGGGCCCGGATTAATACAGATCACGCGCACCCCTTTGTCGGCGCCAGCCACGCCCAACGAGCGGGAAAAATTGATCATCGCCGCATTGCCGGTTGCGCCGGCGATATAATCGGGCATCGGCAGACGCCCGGCGATACCCGCGATATTGACAATGACGCCATGGCCTTGCTCGCACATGACCGGGAAGATCATGCGCGACATGTGGATATAGCCAAAAATCTTGAGCTCCCAGGCATCGCGCCAAACCTCGTCCGTAAGATCGGTGATCGAGCCGCCAGGAATGGCGCCGGCATTGTTGACCAGGATATCAAGTGCGCCCACATCATCGACCAGCCCTTTACGCTTATCGGCGTCTGACAAATCCACGGCGTGGGTTTCGACGGCCACGTTGTAGCGCCCCCCGATGTCTTCCTTGGCTTTTTCCAGATCCTCCGCGGTGCGCGACGCCAGATGGATGTTGACCCCTTCCGCCGCCAGCGCCTTGGCGGAGGCAAGGCCAATGCCTTTCGAGCCACCGGTAACCAGCGCCCATTTTCCGTTAAGATTAAGATCCATGGGTTCTTCCTATATTATGTCATGTGCTTAAGGGCAGCGTGCCGTCGGCGGGCAGCTCCTCGAACGCATTAAGCACCATGGCGACAGACGTGTAATAGCCGAGCACGGCAACCAGCTCGACCACCGTTGCCTCGCCAAACTCGGCCAAAGCGGCGGCGTAAGTTTTGTCGGTGACGGATTTGTCCGCCATCAACTCGGAAGCGAAATCATAAAGAACTTCTTCGTCCCGATTTTCGAATTGAGGGCGTTCACGCTTGCGAATGGCTTCGGTGATGGCTGCATCGATGCCGGCTTCCACGGCGATTGGCTGGTGCACCCACCATTCTACTTCCGCCGACCAATCGCGCGACACGATCAAGATCGCCAGCTCCGACAGCTTCGGTGGCAAGGAGGTCTGGAACCGGCAAAAAGCGCCAAGCCGCTGCGCCAGTCCGGCCAGCTCGGGATTGCGGAACCATGCGTTCATGGGCCCGCCGATGCGGGTGCGCGGCCCCGACAGAATCTCGTCGTGGGCGATTTTTTGCGCAGCGGTCATTTCCTCATAAACAAGTGACTTCAATCTGGCCATGGCAGCCCCCCGTTTGCATATATTGACTTCAATTGTCTGCGAATATGTCAGGCCAGACAAGCGCCCGCGCCTTTATCTATTTGTAGCGGCTCGGCAAATGTAGGAACATGAGCGATCAAACAACACTAGAAGGGGGAGCGCTCACATGGCCAGGACCAAGGAACTCGAATGCGTTAAATATGAGATTGACGATGAAGGCATCGCTTGGGTGACATTCAACCGCCCGGAAAAACGCAACGCCATGAACCCGCAATTGCACTACGATATGGAAGAGGTGATCTGCGAGCTGGAGACCGATGACGACGCCAAGGTCATCGTCATCACCGGCAGCGGCGAGGCCTGGAGCGCGGGAATGGATTTGCGCGAATATTTCCGCGCAACAGACAAAGACCCGGCTGCCCGTTTCAAATCTTTCTGGGCGCATCGCCACTGGTCGCAATATGTGTCCGTGTCCAGAAAAGCCACCATCGCCATGGTCAACGGCTACTGCTTCGGCGGCGCTTTCTGCTCCCTGGCTGCCTGTGACATCGTGGTCACTGCCGACGATGCCACGTTCGGGCTGTCGGAGATCAACTGGGGCATCCTGCCGGGCGGCAATGTCTCCAAAGTGTTCGCCGATCTGGCTAGCCACCGGAATGCCATGTTCTACGCCATGACCGGGCGCACCTTTGATGGCGCCAAAGCGGTTGAGATGGGTATCGCCACCCTTGCCGTGCCCGCCGATGGCCTCCGGGATGAGGTCACCGCCATCGCCAGGGAATTGATGGAGAAGGAGCCGGTTGTCCTCGCCTACACCAAACACGCCATGAATAATGTGGGCGATATGAACATGGACATGGCCTATGAGTATCTGGCCGCCAAGGGCGTGGCGCTGCGCTTCGCCGATCAGAGCGATACCCGCGGTCGCGGCATGACCGAGTTTCTCGATAAAAAGACATACCGTCCCGGCCTAGGTCCTGTTGGCAAGGAAGACGAATAGCGCCAAGCAGCCGGGGGCCGCCATGCAAATATTGTTGAACGAAGATCAAACTCTGATCCAAGAAAGCGCCCAGCGTTTCGGCGCCGATCATGGCGGCGGCGACCGCCTCCGGAGTTTACGCGATGGCGGTGGAACCGGGTTGGAGCCACAAGACCTGCCCGATGCAGGCGCTGATGGCTGGCTCGGGCTGATGGCGCCGGAAGCCGCCGGCGGCGCCGGGCTTGGCGCCAAGGAATTGTGTCTAGTGGCCGAACAGGCAGGACGGGCGCTGGCCACCCTGCCTTTGGTTCCGGCGGCGGCGGGCGTCCTGGCGCTGGCCGAAGGCGGCGAAGAATTTTCTGATTTACTGGCCCGCGCCATTGCCGGCAAAGCGCTGGTGGTTCCAGCCCTTCAGACCGACAGCCGTGATGGGGCTGAAAACCCCGTCGAATTGCGCGTGAGCGACGGACTGCGGATCACCGGCCATCTGACGACGGTTCCGGGAGCGGCGAATGCCGACGCATTTATTGTCGATGCGGGCTTGGATGAAACCCGCATGCTGGTGCTGGTGGCGAAAGATGCCGCGTCGATTACCCCCCAGCGGGCCATCGACGGCAGCCCCATCGGAACCGTCGATCTCAAAGATGTGGCCATTGCCAAAACCGATATCCTGGCCCGCGGCGACGATGCAGCATTGTTGCGCCGACGCCTGGACACGGTGATCCAGCTGGGCCATGCGGCAGAGATGATCGGCATCATGGACGCCGCCCAGGAGATGACCCTCGATTACTTGAAAACCCGCGAGCAGTTCGGTCGAAATCTGAGCGCCTTTCAGGCATTGCAGCACCAGGCCGTTGATAATTTCATGGAAGTCGAGGCGTCCCGCGCCCTGGTGTATGAGGCGGCTGGCTATTGCGATCGGGATGACGCCTACGCCGACTGGCTGGCCTCGGCGGCCAAAGCCAAGGCCGGACCGGCGGTGATCCAGGTGTGCAATAGCTGCATCCAATTGCACGGCGCCATCGGCTTCACCGACGAGCATGATATCGGGCTGTACCTGAAGCGCGCCATGGCGGTGGCAGCCTTGAACGGCCCACCGGCGGCCCACTTGAAACGCTATGCAGAGCACGCCTTGTCGTCCCGCAACGACACCGATATTCCCAGCTTTCGCGTCGATACGGAAGAAGAGACGGCGTTTCGGGGCGCCGTGCGCGGCTGGCTCGAAGGCGCGTTGCCGGATCGCCTGCGCAACCTGCCAACCCGCCCCAATGCCGAAGATTCCATGTGGTGGCACAAGCAGCTTTACGATCAAGGCTGGATCGCACCGGCCTGGCCCAAGGAATGGCAGGGCATGGATGGGACGTTGAGCGAGCAGATTATCCTCGCCGATGAAATGGCACGCATCGGGGCGCCGGAAATTTCCGCCCAGGCCATCGGCCATCTGGGACCGATCCTGTTGCGCTTCGGCAATGAGGAACAGAAAAAGCAGCACCTGCCGGGCATGGTGGCGGGCGACGTTCTGTGGTGCCAGGGCTATTCGGAACCAGGCGCCGGATCGGATTTGGCCAGCCTCAGAACCGCCGGTGTCATCGATGGCGACGAATTGGTGATCAACGGCCAGAAAATTTGGACCACATGGGGCCATCTGGCCGATTGGATATTCGCCCTGGTGCGCACCGATCCGGATGCGCCGCGCAAACAGGAAGGCATCACCTTCATCCTGATCGATATGAAGACGCCGGGCATCACGGCGCGCGGCATCCAGACCCTGCCCGACGAGGACGAATATGCCGAGGTCTTCTTCGACGACGTGCGCGTTCCCTTGTCCAATATCGTCGGCGAGATGAACAAGGGCTGGGGGGTGGCGACAGCGCTTTTGGCCAACGAACGAGGCGGCAGCGCCAACCCAAAAAACAACGTCCAGGCCCTGCGCCGCATCAAGGAAAAAGCGCACGCCAACGGCGCCATCGAAGACGCCGCGTTCCGGGAAAAACTGATGCGTGCGGAGCTGGAAGTCTTGGCCATATCGGCGGGCTTCGCCCAGGTGGTGGCCACTTATCAGGCGGGCGGCGAGCTGGGACCGGATTCGTCATACCTGAAATTGCTGGGCACCGAAAACGAGCAGCGGCTGGCCGATCTGATGATCGAAGCCTATGGCAGCGACGGCGCACTTTTGTTGCCGCATAAGCCCGAGGATGGCTCGTTCGACGCCGCCTCCAATTTCCTTCGCGCCCGACGCGCCACCATCGCCGGCGGCACGTCCGAGATCCAGCGCAACATCATCGCGCGCCGAGTACTGGATATGAAATAACGATCAAAGGGAGATGCAACGATGCTGGATTACAAAACTTTAGGCCTGGAAGAAGCCCAGCGGGTGATCGACGCGGTCATTGCCTACGCCCGCGAAATCGACCATCCGGGTATCGCCGTCTGCGTTGTCGATAAAGGCGGAGAGATCATCGCCTTGGCGCGCATGGACGGCAAGGCGGCGCGCTTTACCCGGGCCGCCCACCGAAAGGCCTATACCGGTGCCATCTTCGAGCGCGATACCAAGGGCGTGATCAAGTTCTGGGACGGCCAGGCCAAACAAGGCCACCGGGGACCGACAGACTGGAACGACACCATGATCACTACCCTGCCCGGCGGCTATGTGGTCTGCCACGGCAAGGACGTGGTCGGCGGTGTCGGCGTTGCCGGCGGCAATCAGCAGTTCTCCGACGAAGCCTTTGCCGAACTGGCCATCGAAGCCCTGGGCGAAGGCTTCCGCCACCGCGTCGACTGGGAGCAAGGCCGTTGAGCGAGCGCACGATCTCGGAGATATTTGCCAATCCCGAGACCGATCCGATCCCGTCGGGCATCCGTATGGGCGATCTGGTCCAGGGATTGCGGATTGACGGTAAGGACCCGGCGAGCGGCGACATCCCGGACAGCCTGGAAGCACAAATTGCCGGCGCCTTCGAGAACATGCGCCGGGCCATCACCAATGCCGGCGGCGGGCTCGGCAACATTGCCCAGGTCAGCATTTTTTTCGAAGACGGCCCGACCGGCATGACGCTCCTGAACGCAGCGTGGGAAGAAGCCTTCCCGGACGCGGACGACCGGCCCACCTATAAATTCATCACCACGCCGCTGGTGGGCGGGCGCCAAGTGCAGTTTGAATTTTTTGGCGTCCTCAATGCCAGCCGCCAGGTGATCGAGCTGCCCGTCGTCGCCCATACCAACCCGATCCCCATGGGCGTACGCATCGGTGATTATCTGTTCACCTCCCGGGTGCTGCCGTTCAGCCCCGAAACCGGCAAGCCCGGTGAAGACGCGGCAAGCCAAGCCGATTTTGTCTTCCACAATGTCGGTGCCACCCTGGAAGCCGGCGGTATGGGCTGGGACGCGGTGCGCCAGGGACGCCTGTTCCTGAGCGATATGGGCGGCTTGCCTTCCTTAAGAGAACGCTGGTCGTCCCAGTTCGGCGGCGAAGCCAGGCCGCTGCATCCCATTCACTACGCGGTGGCGCCCTCGCTTTTGGTCATGCTGGAAGTCATCGCCGCCGTCTGAAGGAGATCGTTTTGAGCAAGCTCAACGAATTGTTCGAGATTTATCCGGGTGACGCCAGCGCCACCATGCCGCTCGGCGTTCGCGCGAATGATCTGGTTTATGCGGGCGGATTGGCCGGCACCGATCCGGTAACCGGCGCGCCCACAGGCGATTTGTTGGCGCAGACCGAAACCGCCCTCAAACACCTCGCCGCCGCGGTCGAAGGCGCCGGCGGCAGCACCGATAACATCGGCCGCGCCGTGGCGTTCGTGACCAGGGCCGAAGACCGGATGGCGGTCTATGACCCTTGGGACGCCATGTTCCCGGACGCCAACGACCGGCCCGCCTTCAAGGTGCTGGTCGCCGATCTGCCGCCTGGCCAATTGGTGCGCATTGATGGGCTCGCCATCTTGGGTGCGCGCCGGATGCGGGGTGAAATACCTGGCGTTTCGGCCCGCGACCCCAGCGTGCGGCTGGGCGACTGGCTGTTCACATCCCGGGTGCATGGCATCCACCCCGAAGACGGTGTTCCCAGCGACGTACGGACCGAGGCAGTGCAGAATTTCGAAAACCTGTCCGATCTTCTGGACATCCACGGGTTTGAGCCGTCGGACATGGTTCAGATCACCATTTTCGGCAACGACAGCACCTATTTCGAGATTGCCCGGCAAGCCTGCGAGCAGGTCTTTTTAGCCGTCGGCGGCGATCCGGCCATCGAATGTGTGGCTAGCCCCCTCGCCCCCAAATTCAAGATCAGTGCCGAGATGATCGCGGTCAAGGGAGGCGCCCCGGACTTTGCCGAAATCTACATAGACACCGACGCCAGCGCCGCCCCCGATGGCGCCCGCCTCGGCAATCTGATCATCGCGCCTGGACTGGACGGCGGCAGCGGCGATGCGGAGGCACAAATGCGCGCCGCCTGCACCAATATGGTGGCCTTTGCCAAGGCCGCCGGCGGCGGCCTAGCTGATATCGCCCGCGTCGCCATCTATATGGCCAGCCTTGATGACCGGCCCGTGCTGAACGACGTCTGGGCCGAATGTTATCCGGACATGGATAACCGCCCGCCGCACAAATACGCCCCCGCCGCTTTGCCCGAAGGCGGTCTATTCCGCCTCATGGTGCTAGGATTGCTGAACGCCGAGCGCCAATGCCTGGTCATTCCTGGCATGCAGCATGGCGATCCCATGTCCATGGGGGCGCGCACCGGCAATCTGATCGCCTCGTCGCGCATTTACGGCACCCACGCCCATACCGGGGAGCGGGCCAAGGACGCCGCCGAGGCCGCCGATCTGGTGTTTGATCATGTGACAACATTGCTAGGTGAAGGCGGCGCCGATTGGTCGAACCTCACGCAACTGACTGCCTTTATCGGCGAGGCGGAATTTCGAGGCTTGATCGAGGAACGCTGGCAGGCGCGCACCGCTGGACTGGCATCATCACCGCGTCTCAACGTCATCGTCACCACCCTCGCCGGCGGACCCAATCCGAGAGTAGAAATCCTCGCCTTACTTTAAAGCTCGTCTGCCGTATAGGCGCCCGGGTGGCGCGTCTTGACGGTGCGCAATTCCGCCGGAGCCAGACAGCCGAGCTGGCCCAAGGTGGCCGCCAGATCATCCTTGAACAGATCGATCATATGCTCTGGGCCGCGCCCGCCAAGCGCCCCTAAACTCCACAGGAATGCCTTGCCGGAAAGCGCCACATCGGCGCCGAGGGCCAGGGCGCGGGCAACGTCGACACCGGAGCGGATACCGCTATCCAGAATAATCGTGGACTTTTCGCCGACGGCGGCCGCGATGGAAGGCAAGACGTCCACCGATGCCGGCAAAGCATCGATCTGGCGCCCCCCATGGTTGGTCACCACCATCCCGTCGAGGCCTAGCGATACTACCCGTTCCGCGTCGTCCGGATGCATGACGCCCTTCAAGACCATAGGGCCATTCCAATGGTCCCGGTAGCGGGCGATCTCGTCCCAGGTGAAGGCACCGCCGCCTTCGGTACGCATGAATTTCGCGGCGGCCTCCATGGACGGGTCGGTGTCCATATAGGGGCGCAAATTCACAAAGCGCGGGATGCCGTTGCGCATCAGCGACAGGAACCAGGGCAGCGACGACAAGGCATCCATGCGAAGCCGGTTGGTAAGCTTGAACGGGTTGACGATGCCGCTCTTGGTTTCCCGGGGGCGCGTTGTGCGCACCGGTGTATCGCAAGTCAGCATCAAGACCTTGACCCCCGCATCCCCGGCCCGGCGCACCAGATCGAGGCCGATTTTATGCTCATTGCGGGCAAACCGGTAGAGCTGCAGCCACAGGACATCGGGTGCGATCTGGGCAGCTTGCTCGATGGTGATGGCCGAGAGCATGCCAAGGGTATAGGGGATTTTCGCGGCCTGGGCGGCGCGTGCGAAATAGGTTTCGGCGCCGGGAAAGCCGGTGCCGGGACCGCCGATGGGAGCGATGCCGATGGGCGCCGAATAGGGCTGGCCGAACAGTTCAATATCGGTGGGCGGCGGCGCGATGACATTGCCGTAACGGGGCAACATTTCGACCGCATCGAGGGCCGCCCAATTGCGATTGATGCCAGTATCGGCGGCACCGGCGCCGCCATCGATATATTCAAAGGCGAAGTTGGGTAGCCGCCGCTTGGCCCGGGCGCGCAGATCAAACGATGTAGGATAACGCCGCTTGAGGGCCAGCTTTTCCGCCGATATGGGCTCCGGCGGCGCATTTGCGGGGTAATGGTCCGGCGTTATTTGCGGCGAAGATGTGGTCTCATCTGGCATGGAAGCGTCCCCGATTGGTATTTTTTATGGCCGGCAGCGGTTTCGATTGACGGCGATTTGATCATTCGCGCTGGTGCGGGTCAACTCAGTTAAAGTTTCGTATCAGGCTTATGTCAGGGCGCGCGGTAAACCAGATGCGGAAAGACCTGTTCCGCGTGCAGCCCGTCGCGGCGGACAAGAAGCTCTTCCACGGCTTCGAAGGCGCCGATGCACGTTGGCACCAGCGGATCGTCAAATATGAGATAGCCGCCGCTAATCATGCAGGGCTTTACCTGCTCGTAGGAAAAGGCAACAGCATCGTAGACATCGCAATCCACATGGGCGAGGCAGACGCGGCCAATTTCGGCCAGGGCGCCGGGCAATGTGTCTTCGAAGCGGCCTTCGATGAAGGTCAAATTATCAAGGCCCAAACTGGCCACGTGGCCGCGCAGCTCGTCCAGATCGACGGACTCAAAACCGCCTTCGCCATAGGCATCGATGGCCGCGTCGGTTTCCGGGAAGCCGGCGAACGTGTCGAACGAAATCACTTGGCTGCCCGGCAATAGCACCTTGGCGGCGGCCGCCATGAATATGGCCGAGCCGCCCCGCAAACTGCCAAACTCAACAATATGGCCGGGCGCCGTGAGGCCGGACAAATTCAATTTCAATATGGTGAAGAGGTTGATCAGATTGGCCAGGGCGACCACGGTCCGGGGCTTGCCGTTGGGCGCGGGCGCGGTGGCCAGCGCATGGGCTTCGCAAAACACCGGATCGGCGAGGCAAAGATCCTTGAGGTTGCCGTATTTCAGCCCGCAACCCCGGATATACCCGTTGTAAACCTCGCGCCCTTTTCTGGCAGCTCGCGGCATATTGCCGAGACCGGCGAGGAACGGCTGTAGCTGAATATTCCAATCATCCATACGGGGACTGCTTCCAAACGCTAATGAATTGCCGCCATCCTGCTACCGCCGAAGCCATCGACGCCCTTGCCGCCAAAGACAGGATCAAGCAGCAGAACCCTTAAAATTCAAGCCGGGACACTATCGCCCTTGATGGTGGTGCGCAGCATCAGCCGGCGCTCGGTTTCGGAAAAATCGGTGCGCCCATGCATGGAACAGCGGTTATCCCACAAGATCAGATCGCCCACCTGCCAGACATGCTCATAGACGAATTCCGGCTTTTCCGAGTGGTCATAGACCGCATCCAGCAGCGGCTTCGCCTCCGCGTCGGCCATATCGACGACACTCTCCGTCATCAGCCGGTTGATATAGATCGCTTTCCTGCCGGTGTCTTCGTGGGTACGGAAAACCGGATGGGTGGATTCCGAAAATGCCGGCGTGCCGAGATCATCACCGGTATTGGTCGAGCCGTAATGATAGTGATGAAACGCCATGCGCCCTTCCAGCGGACCCCGGACATCGGCGTCCAGGGTCTCGTAGGCCGTATAGCCATTGGCGAAAAACGTGTTGCCGCCAGTGCTCGGTACTTCGATGGCGTACAAGAGCGTGCCCTTGTGCGGAATATCGGCGTGCAGCATGTCGTGGTGGAACATCATGTCGCCGTCGGGCAGCGCACCGATGGGCTCGCCATCTTCGCGGATATTGGAGATCAGCATGATGTTGTCGAGGATCTCGGAATAGCCCTTCGGGTAAAATTCCGCCGGCCGGCCAAGGGGGCCGACCTCGCCGAAGACTTCGGTGATGCGAATTTGATCCTCTTGGGAAAGCGCCTGATCCCGGAACACCAACACCACATGCTCTAGCCATAGCCGGTTCAATTCGGCGGTCATTTTCACATCCACCGGTTTCGACAGGTCCAAACCGCGTATTTCGGCGCCAATTCGTGGGCTCAGTTTGATGACTTCGATGTTTGCTGTTGGCGACATGATGCGTTCCTTCCTATCCCGACCGGCCGAGATTATGTATAGCGCTGGAAAATGCAAGGCGGCGTTTGCCGCTTGGCGTTAAACTCCACCAATGAAATCACCGACGATGCGGTTAAATTCGTCCGGACGTTCCAGGTTGGCCAGGTGGCCGGCGCCGGGAATGCAGACATACTGAGCGCCGGGGATTTTGGACGCCATTTTTTCCATCATCGGCGCCGGGGCGTTGGTATCGTTCTCACCGGCAATCAAAAGCGTCGGCATGGCGATATTGGGCAGGTTGCCGCGCCGATCAAAGGTCACCAGGCACTGCATGGCGGCGCGGTAAGTTTCGGTGCTGACCGCGGCCATGCTTTTGAGTGCGAGCGCCACACCATCGGCGTTGGGATCCCGCCCGATCATTTCCGGAACCATAATCTCAGCCAGACTGGTCATACTCCGGCCGTCGTCCAGCGGTTTCATGCGGCTGGCGACAAATTGTTTTTGAAAATCGCCATCAGGGCGGCCAAAGGCGGGGCTGGTGGCCGACAGAATGAGGCTGATGAACCGGCCGGGATGGGCGGCGGCGGCTTCTTGGGCGACCATGCCGCCCAGGGAATGGCCGACCAGATGCACCTTGGCGAGGCCCAGATGGTCGAGGAGCCCGATCAATGCATCGGCCAGCCCAGCAAAACTCATGCCGCCGGAAAGCGCCGATCCGCCGTAGCCGGGCATGTCCCAAGCGGCGGTGCGGTAGCGTTGACCAAGGAAATCGAGCTGGTATTTCCAGCTTTCGGCATCGCCGCCGACGCCGTGCAACAAGACCGCTGCGCCGCCCTGCTGATCTCCTTCGGGGCTGCGTTCCAGATGACGGACGGCGTAGCTCATGAAAAAGCGCCTGCTAGCAGTTTGCCGGCTTCGACCACCGCCCGACCATCCAATTTGATGGTGCAATTGCCGATAGGCAGGTCGAAATGACCCAAAGTGTAGCGCTTGGCAAATTCGTTGGCGCCAGTGGAATAGAGGAAATTGCCCGCATAGGCGCGAATTTCGGTGCCGTTGGTTTCGCGCTTGTCATACATGGCCAGCGCCTCGTAGCGCGCGCCCTCGTTCATTCCCCAGCCCACATGGGATGTGCCGTAGGCTTCCTTGTCGTTCCAGGCCTCCATATAACGGCGGAACAGGTTGGCGTCGGTGCCGGCGCCTTCGATCCTGGTCACATAGTCTTCCTCGAGGGTAAGAATGATCTGGTTTTCCAGATAGCGCTTGAAGGTCAGGTTGATATCGCCAACATCCATGACGATGCGGCCGTTGACGGTTCCGGCCAGCGGAAAGGCGATGACGATACCACCCGGCCAGTGGGCGACGGTTTTGGGGCGGTCGCAATAGCCCCAGACACCGACACTGGGCGCGTCCGCCAGATTGACGGTAAGATCGGTGCCGGCCGCCGAGGTAACGGTCATCTCCTTGGCGGCGCGGATCAGCTTGACCCCGGCTTTGATGCGTTCCGTCAATTCGGCGTCAGGCAAAAGTCGTTCCAGGGCCTCCGGATGCTCGTTGCTGATCATCAAGAGACGCGCGCCATCCTTGATGATATCCGGCAACTCGGGCGCGTGCAGCATACCCTCGACGGTCAAATCGACGACCATTGAGCTGGCGGCAAGGGCCTTGATCGCTGGTCCCAACCCTTGCACTGCGTCCGACGCGCCGGTGGAGCGCACCGGCACCGGCGCGCGCTGCGGCGGCGTCGGCATCACCACATGAAAGGGCCGCGCCCCTAACCTGAGAAGCGCCAATTCCGCCAGATGCACATTCAGCGGGCGTGACTGGGTTTCGGAAAGGATGGCGACCTCTTCGCCCCTGACGACCTTGCAAAATTCGAAGGCCGTGACGAATGTGTCGATCCATTTTCCCTCTATTCTATCGGCGAACATAGTGTCTAATCCCTCCCCGCATCGTCCGTTATAAGGGCGCGCCGGTACAGTTTGCCAGTCGGCCCGGTAGGCAGACTATCATGAAAATGGATCGCCTTGGGCAACAGCGCCTTGGGCAGGGATGAATGATTGCGGCAATAATCCGAAATATCATCGGCGCTTGGCGGCGGCGTTTCGGTGACCAAATGCGCTTCAATGCGCTGGCCCCAGGTGGCATCGTCGACGCCGACAACGCCAGCCTGACGCACCTTCGGATGGCCGAGCAGCGCCGCTTCGATTTCCTCGGCATGCACCTTGATGCCCCCCGAATTGATGCGGTTATCAAGGCGGCCCTTGATGAACAGGGCACCGTTTTCATCTATGCGGCCGAGATCGCCGCTGCGCCACCATCCATCGGCGAATTTTTCGCGGCTGCGGCTGGGATCGCGGAAATAGCCCTGGGCGACGGAGGCGCTGGTGATCGCGATCTCTCCCACCGCGCCTGTCGGCACCTGGTCTTCCAATCCGCCGTCTGGATCGATGAGGCGAAGATTGGCGCCAGGCACTGGCCGGCCGGTGGATGCGGCGTCGCCTGCGTTCAGCAAAATCCCGGTATCGGCGACGATGCCGGACGCACAACCGCCCTCCGAGGAGAGGTACGAGGTAACCACGCCCCGGCAAATGCGTTCATTCAGTTCCCGAACCAGGCTTGCCGATCCGGGCTCGCCCGAAAAGAAGGCGCTTTTCAATGATCCAAGGCTGTAATCTTCCGGTCCTGCCGCCAGCACCATACGCCACGCAGTCGGCACCAGCGGCGCCAAAGTGATCTTTTCCCGCTGCACGATTTCCAGGAACGCACCCGGATCGAAGCGGTCATCGAAAACCACGCGCCCGCGCATGGCGATAAAAGGCAGCGCCGTATGGATCCACGCGGCGAAGGACGGTTCCATGGCGACAACCGTGACATCGTCCGGCGAAAAGCATCGGTAATTGTAAGGCCCCATCAGCGCTGTCGCCGCCAGCGTCGCTTGCGTGTGCTGCACGCATTTTGGCTTGCCGGTGGTTCCGGACGACAACAACAAAAGCGCCGCATCGCCGGGCTCCGCTTGCCCCGGAACGAAGTGTCCATCGCTGGCGGATTTGAGCCGTTCATAACTGGTTTCGGCACCGCCATCCAAGGCCATCAGGCGGATACCCGTTGCTTCGGCGATGGCTGTGGCATCCTCAATATGTGCCGCATCGGCGATCAACAGCCTGGCGCCGACAAAATCGGCGGTCTTGGCGTTATTGTCCCGGCTTTGCCGCGTATGCAGACAGCACGGCACCACACCGATTATCTGACAAGCGATGAAGGTCACCGCGAAGCGCGCCGAACTTGCGCACAGGAAAGCCGCAACGTCCCCCTTCTGAAGCCCAGCTGAGCCCAAGCCAGCGGCGATCGCGTTGGCGTCCCGCCACAGCTCAATGCCCGACAATCGCTCGCGCCGGTCGCAAAGAATCTCACCGCCTCCCTTCCAATGGCAGGCGCGCTCGATGACGGCGGCGATGGTGGGATAAAGTGGGACGCTCATGGAAACAATCCACCCAATTGCAGGTGCCCGGACCCTATAGCCCGCGGGCGATGATATATTTCATCACCTCGTTGGTGCCGGCATAAATGCGGTGAACCCTGGCGTCGGCCCAGGCGCGGGCGATCGGAAATTCCCACATATAGCCGTAGCCGCCATGTAACTGCAGGCATTCGTCGAGAACCCTGTCGGCCAGTTCGGTGGTCCACAATTTCACCTTGGCGGCCACGTCCATGGATAGATCGCCAGCAACGTGCAACTCGATGCAACGATCGACGAACGGTCGCGCCGCCTCAACATCAGCGGCCATTTCCGCCAGTTTAAACTGGGTGTTCTGAAAATCGAAGACGGTTTGGCCGAAAGCCTTGCGGTCCCTGGTATAGGTGACGGTCTGGTCGACGGCCACCTCAGCCATTACCGCCGAGCGCACGGCAACCACCAAGCGCTCCTGGATAAGCCCATGCATCAGCACCCGCCAACCTTCATTGAGGCCGCCGATCATGTTGGCCGCCGGCACGCGGACGCCATCGAAAAACAATTCCGCCGTATCCTGGGCCTTGTTGCCGATTTTTTTCAGGTTTTTACCCCTGGTGACGCCGTCGAGGGCCAAATCCGTCCAGAACAGCGTAACCCCCTTGGCGCCCAACGAACGATCGGTTTTCACCGCCAACAGGACGAAATCTGCGATATGACCGTTGGTTATGAAAGTCTTGGCGCCGTCGATGATGTAATCACCGCCGTCAGCCTTGGCCGAGGTATTGATCTCCTTCAAATCGCTGCCGCCGCCGGGCTCGGTCAGGCCGATGGCGGTGATAATGTCGCCGGCGGCCATTTTCGGCAGCCATTCCTTCTTTTGCGCCTCGCTACCGAAATGCTGGAGAAACGGGGCGATAATATAGGCGTGCATGTCCCAAGCCGGCGCGGCGACGCCATGGCGGCCAAGTTCTTCGATAACAATGGCGTCGAACAGGAAATCACCGCCCATGCCGCCATACGCCTCCGGCGTGCTGGTGCCCAGAATTCCAACTTCGCCGGCGCGCTGCCATATCTCCCTTGGTGTGCGCCCGGCGTCTTCCCAGCTTTCATATTCGGGCAGCACTTCTTCTTTGAGGAACCGTGCCACCGAGGCACGGAAAATCTCATGCTCCTCGGCATAGATGGTGCGCGGTATCCCAAACTGCATCAGGTGTCTCCAAATTGTGGCCGTTTTGCCTTCGCGGGTTTAAGGTGGCCGGGTTTGAGGTGCCTAGATTGTGGGCGCATATTAAACGATATGCTACCCGAGACAACGCTGTCCCCTGACGACGATGGGAGATAAACGAAATGCCTGGCAAGAAAGCAGAAAAAACCAGAGCCAATTGGCTGTCGGTTCTGGAAAAGCACAAACATGATGCCGACGCGCCCGGCTCCGAAGAGTATTGGTCGCCGCGCCTGGATTGTGCCAGCCGCGATGAATTGACCGCGATCCAGAACGAAAAGCTGGCCGCCCTGACGCCGTTTTTGTACGAGAATTCCGGCTTCTATCAGCGCCGCTTCGATCGCCTCGGCCTTGCCCCCACCGACATCCAAAGCCTCGACGATCTGCCCAAGTGGCCGGTGGTCGACAAATCCGAAATGATGGCCGACGTTCAGGAAAACCCGCCCTTCGGCACCTACACAACCCACGACGACGATTTGTGGGCCAAGCGCGGCTGGATGATGTTTTCGTCCTCGGGCTCCACGGGCGTGCCGCGCCCGTTTCGCTATTCGCAGATCGACCGCGAATATTGGTCCTGGGCCAACGCCCGCGCCATCCATTCCTTCGGCATTCGGCCCCATGATTCCATGTTTATCTGCGCCGGCTACGGCCCGCACGTTTTTGCGTGGGGCGTCCAATACGCGCTTGCCAAGATGGGCGTCGCCTGCATCCCCGGCGGCGGCATGAACTCCGATATGCGCGCCATGATCGTCGAGCGGTTCAAGCCCACCGTCATCACCTCGACACCGTCCTATGCCCTCCATCTCGGCCGCGTTATGGAGGAAAAGGGCATGGACCCGGCGAAAAGCTCGGTGAAGACGCTTTTTATTGGTGGCGAGCCGGCCGCCGGCATCGGCAACACGCGGCAAAGGCTGGAAGATCTGTGGGGCGCCCGGCTGGTGGAATTTTATGGCTGTACCGAGGTGGCCCCACATAGCGGCGGCTATTCCTGCCCCGCCTCGGAGGCCGGACCCGGCCCGGTGACCACCCACCTGATGGAAGATTTCCAAATATGGGAGTTGGTCGATGACGAGACCAAGGAGCCGGTGCCGGAGGGGACGCGTGGATTGACCGTCTGCACCAGCCTCAATTCCGAAAGCTCGGCCCAGCTTCGCTTCCTGGTCGGCGATTATACCACCTACACGTACGAGCCCTGCGATTGCGGGCGCACCCATGTGCGCGCCGTCGGCGCCTTTGCCGGGCGCGCCGACGATCTGATCAACCTGCGCGGCATAAAAATGTATCCGGTGCAGTTGGAACAGGCGGTGCGCGCCGTCGCCGGCGTCGGCGATGAGTACGAGATTGTGCTGAACACCAATGCGGACGGCCTCGATATCATGACCGCGCGCATCGAACACGCCGAGCAATCCGCTGGCGATTTGGTGGCCAACGAGATCCGCTCCCGCTGCGAAATCCGCGCCGACGTGGAAGTGCTGGCCCTCGGCACCTTGCCGAAGACCGAGTTCAAGGCCAAACGCATCCGCGACGAAAGAGGAGACTGAGCATGGATATCAACGGCGGCGCGGCGATCATCACCGGCTCGGCCACCGGCGTCGGCGCGGCGGCGGCACAATTGCTGGCTGGCAAGGGCTGCAACGTGGTCATCAACTACACCAAGTCGGAAACCGAAGCCAAAGCGACGGTAGCCGCCTGTGAAGCCGCTGGCGCCGAGGCTTTGTTGTTCCAGGGCGACGTCTCCAAGGACGACGATTGCCGCGCCATGGCCCAGGCCGCCTTCGACAAATGGGGCCGTATCGATGCGCTGATCAACAACGCCGGGCGCACCATCCCGGCGCCCCCCGGTGATCTGGAAGCACTCAATGCCCAGGATTTTCACGACGTCTACGCGGTCAATCTGATCGGCGCCTATCAGATGGTGCGCGCCGTGGCGCCGCACATGAAGGCCGCCGGCAACGGCTCCATCGTCAACATGTCGGCCTTGGGCGCGCTCAACGGCGAAGGCTCGTCCATGGCCTACGCCGCCTCCAAGGGCGCGCTCAACGCCCTCACTCTGCAACTGGCCCGGCAACTAAAACCGGAGATCAGGGTCAACGCCGTCTGCCCCGGCTTCATCCAGACCCGCTGGATGGAAAATATGCTGGGGTCCGAGCGATACAACGAGCGCGTCCAGGAGATGGCCGCGACCACCCCAGTACAAAAAGCGGCGACGCCGGAAGAGATCGCCGAGATTCTCCTCTGGTTCATCACCGGCACGGACCTGATGACCGGCGAGGTGATGCAGGTGGATTACGGCATGCGGTTTGGAGCAGTGCCTAAGAAATGATGGCGCAGCAAGCATGAGCCGCAAAGCGTACATCATCATCGGCTTCGCCTCGGCGGCGCTGCTGATCTCCATGGGGATGCGCTACAGTTTCGGGCTGTACCTGGCGCCGGTCAGCGCCGCCCTGGCCCTCGACGTCCAGGTGTTTTCCCTGGCCATCGCTTTTCAAAATCTGTTGTGGGGATTATCGCAGCCCTTTGCCGGGGCGATCGCCGATAAATACGGCTCCGGGCGAGTGATCGTCGGCGGCGCCCTGTTGCATGTGGCCGGACTTTTGGTTTTGGCCAATGCGGACAGCGCCTGGGACCTGCATTCCGGCGCCGGTATAATTCTGGGCATCGCCGGATCGGGCTGTACCTTCGCCGTTATCCTCGGCGTCGTCGGGCGCGCCGTGGCACCAGAGCGCCGCAGCCTCGCCCTCGGCGTCGCGGCGGCGGCGGGCACCATGGGCCAGGTGGTGGTGGTGCCGTTCAACCAGGTGCTGATCAATGACTATGGCTGGCAGGCGGGCTTTTTGGTCATGGCCATCCTAATGGCGGCATTGGTGCCCATGGCCGCCGCCCTCACCGGCAATGCGGAGACCGAGTTGAACGAAGACGCCGCGGGAACAGCGGAACCCGTAATCAGCGGCGTCGGCGAAGCCATTCTGGAGGCCCGCTCCCACGGTGGATTTTTGTTGCTGACGGCGGGCTTTTTCGTCTGCGGTTTCCAGATCATGTTCATCATCGCCCATTTCCCCAACTTCCTGACCAGCGCCGGGTTGCCGGGCTGGCTGCCGGGCACGGCTATCGCGGTGATCGGTGTCGCTAACGTGGTCGGCACCATGGCCACCGGCTGGCTGGGCGGCCGCTATTCCAAAAAATACCTGCTGAGCGCGCTCTATGCCTTACGCGCCATTGTCTTCGCGGTGTTTTTGGCAGTGCCTCTGTCGGAGGCTTCGGTTCTTGTCTTTTCGGGCGCCATCGGGCTCATCTGGCTGGGAACCATCCCGCTGACCAGCGGCCTGGTCGGGCAGATTTTCGGCGTCCGTTACATGGCAACCTTGTTCGGCATTGTCTTTCTCGGCCACCAGTTGGGCTCGTTCCTGGCGGTCTGGCTGGGCGGCGTTATCTTCGATGCCACCGGGTCCTACGATCTGATCTGGCAAACCTCCATCGGCCTCGGCATCCTGGCCGCCCTCCTGCACCTGCCCATCGCCGACACGCCCATCGAACGCCAAGCGCCGGCACCGGCCTAGAGACAGAAGTCACAAAGAGAAAGACAGCCCTACCACCCCTGGTATGCCGCGCCAAACGCGACACACGGGTGCGACAATTTATCCGAGAAACGACCATACCGGTTTATTACTATTCCTTACGGTTCCTAACGGAATGTACCGGTATCGGCCACGATCACAGGGCACGGCCCGCGTGGGATCAACACTTCCTATTCACAATGTTCAAGAGCACCGGCGTCCGAGGGCGCCTCTTACTTACATAGCCTGTTTCGCGCTCGGCGCAAGTGGCAATGGCGCTATAAATTGCCACGATTTGGACAATGGAATTCGGCGTCTGCGAAACGTAACCCCTTCCCCCCTCCGAGGGGGAAGGTTGGGATGGGGGTACACTATATGCGCCGCGATTTGCGGCTCCCCCGTGCCTATATGCACCAACTCCCCCGCTTGCGGCCCGCGTAGATACGGCCCAGGCCCTTGGCGATCAGGGCCGCCGTTAGATCGTGGCCGTCGCCGTTTAAGACCCGGCTGACAACCCGGCCCGCGAACTTGCCATACTGAACGTCGCGCAAGGTGACGCCGCCCGCGCTTAAAAAATCTATCACGAAGCCCCGGGCGCGGCGGGCGAGCTTGCGCTCGGCGGCGCACTTGCCCTTCAATTCCGGCGTATCGACGCCGTCGACGCGGACCAAAGTTTCCACCGCCTGGCCCAGCCAAATGCGGGCGCTGACAGCGATGGTGTCGCCGTCGATGACGCGTAACAAACGCGCCGGCACCGGACCCGCCAGGGTTTCCGCCGATTGCGAAGCCGGCGATGGCGACAGGGCAAACGCCGCCAATGGCAGGATAAAGGCCAGAATACGAACCATTCTCCGTCCCAACATCTCTGGGTAAAAGCGTGGTCTATTTTAGAACAAAATAAGAACTTAATCAAGCGGCGCCATTATGCCGTCAGGACAATCTTGCCCAACACTTCGCCGCTTTCTAACAAGCGGTGGGCCTCGGCGGCTTCGGCCAGGGGCAGGCGGGCGCCGACGCTGGGGCTGATTTGCCCGGCGTCCAGCATCGCAATCAGATCGGCGGTAATGGCGCGCAATGCCTCCTGGTGGTGGTCGTAGGTGTGGATGTTGAAGACGCGGATCGCCGGGGTGCCGCCAGAGTTCTGGCGCATTTCGTCGAACACGTCTTTCTCTGGGAGCGGCGAGAACACGTTGTAGGCCACCGCCGTTCCGAAATCGGCCAACATCTTCACGCATTCCAGAAACACCGGCCCGATGACGTGATCGAAAGCCGCATCGACGCCGCGCCCATCGGTGAGCTCGAACACCCGTTCGGCCAACGGCTCGGTCTTGTAAAACACCGCGTGGTCGAGGCCGCGGGCTTGGGCGTATTCGGCCTTGGCCTCGGAGGAGACGCTGCCGATGGATGTGATGCCGCGCGCCGTGGCAAGATCGGTCAATGCCCCGGCGATGGCACCGGCGGCACCGGTCACGAAAATGCTCGTCGCGCTGTCCGCCAATCCCAGCCCGTAAAGCATGGCGTGGGCAACCACGTAGGAGGGCAGAACAACGGCCTGTTCAAAATCGGCACCGTCTTTGAGCACATGAACCGCCGATGCGGGCGCCGCGATCATCTCGGTGTAGCAGCCGCCGCGCACGCTGAGCTCCCGCGCGCTCAGGAGCACCGGCTGGCCGGTTGCCAGGCCTGTGACGCCGTCGCCGATGGCTTCGATTGTTCCCGCCAGCTCGTTGCCCGGATTGGCCGGCAAGGGCGGCGCCCATTTATAAATGCCCTTGCGGATCAGCACGTCGGGCACGCTGACCCCCATGGCGCGGACGCGGATGACCACCTCGCCGGGGCCAGGGGTGGGCTCCGGCGCCTCGACGATTTTTAAGACCTCAGGGCCGCCCGGTGCGTCCAACAGGATGCTTTTCATGGGGAAGTGCCTCTAAATTCGGATGATGCCGCTGGGATAAATCTGCATACGCTCATTGCCGTCTTTGGTGATGCGCACCAGCCCGCCGGTCTGCACGCCGGCGGATGCGTCCTTGGTGATGATGTTGGGCTGCACAACCAGGGTCATGTTTTCGGCGAAGGTGAAATCCGGGACAGGCCCGGCGGGGCGCGACGTGCAGCCCAGCACCGGGGCCAAATAGCCGCCGCCATAGCCGTGCGTGACATCGTCCCAGATGGTAAAGCCGGCTTCTTCGATGACCGATGTTTGGGCGATCACATCGGCCGCCGTGGCGCCGGGGCGCAGCACGCCCTCGATGCCGGCCAGCACCGCCTCGGCCACGCCGTGCAGGTCCTGGTAAAGCTGATTGGGTTCCGCATCGATGGTCATGGTGCGCAACACCTGGCCCGAATAGGTCCAGAAGTGGGACGAGATTTCGGTGACCAGCGCATCGCCTTGGCGGACTTGGCGCGTCGACGGGAATTGTAATGGCACGCAGCAGCTGGGATCATCCATCGGCGTTACGCCCATGAACTCGATCACGTGGGCGCCGCCGTGGGGAAGGTAGGCGGCCTGGGTTGCGGCGGCCAATTCGCGCTCGGTGATACCCGGCGTGACCGTTTTCGCCATGGCTGCCAGAGCCATGTCGGAAAACAGCGCGCCGATGCGCATCCAGGAAATCTCTGCATCCGACTTGATTAGCCGCAAGGTGAAATAGGTCCGATTGAAATCGGTGATCTCATCGACGCCAGCGCTGATGGCACCATAGTCGTTGGCCGAAAGGCGCCCCATAAGACCGATACGCTTCGCATCCGGCGCCAATTTTTTTAAGATGCCGGAGGCCACGGAAAGGGGTTTGCGCTCGCCCCAGACCACTTCCACATCACAAGCCATTTGGCGGGCGTGGGGCAGGTGGTTGTAGTGTTCGACCACAAGATGCAGGGGCTGGCCGGGAACAAACACCAAAACGGCGGCGGTGGTTGCCGGCCAGTTGGTGAGCCAGTGAACCGCAGACCCGCCAAAGCCAAACTCCGCCACGATCAGCGCATCCAGACCGTCTTCGGCCATGGCGTTGGTGACCCGCTCGCGCCGCGCCGCAATCTCAGGGGCCGCGAAGCCCGGATAGGGCGCCTCCAAAATGGCGCGCTCGTCATCGCTTAGGAGGTGAATTCCAATATCTGTATTCGCCATCGCGAAGTCCCCTTCATTCCGTCATCGATCGCCGCCACCATTCCAGGGGCTTGCGGCGTTTGCCAAAGCCCATTCGGTCATCCAGCCACAGCATCAAACCTCGGAGCGGCGTTCCCAGCAAACGGCGCATGGCCCGCCATTTCCATTTAGAATAATCTTTGTTGTAGGGACAGACGCGCATGCAGATGGCGCAATCCACGTTGATTTTGGTCCAATAGGTAAAGCACTTCTCGCAATCGGCGGACCATTTGGTGACGCCGGTGATGTTGGAACGGTTCGGCCCCACCGCTTGCGGCGGGCCATGTGGCAGGGCTTTGGGCGGGCAGGCGTCGGCGCATTTCGTGCAGACGTCGCAGGTTTGGCGGGCGCCAAATTTCTTCGGCGCATCGTACACCAGCTCCAACTCGGTAAAGACCTTGGAGAAACGCACCCGGGGTCCAAATTCCTCGGTGATGACCATCTGGTTGCGACCATATTCGCCCATGCCGGCCTTGATCGCATAAGGGATGGTGATCGCCGAATCGTTCGACGAGCCCACCGCTTCGTAACCAAGCGCCCGGATGAACGAGGCCAGCGAGGAAACGATGGCCGCTTCCCGGGAATATTCGCGGCCCGTGGCGGCGGCGGCCGTTGCCGACGGGTAGGATTTGACCAACTCGTAATCCATCTCGTGGGCGAGCACGATGACGCTCTTGAAATTGCCCGCCAATTCGTTCGGGCGCTCGTCACGGCTACCGTTGACTTCGGCCGAATGGGTATAGACCCAGCGCTCGTCATATTCGGTGATGCCGACCTTGCCGGCGCCCAGGAACTTGGCCACCTGTTTGATGCGCGCCGTGGTTTCTTCGGTGGATGGTAGCTCGGCCTTGGTCTCTGATTGGGGCAGGAAACTTTGGAAGGCATCGACGAAGCCCTCGCGGCGGCCATCGGGACGGCCACGGGCGGCGTAGTCGCGGGCCACCGACCAGGCGGAATTGATCAACGCGTAATCCCATTGGCCGAAGCCTTCGGCTTTGCGCGGCTTCGGGTTCAGCTGCGCCTCGTAAAATGTGCGCACGGCGGGCGACATGATCGCTTCGTCCCACCAGGCCCGGTTGAAGGCGTCGTCGTGCTGGGAAAAGCGCTTGAAGTCGGGGCCAATCTCAAACCCGGCGGCGGCGTCGCTTTTCGCGAACCGGGCCCAATCGCCAGGCGGATGGTTGGATGGCCAGTTTGCCACCTCGTTATGATCTTCGCCCGATTGAGACATATGGCACCTCCCAGTTACACGCTAGCCTTCTTGCAATCCCGCCAGGAGCAGCCTTTCGACGAAGTGCTCGAAATCGGCGTCCTCATCCTGGCCGGTGAGGCGCGAATAGCCGGCCACGTCTGCATAAAGGATCGCCGCCAGCTTGCGTTGGATCGCTTGATCGCCCATTGGCCCTCCCCCGAGGCTTTGTTTATTGGCATCATACTAGAGACGGCGGCGGGTCTCGGCCAGAGGCAATGGGTGCTGGACGGTTTAGGTCGGAATGGATATGGCTTTGGGCAAGCAAATTCAGGATCGGTGACGACGCGGCATGGACGCAAATACCAAGCGCTATTATTGGGCGGTGGGGCTCTCATTGCTGGCGGCAATCGGCTATGCGCTGAATTCCAGTTTGGCGGCGGTTTCCTATAGCCATGGCGCCAGCCCATTGTCGGTGCTGACCACACGCACCATCGTCGGCGCGTTGGGGCTGTACCTGGTTCTAAAAATAAAAAAAATTCCTCTGAAATTGTCGGTCAGGGATATGGCGGCGGCAGCCGGGCTTGGCGTCTTTTTTACCCTATCGGCGTTTTCGATCCTAAGCGCCTTTCAATTTATCCCCGTCGCACTGGCGGTCCTCATTTTCTATCTGTTTCCCCTGTTGACGGCCATCGGTGCCTGGGCGTTTTTTCGCCAACCGCTACGCCCGCTATTTGTCGCCATGCTGATTGTTGCTCTGGTTGGGCTGGCCCTAGCCCTCAATACCGGCGCCGACGGCTTAGATATCAAAGGTGTCTTATGGGCGGCGGCAGGCGCCGTTGTTGTGGCCTGTTTCATGTTGCTCAACGGTAAGCTTGTCCAGGGCAAGGATGCGCGCCCATACGCATTGGCGATATTGTCGTCAGCAGCCGTGATGTTCGTGATTGCCAGCCTGATCGTGGGGGAATTCCCGCTGCCCGAAACTGGAACCGGTTTGGCGGCCTTTTTCGGCGTCGCTGCCGCCCATGCCTCTGCTTTCACCGTGATGTTCATTGCCCTCTCCATGGTCGGTCCGGTGCGCGTCTCGCTGTTTTTGAATTTCGAGCCGGTGGCGACCATCATATTGGGCGTCCTATTGCTCGGCCAGGTTTTGGCCCCATTGCAGCTTGCCGGCGCTGGCATCGTCATCGCCGCCGTCATCATCGCCGGGCGCCAAAAAATAGCCGAAGCGGCAACCGATTAATTGCAAAATACAATGCAAGTAGCTTAAAAGCTTCATGGAGTTTTCCCAATTCTTCAATCATGACATGGCCATCGCAGGCGGCTTCGCGGTGGCAGCGGCCATGCTGCGCGGCTTCACCGGGTTCGGTGCCAACCTGATTTGGGGGCCGGTGCTGATATTTTTGTGGGGGCCGGTGGAAGCCGTGGCCATCATGGGGCTGACCGGAATGTCGGCTTCGGTGCAGGCCTGTATTCCTGAGGCGCGCAAAGCCGATTGGCCGGAAATAACGCCCATTGTCATCGCGTCGGCCATCGCTGGTCCATTGGGCGTGATAACGCTGATCCATCTGGAGCCGGATTTGGTGCGCCGTTCCATCGGCGCCTTTATTTTGGTCATCGCCGCCATTCTGGCGACCGGCTGGCAGTACCGGGGCAAGCGCGGCCTGACGCCGAAGGTCATCACCGGCGTTATCGGCGGCTGGCTAGCCGGGTTTGCGGCCATCGGCGGGCCCATCTGTGTCCTGTATTTCATGGCGGCGCCGGGCCCCGCAGCGGTTCAGCGCGCCAACAACATGATATCGGTTACCATCCTGGTGCCCATGGTCCTGGTCAGTCTGGCAATATCGGGCGGTATCGGCATCGAAACGCTGCTCCGATCCTTGATCCTATTGGTGCCCTATTCGCTTGGCATCTGGCTAGGCGCGCTGTTGTTTCACATGATCCCAAAAGAATTGTTCCGGCGCGCGGTACTCGGTTTACTGATGATCATCGGCGTCGCCGTGATGGCAGCCTAGAAAGTGTCCAGCCCAAAGGCGGCAGCCCCATAAGCGGTTCCGGACCGGTCCCAGTTTTGCGAAATATGGGTGGAGACGGCGCGCATATCGCGAAATTTGCGCTGGGCGAAATGGCTGTCGAACATACCCCTGGCGCCGGCGGCGGCGAACAATCGGTCGACGGCGTTTTGGCAAAGACGGGTGGCGTAGCCGTGATCGCGCCGGGCGCGGGCCTGTTCCATCACGGTCATGGGGCGGGCCTCGTCCATGGCGTCCATGGCGTCCCGGCAATCGCGCATGACCAACAGGCGCGCCGCGTCAATCTCGGCTGCGGCTTCGGCGATATGCATCTGCATGGTCGGATATTCGGCAATCGCCTTGCCCCGGGATTGGGCGCCGGCGATATGGGCAATGGAACGCGCCAGCAGGCTTTCGGCGATGCCAAGGCCGGTGGCGGTAAACAGAAACGGCACCGTGGGTAGATGCTCCAACCGGTAGAGGGGCCGGGTTTCCACCTCGCCGCCGGTTCGCGCCCGCCCTTCGGCGCCGGCATTGGCTTCCGCCATGGTCAGCATCCGGTGTTCTGGCACGATGGAAGATTGAACGGTGATATTCTTCGATCCGGTGCCTTGCATGCCCAGCACCTGCCAATTGTCCTCGATCGCGATATCGGCGCGCGGCACGATAAAAAAGGCGTGCTCCTGGCCGCCGTCCTCAAGCGGCATGAAGCTGCCCAGGATAAACCAGTCGGCGTGATCACAGCCGCTGACGAATTCCCATTTACCCGATACACGCCAGCCGCCCTCCGTGCGCTCCACCATACTGGTGGGGTGATAGCCCGCCGATATGAGCGCAAGGGGATTTGCACCCCAGATATCTTCGGCAGTTTGGGCAGAAAACATGCCCGTGAGGATCGAATGATCCGTAAAAACGGACGCCACCCAGGCGGTGGAGCCGCAGCCCTGAGCCAGGGCAGCGATCACTTCGGCCGCCGCGTCCATGGGCAACTCGGCGCCGCCGTATTTTCTCGGCTGGCACAGGCGGGTGAAGCCGGCAGACCGCAAATCGTCAATGGTTTCGCCCAACATTTGGCCTGCCGCTTCGGTTGCGGCGGCGCGTTCGTCCAGGCTTGGCGCCAGGGCGGCGGCCTGATCAATCAGCGCGCGGGCGCGCATGGTTTGGTCATCGATTTGAAGCGCGTTCATTGCATTGGTGTTCCCAGCCGGAATTTTCCAAGACATTATGCAGAAATCCACTTAAGTCCATAGCATTGAATTGGCTTTTGCCCCGCCGCCGGTGTAATCAGGGAACTTATCGACTTTGGATTAATTCGATTATGGATTTTGACCGGCGCCTAGCGCTCACCGCGCTCGCCCGTATTCTCGGTAAACAGCGGCATCTGGAAGACGCCCTGACGGAGGCCGAGACAGCCCTGGGCGCCGATATTGAGCCCAGAGACCGGGCCTTTGCCCATAATCTTGTGGCCACCACCTTGCGCCGTCTGGGCCAGATCGATGCGCTTATCGATGCGTTGCTGGACCGGCCGATGCCTCCCAAAGCGCTGGGCGCGCGCCATATCCTGCGGCTCGGCTGCGCCCAGTTGATGTTTTTGGACACCCCCGCCCACGCGGTGGTCGATACCGCCGTCAATCTGGCCGCCAATACCGGTCAGGGGCCCTACAAAAAACTGATCAACGCGGTGCTGCGCCGGGCTGCCACCGAAGGCAAGGCAGTCATCGCCGGCCAGGACGCGCCCCGCCTCAATACCCCCGATTGGCTGTGGCAAAGTTGGAGCCAGGCTTACGGAAATGAGATAGCGGCGAGCATTGCCGAGGCTCATTTGCAGACCCCGAATACGGATCTGACGGTCAAGTCCGATGCGCGGCTGTGGGCCGAAAAATTGGGCGGCTCGGTATTGCCGGGCGGCTCGGTGCGACTGGCCGGATCGGTGCGCCTTGCCGGGTTGGCTGGATTTTCGGAGGGCGCATGGTGGGTGCAGGACGCCGCCGCCAGCCTGCCGGCGCGCCTGTTCGGCGATGTCGCCGGACTGCGTATTGCCGATCTTTGCGCGGCACCCGGCGGCAAGACGGCGCAACTGGCCCACGCCGGCGCCCATGTGACGGCCATCGACCGATCCGAAAAACGCTTAGGCCGGCTCGCCGAAAATTTGGGCCGGCTTGGCCTTGCCGCCGATCTGGTATGCGCCGATGCGAGCGATTGGCGCCCGGATACACCCTTGGACGGGGTGCTCCTGGATGCGCCCTGCAGCGCCACCGGCACCATCCGCCGCCATCCCGATATCCAGCGCACGAGGGCGCCCCGAGAGGTGACGCGGGCGGCGGCGGTGCAGGCGAAGCTGGCGGCGCACGCGGTGGATCTGTTGCGCCCCGGCGGCGTGTTGGTTTTCGCCACCTGCTCGCTGGACAGCCAAGAGGGCCCCGTTGTGACCGCCAATCTGTTAGCATCCGACGAGCGGTTGCGCCGGGCGCCGATTTCCGCCGCTGATATCGGCGGTTTGGCCGAGGCGATCACCGAGGACGGCGACTTGCGCAGCCTACCGTGCCACCTTGGCGAACTGGGCGGTATGGATGGGTTCTACGCGGCGCGCATTATTCGCAAATGATCGGCGATTGGTGTCCGGGGATTAACCAAATGTTCGCCAATTTTGTTTAGCAAGACTGGAGGGATAAACAAAGATGATCGGGGAGAGTGTTTTGCTCTCTGAACTCCAGGGAATAGAGGACCGGCCGGGCCTTATGGGCGCGCTGATGCGCTTTGGCTACGGCAGTCCATTGTACCGCTACACGTTGATCGGGCGCAGCCCCGACCGGCTTCTCGGCACGCCGCCCGAAATTTTTCCGGGCTCGGCCGCTGGCGGTCAGGCGATCCTGGCCGGGCATCTTTCCTTTGCCGGCGAGCGCCGCGAGGTATCGGACATGGGCGCGGCCCCCGCCAATGCAGGTGAGGCGTGGCTATGCCACCTCAACGGTTTTGCCTGGCTGGGCGATTTGCGCGCCGTTGGCACAGACCAGGCGCGGGCCTGCGCAAGACGTCTGGTCGAAAGCTGGATCCGCAGCCATGGCCATTGGTCGGCGCTGCCGTGGCGCCCCGATGTGACCGCCCAGCGGCTGATCAACTGGCTCACTCATTTCGGCTTTTTCGCGGCCGAGGCGGAAGAAGAGTTTCGCCTCACCCTTTATACGGAACTGGCCCGCCAGGGGCGCCATCTGGCCCGCAATATTGCCAAGGCGCCGTCGTCGTCGAAACGCATCACGTCTTTGAAGGGGCTCATCTATTGCGGCGTGTCGCTGCCCGGTTGCGACAAATACCTCAATCAGGGCCTCCGCCAGATGAATATCGAGCTGCGCCGCCAGATCTTTCCCGACGGCGGGCATATTTCGCGCAACCCGTCGGTCCAGCTACAATTGCTGAGCGATCTGATTGCCGTCACCGAGACCCTCGCCGCCGCCCATTTGGAGCAGCCGGTCTGGCTTAAAGACGCGGTGCGCCTGATGGCGCCGATGCTGCGCTCCATGCGGCTTGGCGATGGCGGGCTGGCCTTGTTCAACGGCGGCGCCATGGAAGACGCCGATATCATCGATCAGATATTGAGCAAGTCGAATATGCGCGTGCGCACCATTTCAAGCGCCCCTCATTCCGGCTTTCAGCGCTTAAGCGCCGGGCGCTCGACGGTGATCATGGATGCTGGCAACATGCCCGGGCGCGACGCCAACCGTTGGGGCCATGCAGGCGCGTTGTCGTTCGAGATGAGCGCCGGCAAGGAGAGATTGATCGTTAATTGCGGCGGCGGTGGCCTCGGCGGCGAATGGCGCCAGGCCCTGCGCTCGACAGCAGCCCATTCGACGGTGGTGATCGGCGATCTCAACTCGGCGCCGGTCAATCCGGCCGGAGGCAGCGCCCGCAGCGCCCGTCAGGTCACCTCGTCCCGGCGCGAGCTTGACGGCAACACCATTATCGAAGCGGTGTCCGAAGGCTACGAGCAAGCCCTCGGCCTCACCCACCGGCGCTTGTTGATGCTGGAACCGGACGGAACAGAATTACAGGGCGAGGATCAGATCTACGGCAAGCCCGGCATTGCCTTCGATGCCCGCTTCCATCTGCATCCCAATATTCAGGCAACCGTGATCCAGGACGGCCACGGGGTTTTGATCAAGCCGCACCGGGGCAAGGGCTGGAAGTTCACCGCCGGCGCCTTTTCGCTCACCCTCGAAGACAGCGTCTATTTCGATGCGCCGCAACGGCGCCGGCGCTGCCAGCAGATCGTCCTTTCCGGGCTTACCGAAGCCAGCGGCACCACCGTCAAATGGCGCCTGGCGCGGCTTTGATCCGATGCTCCCTGCCGATCTTATCCAACGCTTCCAAGACCGCTCCGCCAAAATCGGCATCATCGGCATCGGCTATGTGGGCTTGCCGCTGGCGCTCACCTTTGCCGGTGAGAGATTCCAGGTTACCGGCTTCGATGTGGACAACATCAAAGTCGATGCGGTCAACGAGGGGCGCAGCTATCTGAGCCATATTCCGGCCGATGTCATCGAAGCCGCCAAAGCGGGCGGGCATTTGCGCGCGACCACCGAATTCGCCGGCCTGAAAAATATGGACGCTATCATCCTTTGCGTGCCGACGCCCTTAGGCCCCGAGCGCCAGCCGGATCTTAAATATGTGACCGACACTGCCGAAACCATCGCCGCCCATTTGCGCGACGGGCAGTTGGTGATCTTGGAATCCACCACCTATCCCGGCACCAGCCGCGAGGTGATGAAGCCGATCCTGGAAGCTGGCGGACTTAAATCCGGTGTTGATTTCCTGCTCGCCTATTCGCCGGAGCGTGAAGATCCGGGCAACGCCGAGTTCCGGACCTCGTTGATCCCCAAGGTGGTCGGCGGCGACGGCGAGGATGCGCTCCAGGCCGCATGCGCCCTTTACGATCAGATCGTCGTCGAAACCATACCGGTCTCCACCCTCGAAGTGGCCGAAGCGGTTAAGCTGACCGAAAACGTTTTTCGCGCCGTTAATATCGCCCTGGCCAACGAAATGAAGGTGGTCTACGAGAAAATGGGCATCGATGTGTGGGAAGTAATCGATGCCGCCAAGACCAAGCCGTTCGGCTATATGCCGTTTTATCCCGGTCCCGGGCTTGGCGGTCACTGCATCCCTATCGATCCGTTTTATCTGACCTGGCGGGCCCGCCAAGTGGGCGCCGAAACCCGTTTCATCGAACTGGCCGGCGAAATCAATACCGCCATGCCGGGCCGCGTCGTATCGGTCTTAAGCGAAAACCTGACAGAAGCAGGCAAGTCCCTGGACGGCGCAGCCGTGCTTTGCGTCGGCCTGGCTTACAAGAAAAACGTCAATGATATCCGCGAAAGCCCGGCGCTGACTTTAATCGACATGCTGGAAGATGGCGGCGCGAATGTCGATTACCACGACCCGTTCGTGCCCGAGATTCCCCAGACAAGGGAACATGCAGCATTGGCCGGGCGGCGCTCGGTGGAACTGAGCGCCGATGTGCTCCGAAATTTCGATGCGGCGCTGATCGTCACCGACCACGATGCCATCGATTTCGAAGCTTTGGTGGCAGCTTCAAAATTGGTGATCGATACGCGCGGCGCGACGCGCACCATGACCACGCATCGGGACCGCATCCGCAGCGCTTAAGCGCCTTTCATTTCCCTGTTTACGGCGGCGGCGGAATCGGGTTAAGCCGTATAGACGTGGGGATTAATCTGCATAACGGGGACAGCATCATGGAAGCCATAGCGCGTTACTTCGACATCGAAGCCAAGGGCTCAACTATCCGCACCGAAATTCTCGCCGGTCTGGCCACATTTTTGACCATGGCTTATATCATCGTCGTCAATCCATCGATCCTGTCCAAGGCGGGCATGGATTTCGGCGCCGTGTTCGTGGCTACCATCCTGGCGGCGGCCGTCGGCACATTGATCATGGGCCTCTGGGCGAAGTGGCCGGTGGCCATGGCGCCGGGCATGGGCCTCAACGCGTTCTTTGCCTTCGGCGTGGTGCTTGGCATGAAGCAGACCTGGGAGGTGGCGCTGGGCGCCGTGTTCATCGCCGGCGTTATCTTTTTCATCCTCTCCCTCACCGGCCTTCGCCAATGGATCATCAATTCGATCCCAAGCTCCTTGAAATATGGCATTGGCGCCGGCATCGGCTTTTTTCTGGCCATCATCGGGCTAAAAAACGCTGGCGTGGTGGTCGATAATCCGGCGACCCTGGTCGGGCTTGGCGATCTTTCCAGCGCGCCGGTATTGCTGGCCGGGCTCGGCTTCGCAGGCATGGTGGCGCTGGACCGCATGAAAGTACCGGGCGCCATTGTTATTTCGATCCTGGTGGTCTCGATTATCGCCTGGATATTCGGCATTGCCGGTTTCAGCGGCTTCGTCGGCGAAATTCCGTCGATGGCGCCCACATTCATGCAATTGGATATTGCGGGCGCCATGTCGGTGGCCCTGCTGGGCGTGGTCTTCGCCTTCCTGTTCGTGGATTTCTTCGATACCGCCGGGACGCTCACCAGCGTTGCCAACGTCGCCGGCAAGGTCGACGCCGACGGCAATATCGAGGGCATTGGCCGCGCTGTTATTTCGGATTCGGTGGCCACCGTCGCCGGCTCCGTATTCGGCACCTCCAACACCACAAGCTTCATCGAAAGCGGCGCCGGCATCAAGGAAGGCGGGCGCACAGGCCTGACAGCGGTAACCACGGCGGTGCTGTTCTTGCTGTGCCTCGGCTTTGCGCCATTGGCACAGAGCATTCCCGGTTTTGCGACGGCGCCGGCGCTGGTGTTCGTCGCCGCCTATTTTGCGCGCAACCTCAAAGATCTGGATTGGGATGACGTTTCCGAATACGCGCCGGCGGTTCTGGCGGCGGTATTGATGCCGCTCACATTTTCCATCGCCAACGGCATCGCCATCGGCTTTGTCTCCTACGCGGTGATCAAATTGTTGAGCGGGCGCTTCGCCGATTTAAACCCTGCAATTTTGCTGGTCGCCGTCTTAGGCGCGTTGCACTACGCCTTCGGGACTTAAAAGACCAGTTAGGTCCGAGCCATGGGTGTGGTGTAGGTAAGGTCCGTATCCCATGGGAAAAAGATCCAGACCGCTTGCGCCACCTCGTGCACGAAGGTGTCCACATAGGGCATGCCGTCCGGCTTGGCGTAGACCGTGGCTACATGGCTTTCGGGCAATAATTCCTTGGCGGCGCGCATGGTGGTGCCGGTATCGACCAGATCGTCCACCAACAGCCAGCCTTTGCCGGCATCGGCGACCGCTTCGTCCGGCGATTTTATCAGGGTAATCTCGCTCTGGTCCTTTTCGTCGTAGGACGCGATACACAATGTGTCCACATAGCGGATTTCCATTTCCCGCGCGAGAATGGTGGCCGGCACCAGCCCGCCCCTGGAAATGGCGACGATGCCGCGCCATGGTCCTGCATCGATCAGCCGGTTGACCAGCGCCTTGGTATCTCGGTGCACCTCGTTCCAGGTGACGATATGTTCGTTTCCGCTTACCGGTTCTGCCATGATTTGTTCCGCTCCGATACCCCTGAATTCGCCGCGATATTACCAGTCGATTAAGGTCGCACAAGAGAATCCATTTTTAGTTGCAACGTCAATGACTTAAGTGATAATTCCATGGTCATAAATGCGCCATCAATGACTTGAATACACCGCCAGCAATTCCCAATTATTGTAAGGGCCGGATAAAAACATTTAATCGCACCAGCCGGTTAATTTGGGAACAAACGAAATTGTTTAAACCTTTGAGTATAAAGGCCACTGGGTGGGTATTTGTCGGCCTCATGGTGATGGTCGGCGCCGTCTTTGGCGTGACGTCCGAGATCGCCCTAAACAATATTGAGAAAATTTCTAACGCCTGGAAATCATTCGACCAAGTACACTCCGACAAGCTCAGATTGCTCAACACCTTGCACCGCGAGCTGGGTTATGGCGGCATGATCCATGCCCAGAAGAATTTTATTCTGCGCAAGAACTCCATTTACGCCAACACGGCGCGCGCAAAACTTCACGGCGCCAATGCTATCGTTTCCCAATATGAAGACTTGCAATTGGATGACGAGGAAAAATTGGCCCTGGGCGACATCCGCGCTATGATTTTCGCCTATAGCAATTCCATCAACGACGCCATCGACCTGGCCGGCAAAGGCCGGTCAAGCGCCGAGATCAACGCCATGATCAAGGTCGATGACCAGCCAGCACTGGGTGCTTTCAATATCCTTTTCGACGCGGAAAGACGCCAGTTGAGCCGGAACAGCGAAACCATGAACCGGCGCCAGGTACTGGAAACACTCCGCGCCATCCTCGGTTATGGCGGCATGATCCATAACTTTAAGAATTTTGTTTTGAAGGGCGATCCGGCTTTAGCAGAAAAATTCCAGGTGCAAAGCAACCAAGCGGAGCAATTGCTCGCCAAGTACCGCGCGCGTACCGATAAGCCCAACGAAATTGCCGCCCTTACCGACGTTGGCGCCGTGCTGATTGAATACCAGCGCTCCCTGGAACAGGCGGTAGAACTTACCAGGCGGGGCCTGGTTCCGTCCGAGATTGATGCCCGGATTGTCGTCGATGACAAGCCGGCCCTTGCGGGGCTTATCCTACTTGGCCGCCAGATCGCCGCCGACAAGACGCTGCGCGCACGCGGCGTCACCGCCGCCCTCGACGAGATTAAATCAGTTGCCAATGCGACCAACGCCCTCAGGCCCGCCCTTCCGCTTGTCTTGATCGGTATGTTTCTATGGCTGGTTTTGGGGCGCATTGTCCGACCGATGAAGCTGCTGACCAACTCCCTACAGCGCATGGCCGCGGGCGACACAAATATTGATATTTCGAAGTTTCCGCGGTCGGGCGAATTCGGCGACCTGGTGCGCGCCATCGATACCCTCCGGCAAACGGCCCAAAGACAGGAAAGCGCGGAAAGCGCCCTTGGTGAAAGCGAGCGACGTTTCCTGGACGCCCTAGATAGCATGAATGCAGGCGTTGTTCTTTGGGATCAGGACCGGCGTCTGGCGATGTGCAACCAGTTTTACAAGGAAATCCACAGCGGAGTTTCCGCCATGCTCGAGCCAGGGCTACATTTTTCCGAATATGTGAGAGCGCTGGCGGCGGCCAACTATATGGAAACCAGTTTTGAAAATTCCGATCAATGGATCGATGACTACATCACGCATGGCCTCGAAAGCGGCCGCCAAGGGGAATACCGGGCCGAAGATAACCGATGGTTTGGCTACAACCGCCAGGAGTTGAGCGACGGCGCTACCATATCGTTTCACTACGAGATCACAAAGCTTAAGCTCCACGAGCGCGAACTTGAAGACGCCATGAATAAATCGGAAGCCGCCAACCGGGCCAAATCCGAATTTCTTGCCAATATGAGCCACGAATTGCGCACCCCATTGAACGCGGTCATCGGCTACTCTGATTCGCTGCTCAGTAAAATATTCGGGCCCCTGGCCAACGATAAACAGGCCGAATATATCGGAACCATTTCGAATGCCGGCAGCCACCTTTTGGAAGTCATCAACGAAATCCTGGATTTGTCCTCGATCGAGGCCGGCGCCGCCGATCTCAGCTCAGAAAACTTCGAACTCCGCGACGTGGCCGCCGAAGCGATGGATTACGTCGCCGAACCGGCCAGCAAAAAGGGCGTAAAACTATTCAACGGCATGCGCGATCTGCCCTGTACGATCAATGCAGACCGGCTGCGCATCAAACAAATATTGGTCAACCTCCTGACCAACGCCGTCAAATTTACCGATCACGGCGGTACGGTGTCGTTGGGCTCGCACGTTGATGATGAAAATGCGCTGGTGCTCGCGGTCGAGGATTCCGGCATCGGTATGACCAACGAACATATCGCGATTGCCATGACCAAGTTCGGCCAGGTGAGCAACGCCTTCGACCGGGAAAACGAAGGCACCGGCCTGGGCCTTCCGCTGACAAAAAGTTTGGTGGATCTCCACGGTGGGCACATGAATATCATCAGCCAGCTTGGCATCGGCACTACGGTCGAAGTGCGCCTGCCGCCGGATCGCATTATCGCCGCTTGATCGGCGCAAAATAGACTATTGGCATTTGTTGGATCGGGAGATTAGTCTCCGGGTTATGTCCCAAAATAACCCCATGAAAAAATATCCCTCGATTCCTGATCTCAGGTCTGGCGCTCAGGCCCGAATGCCGCGCTTTGCCTTCGATTACCTGGATGGCGGCGCCGGCGACGAAGGCGGGCTGGCCAATAACCGGGCGGCTTTTCACCAGGTTCAGTTCGTGCCCGATTATCTGGAACAGCGCAGCGATCCGGAAACGGCCACCGAAATCTTTGGGCGCTCCTACGCCATGCCCTTCGGCGTGGCGCCGGTGGGATTGTCGGGGCTGATCTGGCCGCGCGCCGCCGAGTACCTTGCCGCCACCGCCAAAGAAGCCAACATTCCCTTTTGTTTGAGCGCCATGGCCACGTCGAGCATCGAAAAAATCGGCGCCATCGCCGGCGAACATGCCTGGTTTCAGCTATACCCGCTGGCCGATCACGGCCACGAAAAAGAGCTTTTGGACCGGGCCAAGGCGGCCGGTTTCTCGGCCCTGCTGGTCACCGTCGATACGCCGACTACGCGCCGGGGATTGCGCGAGATCAAGAACGGCATGACGGTGCCACCGAAATTGTCCTTAAACAATTTGTCGCGCATCGCCCTCAATCCTTCCTGGGCGCTGGCGACGCTGGCCGCCGGGCCACCCAGGTTTGAAAGTCTGCTGCCCTATTTTCCCGCCGGCGCCAATTACGCATCAGTTTCCGAAATGATCAGCGGCTTGCTGGCGCGCATGATCGGCTGGCCCGAGATCGAGGCTTTGCGCAAACATTGGGACGGCCCGATGATCGTTAAGGGGCTTTTGAGCGAAACCGACATCGAGCATTGCGCACGACTTGGGCTAGATGCGGTACTTTTGTCCAACCATGGGGGCCGCCAGTCGGAATCTCTAGTACATCCATTGGATATGATCGATGACATTCGCGCCCGCATTGGCGATGAATTGAAACTGTTCGTGGATTCGGGTGCCCGCTCCGGACTTGATGTGGCGCGGGCCTTGGCAAGGGGCGCCGATTTCGTGTTCCTCGGGCGCGCCTTTATGTATGGGGTTGCCGCCCTCGGCGAGCCCGGTGCGGCCCACGCGGCGGAATTATTGCGCACGGAATTGATACAGATTATGGGCCAGATCGGCTGCCCGGACATCGCATCGCTGCCGCAATTCCTGCGCACGCAAGGTAACCGCGGCGGCTAACTTTCGTTTCGGAGATTTCAGGCCAAAACCAGCTTGGTATCAGCCGGCCTGTTTGATGGCGCCGATCAGATCAACAAGCACACTTTCCGCGTCATCCTTGGCGATCTGGCATGTGCCGACGCCTTCATGGCCACCGCCGCCCTGTTCCAGCATCAAAAGCCCGATATTGGCGTTCGAGCCCCGGTTGAGGATGGATTTTCCGACCGCCAGCAAAATCTTGTCATCGGTATCGCCGGGCAGGACGTTGATGGAAACTTGGGCGCTCGGATAAATGCCGTACAGCAAGAACCGGTTGCACACATAGATCGGATCTTCTTCGCGCAAATCAGCGACCACCACATTGCCGTCGATGGTGGCGCATCGCTTGATTTGCATTTCCGCCAGCTCTTCATGTTCCTGGAACACGCGCAGCCGTTCCTCAACCTCTGGAATAGCCAGAATTTCCTCTACCGGATGATGCCGGCAATAGACCATCATATCGCGCATGAATTCATCGTTGGAGGTGGAGAAATTATTGAGCCGGGAAAGACCGGTGCGCGGATCGATGAGAAAATTCAATAGCGCCCAGCCGCTCGGCGCTAGAATATCGCGCTCCGAATAACGCGCCGCGTCGGCCTTATCGACCGCTTCCATCATTTCCGTGGAAATTTTGGGAAAGGCGTTTTCGCCGCCGTAATATTCATAGACAACACGCGCTGCCGATGGCGCGTTGGGATCGATAATGTGGTTTTTGTGTTCGCCGACGCGCACCGTTTCGCTGACATGGTGGTCAAAGCAAAGATGCACTCCATCCACAAAGGGAAGGTTGGTGGTAATATCGCGCGGCGTGATATCAACGCGGCCCTGTTGGACATCACGAGGCTCGGCGAACAGAACCTCCTGGTCAACTATGTCCAACTCGATCAGCAAACCGCCGGCGACGACGCCATCAAAATCCGCCCGCGTTACCAGCCGAAATCTGTCTTCACCCATGTACAATGCTCCGAATGCACGTCAAGTCCATAAATATGGTGCTCCTGGCCCGAATATCAAGCCCCAACCAAAGGAATCCTGTGGGCTTTTTCATCGGGAATTTTCCGGCGAGCCTGCGCCCGTACCGCCCGCTTCGATTTGTTTGGCCCGGCTCTCGGCCTGATTGGCTTTTTCGGTCTCGCCGAGCACCCTGTAAGCGCGCGCCAAACGGCGCCATCCGGCGGCGTCTCCGGGCTGTTCTTTCAGCCTGGCAGCCAGTCGGGCGACCATGGAGCGGATAAATTTTGCCCGCTCCGCTTCCGACATTTTGGATGCCGCTTCCACGTCTCCGCGGCTGGGGCCGGCGCTTGGGGCCGTGCTTGGCGCCCGAACCGGCGCCGTGGCCGGTTCCAGCCTGGACCGGACCCGGCCCAAATCGATGCCGCCGGCCTTGGCGGCATTGGCGATCTGGCGGCGGACGCTGTCCAGATAGGGTGCGCTCGCAGGCGATATGGCCACCAGATCGGTCCAGCTCTGCACCGCCGGGCCGTGCTCGCCGGCCTGAAATTGCGCCAATCCCAGATAGAACAATGCTTTTTCCAGGCGCGGATTGACTTTGAGAGCAGCTTCCAGCGCCGCCCGGGATTCCGGCTCAAAACTTTGCCCGGCGTTCATAAACATCGCTTCGGCCAGGGCGGCTTGCATGGCGGCGTCGGTTGGCGCCAGCCGGGCGGCCTGACGGAAGGCGTGGGCCGCCTGGGCATAATCGCCGAGCCGCATGGACGAGCGGCCGAGCAGCTTCCAGCCCTCCAAACGGTCCGGCGATTGCTGCATGCGTTTGGCCAGGGTATCGACAACCTTTTTCAGGCTAGCGGTTTCGGGATCGACATCGGGCGCGCGCGTCGCATAGGGAAGGCCCGGCTGGGCCGGCGCACCCAGCCAGCCATATATGGAAAACGAGAATACCGGCACCAATACGACGATACTAATGGCCACCAATAAGCCGGCCGCTTGCGGCGCTCCGTCGCCCCGGGCGGCATCATCGGTAGCAGCCGCCAATCGCTGGGTGATCTCTTCGGCCAAGACATCGGCTTCGTCTTGATCGATGAGGCCGAGGGCGCGGTCATTCTCGATCTCGGCGACCTGGCTGGCATAGACGCCGGCCTCGTGGCCTTGCCCAGCGCTGCGCCGGCGGAACAAGGGCAGGATCAGCACAAACAGCACCAACAACGATAACAAGCCGGCCAGCAACCAAACGGTCATGAGCTGCGATCTTTTTCAGTGCCGGCGGCGGGACCCGCCAATTGCAGTTTCTTTTGCCGGCGAAAATAGACGGTGATGCCGAATATACCGATCAGCGCAAACCCCACCGGCCCCAGCCACAAGACCGCCGTGGTGCCTTTTACCGGAGGATTCAAAAGCACGTAATCGCCGTAGCGGGACTGAATGTAATCGACAACGCCCTGATCGCTATCGCCGGCCACCAGCCGTTCGCGCACTAACACGCGCAAGTCGCGGGCCAACTGGGCGTCGGAATCGTCAATCGACTGGTTCTGGCAGACAATGCAGCGAAGGCCCTTGGAAATTTGCCTCGCGCGGCCCTCCAGTACGCTGTCCTCCAATATCTCGTTGGGATCGACGGCGAAGGATGGCGGCACCCAAATTATGGACGCCAGGACGAAGGTTACGAGCAGGCCACGAAGCATTATTGCTGCCTCAGTTTTTGCACAATGGGAAGCAAAGTCGCCTTCCAATTGGCTTGGTTGATGACGCCGATATGTTTGTAGCGGATAATGCCGGCCTTATCGACGATGAAGCTTTCCGGCGCGCCGGAGACACCGAAAGCGATGGCGCCCCGGCTTTTCGGATCATCGCCCACCAGCAAATAAGGATTGCCCTGCCGCTTCAGCCAGCGCGGGCCCGAGGTACGGTCCTGCTCGCGCCAATCGATGCCGTAGACGGGCAGCACCTTGTTTTTGGTCAGTTGCATCAGGAATGGGTGCTCGGCGAGGCACGCATAGCACCAAGAGCCGAAGATATTGACCAGCGAGACCTTGCCCATGAGGTCCTTGTTGGAAAAGCCGCGATCAAAGCCTTTCAGCGCGGCAAGCGAAAACTCCGGCACCGGCTGGTTGATCAGCACCGACGGTATGCGGCTGGGATCGCGCTGCAGGCCGAGGGTAAACCAGATGGCCAGAATGCCGAGCACAAGGATCGGGGCGAGGAAGGCGAGCCGTTTGATCAAGCGTCTTGGCCCATCAGGCTTCGGCCTCGGCGCCTTTGGGAACCGGCCGCGCGGATGGCGCGCCGATGCGGTAGCGCCGGTCGGTCAGGCTGACGCCGGCGCCCAGCATCATGATCAGCGCGCCGGCCCACATCCACGGAACCAGGGGATTGAAATAAATCCGGGTAATATAGCCGCCCTTGCCGTCGGCATCACCGATCACCGCATAAAGATCGCCAAAAAATGTCGGCTCGATGGCGGCCTCTGTGGTCGGCTGGCGCGATACCGTGTAGGTGCGTTTCTCCGGGAATAAATCGATCAGGAACCCGTCGCCGCGTTTGACCTGGAAGGCGCCCGTAAGCGCCTGATAGTTGGGACCCTGGATGGTTTTGGCACCTTTCAATGTGAATTCATAGCCGCTCACCGTCACCGTTTCGCCGGGGCGCATGACCTGGATGCTTTCGCTGCGCCATGCGCTGGACGCGGTCATACCGGCGATGGCGAGGGCGAGGCCGCCGTGGGCCAGTGTCATGCCCCAACTGGCGCGCGGCTGGCGCAAAATACGCCGCCAGGTGGCCGCCAGGCCGGGCTCGAACAGGCGCACCCGCGACGCAAATTCATAAAGGGTCGCCAAGGCCAGCCAGGCCGCCAGCGCCATGCCGAACGACGCCAGCGCGCTGGCCCGGTCGAACAGTAGCCAAAAGCCGAAGCCCACCAAGACGGCGATCAGAAAGACGTATTTGAGGCGGGCTACTGCCTTTGCGCCGTCGCTCTGCTTCCATTGCAGTAGCGGCGCGATACCCATCAAAATAATCGCCGGGATCATCATCGGGATAAACACGGAATTGAAATAGGGCGCCCCCACCGACACCTTGCCAAGTTCAAGCACATCCAGGAACAACGGATAAAGGGTGCCGAGCAGCACCGATGCGGCGGCTACGGTAAGCAAGAAATTGTTGACCACCAGTCCGCCTTCCCTTGATATGGGATCGAAGCGGCCTTGGCCGACAAGGCTTGGGCCCCGCCAGGCATAGAGCGCAAAAGCAGCGCCGACAGTGATCACCAGGAATGCCAGGATGAAGACGCCGCGCGATGGATCGGACGCGAAGGCGTGCACCGAAGTCAGCACGCCCGAGCGCACCAGGAAGGTGCCCAGCATCGAGAGCGCAAATGCGATGATCGCCAGGAACACGGTCCAGGCTTTGAGCGCATCGCGCTTTTCCGAGACAATGGCCGAATGTAGGAGCGCCGTTGCCGCCAGCCAGGGCATGAAGCTGGCATTCTCCACCGGGTCCCAGAACCACCAGCCGCCCCAGCCCAATTCGTAATAGGCCCACCAGGAGCCAAGCGCGATACCGCCAGTCAAAAACCCCCAGGCGGCCAACGTCCAGGGCCGCACCCAGCGCGCCCAGGCGGCATCGATGCGACCTTCGATGAGGGCTGCAACGGCGAACGAAAAGGTCGTCGACAGCCCCACATAGCCGAGATAGAGAAGCGGCGGATGAAAGGCCAGGCCCGGGTCCTGCAGCAACGGATTAAGCCCCGCACCGTCGATGGGCGCCGGGTTCAAGCGCTCGAACGGGTTCGAGGTGAACAGGATAAACGCCAATATGCCGATGCCAATCAGCGCCTGGACGCCGAGCACCCGCACTTTGAGGCTGGGCCTTAAATTGCCGCCGAAAAACGCCACCGCGCCGCCATAGAGGGCAAGGATCAGCGCCCACATCAGCATCGAGCCTTCATGGTTGCCCCAGACGCCGGACACCTTATAGAGCATCGGCTTCAAGCTGTGCGAATTGTTGGCCACATTAGCGACCGAGAAATCCGAAGTGACGAACGCATGGGTTAGGGCCGCAAAGGACAAGGACACCAACGCAAACTGCAAAAGTGCCGCTGGCGCCGCCATCGCGGCTAAGCCTTCATTGTGGCGCCACGGCCCGACTAGGCCGGCAAAGGCCTGCACGAAGGCCACCGCCATGGCCATGATCAGGGCGAAATGTCCAAGCTCGGATATCATGGTTTTGGTGCGCTCCCTTTTCCCGGCCCAACAGGACCGCCTTTCCATTGCCCGGATTTCTTAATCGCGTCAGCGACCTCGACGGGCATGTAGGTTTCGTCGTGCTTGGCCAGCACTTCGGTTGCCTGGAAGATGCCGTCCCGGAAATGACCCTCGGCGACGATGCCTTGGCCCTCGCGGAACAGGTCCGGCAGGATGCCGCGAAAATTAACTTGGACCGAATTGGCCAGATCGGTCACCGTGAAACGAACATTGGCGTCGGCGATTTGTTTGACGCTGCCCTCTTCCACCAGCCCGCCGACGCGTAAGCGTTGCTCCGCACTGATTACCTTGGTCTTTAAATCAGTTGGACTGTGAAAAAAAACAAGGTTGTCCTGAAAGGCGGTCAGCACCAGCGCCACGGCGCCCGCCAATAAAAGGAAGCCGAGTGATATGAATGCCAGTCTTTGATGTTTGGGTTTCACGGGCGGTCCTCTTGGACATCGTCTTTGTGGCGCAATCTTTCCAGCTCGGCGCCGGAGCGTTTCAGCCGGGCGCGACTCTGCCAAAGGATAGCAACCAATACCAGCGCCGAGAGGCCATAGGATGGCCAGATAAACGCCCCGTAGCCGCCCATATCGATAAAGGTGTTAAAATCCATACCCTCAAGCCTCGGTCTGGCGGAGGCGCAGCGCCTGAATGCGGGCGTCGTTGAACTCGGCGCGGACGCGCACGAACATCACCCAGAAATAAAATGCGGTATAGCCCATCGCCATCAACAGAAGCGGCGTCAACATGCTCGAATGGATCGCCGGGCCGTCAATCTTCACGACGCTGGCCGGCTGATGCAAGGTGTTCCACCAATCCACCGAAAACTTGATGATCGGCACATTGACGGCACCGACGATGGCCAGGATAGCAGCGGCGCGCGCCCCTCGGGAGCGGTCGTCGAAAGCGCCTTCCAAGGCCATATAGCCCAAATAGAGAAACAACAGTATCAGCACCGATGTTAAGCGCGCATCCCACACCCACCAGGTACCCCACATGGGCTTGCCCCACAGCGATCCGGTGGCCAGCGCCAGAAATGTAAAGGCGGCGCCGATGGGGGCGGTGGCGCGGGCTACCACGAAAGCGGTCAAATGGCGCCAGATCAGGCCGACAGCCGAGGCACCGGCCATGGCCGAATAGCAGAACATGGCCATCCAGGAGGCCGGCACATGCACGTACATGATACGCACCGTCTCGCTTTGCTGATAATCGGCGGGCGAGACAATGAGCGCGAAATAAAGCCCGGCGGCTAGGCAAAGCACGCTCACCCCCATAGCCCATGGCTGCAGGGCGCTAATGAGCTTTAAAAATCGGGTCGGGTTGGCAAACCGGTGCATGGCATCCGTTGTAATTCGGTTGAGCGAATATATCTAGCGCGCTCGCGATGAATTGACATTGATTTCTATCATTTGGCCTATTCCGCAGCCTGGCGCAAGGCGGCGGCACCGGCCCAGGGCGTTAGCGCCGCCGCGCCCAGCAGCAATCCGCCGAGGATAAGAAGTTGTGCTTTCGCGCCCAAGCCCGTCAGGCTGGCATCCACCGCCGAGACGCCGAAGATCAGCACCGGGATAAACAGCGGCAAAACCAGCAGCGATAACAATACCCCGGAACGCCGGGCGCCGAGGCTCAACGCCGCGCCGACGCCGCCGATCAGGCTGAGGCTCGGCGTGCCGAGGGCCAGGGCGGCCAAAAGGACCCCAAATCCCTCGGCGCGCATATTCAAGAAAACGCCGAGCAACGGCGCCGCGATGATCAGCGGCAAGCCGGTGGTCAGCCAATGGGCCGCGGCCTTGGCGAGGAACTGCAATTCCAGCGGCAGCGGCGACAACACCAGCAATTCCAACGATCCGTCCTCGTGATCGCTCTGGTACAAGCGGTCCATAGACAGCATCGCCGCCAGCAAGGCCGCCACCCAGATGACGCCGGCGGCGACGCGCGCCAATATGGCCGGCTCCGGGCCGATACCTAAGGGAAACAAAACCACCACCAGCACGAAAAACACGATAACCATCATACTGTCGGCGCCTTGGCGCACTGCCAGACGGATATCGCGGGCGATCAGGGCAAAAAGCGGGCTCAAAGCACAGCGTCCCCAAAATCCGCCATATTGGCCGCATATTGGTCCAGTTCGAGCACTGTGCCATCGGACGGATCACGCCCGTGGGAAGCCATAACAACAAGGCCGCCCGCCGCCCGGTGACGGGTAATTTCGTCTTCCAATACTTGTTCCGAAGCCGTATCCAGCGATGCCGCCGGCTCGTCCAGCAGCCACAAGGCCGCCGGTATCGCCGCCA
>JABHAA010000112.1 GCA_018674495.1 Rhodospirillaceae bacterium | reverse complement strand
TTGCCGCCGACGATGGTCGGCATGATCGAGGCGTCGGCGACGCGCAAGGCTTTGATGCCATGCACACGGAGCCGCGTATCGACAACGGCCATATCGTCACTGCCCATCTTGCAGGCGCCGACGGGATGGAAAATGGTGCCGCCGGAACCACGGATAAAGTCGCGCAATTCGTCATCGGTCTGCACCATGTCGCCGGGCGTCCATTCTGTCGGGCGGTATTTGAGAAACACCTGGCTTTGGGTGATGCGCCTGGCTTCTTTAAGTCCTTTGAGAAGCACTTCCATATCGGCCGGGTCTTCGAAAAAGCAGGGATCGATTACCGGCGGGGCGGCGGGGTCCTTGGAGGCCAGCGAAATCGTGCCCCGGCTTTTCGGGCGAAGCAGCACCGCCGAGCAGGAATAGCCGTGCCCAACCTCAATCATTTTTGGCGGCGGCGCCCGGTGGCCGGGGATGAAAACAATTTGGACGTCGGGTCGGTCGAGGCCTGGGCCGGTGCGGATGAAGCCACCGCTTTCGATAATCTGCGCCGAGAAGAAACCGCGCCGCCGGAACAAATAGTTAAACGCATCGACCGCGAACGCCGGCAGCTTGGGCCAGGAAAATCCCCATGGGATGGTCGATTTGGTGCGCATAGCGGTGATGATGGCGGCATGGTCCTGATGGTTTTTGCCGACGCCGGGAAGATCATGCACCACTTCAATGCCATGCGCTTTCAATTCATCCGCCGCGCCAATGCCGGACAGCATCAGGATTTTGGGGGATACAATACCGCCGGCGGACAGGATCACTTCCCGGCTCGCGGTCAGTTTGCGCCCGCCGATAATCTCGACGCCGGTGGCGCGGCCATCGGCTACGGTAATGCGGGCAACCGGGGCATTGGTCATCACGGTCATATTGCGGCGCTTGGCGGCCGGGCGGATATAGGCCATCGCCGTGGACCAACGACGGCCGTTTTTCTGGGTCGCTTGGTGCAGGCCGACGCCGTCCTGGGTCTCGCCATTGAAATCGGGGTTATGCTTGTATTGCAGGCTCTCGGCGGCGGCAACAAATTCGTCGGTCAGCGGCGAGACGGCGTTCGGGAAGGTCACATTGAGCGGCCCGCCGGTGCCGTGGTGGCCATCGTTTTGATACTGCTCGTTATGCTCGGCCTTCATGAAATAAGGTTTTACGTCCTCCCACGACCAGCCCGCATTGCCTTCGCTAGCCCAGTCGTCGTAATCCAGGCGGTTGCCGCGAATATAGACCATCGCGTTGATCGACGACGAGCCGCCGAGGGTGCGCCCTCTGGGCGTATAGATGGGGCGGCCCTGCATGCCGGGTTGCGGCTTGGTGTTGAAGCGCCAGTTGAGGACCTTGTGCTGGGCCAATCTAATGATGCCGGTGGGGATATGAATGAAGGGCGAGGTATCAGGCGGGCCGGCCTCCACCAGGCAGACGCTGACACCTTCGTCCTCGCTCAGCCGATTGGCGATGACAGCGCCCGACGATCCGGCGCCAACGACGATGTAATCGAAATTGGCTGTTTCGCTCATTGGATAGACCCTCCCCCCCTGGCTTTATTGACTGCTTTCACTTCGCCCGTTTGTATCGCATTCTAACCATAGCCAAGCCGGTTTAAACCTTAAAAGGCCAGCGGCCCGCAGAAACAAAGGAGCCATCATGAAGGGCAAGATAGGACTGGAAGAACATTTCGCCATCGAAGACACAATCATGGATTCCCACGGTTTCCTGCCCGAGGAAATCTGGCCCGAGCTGAAAAGCCGGCTATTGGATGTCCAGGAAAAGCGCCTCGGCTTTATGGACAAGTTCGATATGGAGATGATGATCCTGTCGCTGAACGCGCCAGCCATCCAGGCGATCCCGGACACCAGCAAGGCCGACGAAATTGCGCGCCGCTCCAACGATGCGCTGGCCGAAGAAGTGGCCAAGCGCCCGGACCGGTTTCAGGGCCTGGCGGCCTTGCCGATGCAGGATCCGGAATTGGCGGCGGCGGAATTGAAGCGCTGCGTGAACGATCTGGGTTTCATCGGCGCTTTGGTTAATGGATTCTCCCAAAAGGACGATGCTGACAGTTGCCTCTATTACGATCTGGATCAATATTGGCCGTTCTGGCAGGTGGTTGAAGAGCTGGACGTGCCGTTCTATTTGCATCCCCGCAACCCGTTGGAAAGCCAGTCGCGCATTTACGAAGGCCATCCGTGGCTCTTAGGCCCCACCTGGGCGTTCGCACAGGAAACGGCGGTGCATGCGCTGCGCCTTATGTGCTCCGGGCTATTCGATAAGCATCCCAAGTTGCAGATTATCCTCGGCCATATGGGTGAGGGCATCCCCTATAGTCTGTGGCGCATCGACAACCGCAACAGCTGGACCAAAGCGCCGCCCAAATACCCGGCGAAAAGGCTGATCGCCGAATACTTTCAGGAAAATTTCTATCTCACCACATCCGGCAATTTTCACACGCGGACGCTGATTGATGCCATGATGGAGATCGGCGCCGACCGCATCTTGTTTTCGTCGGATTATCCCTTCGAAGGCGTCGAGGAAGCCGCCGTCTGGTTCGACGCGGCTGGCATCTCCGAGGACGACCGTATGAAAATCGGGCGCACCAATTCGCTCAAACTGTTCAAGCTGGATGGGGCTTAAGAGATTTCAAGCCTGGCCGCCATTGACCACCAAAGTCTGGCCGGTGATGTAGGACGCGCCGGCGGCCAGGAACAGCATCGCCTCGGCAATATCGGCGGGCTGGGCGAGGCGCTCCAACAGAGTCGATTCTTTGGTCTTTTGCATCCGCTCGGCGGGCCATTGGCTGGTCCAGGGGCTTTCCACCAGGCCCGGCGCGACGGCGTTGACGCGCACCTCCGGCGCCAGGGCGCGGGCTAGCGAATTGGTCAGGTTAATCAGCGCCGCCTTGGACGCGCCATACGCAATGGAGGAGCCGCGGAGGCCGAGCCCGGCGACCGAGGCGGTGGAGACTACGGCGCCCCTTGCCGCCTTTAACTCCGGCGCCGCCTCGCGGGTGCAGCGGAAGGCGCCGAGCAAATTGGTGTTGATGGTCGCCGCCCAGAATTCATCGGTCATGGCGTCCAAATCTTTAAAATCGGTGGGCACCGGCGAGACCGCGGTACCGGCGTTGTTGATCAGGATATCTAGCCCGCCCAATTCGTCGATAGCGGCGCGCACCATGCCCGGCGCCGAGGCAGCATCGGACACATCGCCGGGCGCGGAGATGACTTGGCCGGCGGCGCGCATGTCTTCGATGGCGGCAAGCGCACCTTCATCGCCGGGCAGATGATTGACGGCGACGGTAGCGCCCGAGGCCAGAAACAATTCCGCTGTGGCGCGCCCGATGCCCGATCCGCCGCCGGTAATCAGCGCGGTCTTGCCGCTCAAATCGGATGTGATCATTGTTGGCTCCTTAACGTTACAGGCAAACAAATTAGAGGATCGGCATCGCCAAGCCCAACGAAAATTACGGTTGACCGGGATCGGCGAAACTGGATCATGGACGAAGAACCGGATTAAGGGGATTGATAGTATGACCATGAAGCGCGTTGTTCTGGAGATTGGCATGGGCACCGATATTCGCGGCGCCGACTATACCAAGGCGGCTGTGCGCGCGCTGAGAGACGCGCTGTGGCACAACTCGTTTAGCGCCGCCGCCGCCCTTGGCCTGGATGTGGATGACATGGAGGTGGAGGTCAATATCGGCGTGCCAAAGCCGGATCAAGTAGACACTGCCGCAGTCCTTGCCGTTCTTCCGCACGGCACCGGCACCGTCAATGTGATCGAGGGCGGGCTCGAAATTCCAGACCAGACCGGCGACGGCTCGACCGTGATCGCCAACGCCGCCGCCATCGTGCGGCTTGATCTGCCTTAGGGGAGCCGGGACATGGCAAAGAGACGCGTCATATTGGAAATGGGAACCGGCAACGATCTGCACGGCGGCGATTACACCAAGGCCGCCGTTCGCGCCGTCAACGATGCCATCCATCATTCGTCGCTGACCATGCTGCGCACCCTTGATGTGGACACAGGCACCATGGAAGTCCATGTCACCGTCGGTGTGCAAAACCCGGACGCGGTCGATCTGGACGCCGTCAAGGCGGCGCTGCCGGTGGGTCAGATCAGCGTGACGGCGGTCAAAGGCGGCCTCGACGTGGCCGATCCGGAAGCCGACGACAAGGCGGTGATCGCCAGCGCCGCCGTCGAGGTCCGGCTGGAACTTCCCTAACCGATCAGCGATTGCAGCTTGGTGCGCGCGGCGCTTCCGTGGCTCTGCATCAGCCCATAGGATTTTAGCCGGTTACTATTTCGCGGCCCAGCCGATGGTATTGGGGATCCACAGCGCCAAGGCCGGAAACGACACCAGCAACGACAAGCGGACAAAATCGGCGGCCATGAAGGGCAACACACCCTTATAGATATTCACCAGCCCGATATCGCGCACCATATTGTTCATGATGAAACAGATCATTCCAATGGGCGGTGAAATCAGGCCGATCTCCACGGTCATAACCACCAGCACGCCGAACCAGATCGGATCGAAACCCAGATCCAGAACCACCGGATAAAAAATCGGGATGGTCAGCAGGATCACCGCCAACCCGTCGACAAACATGCCGGCCAGGATATAGAAGATCATGATCAGGATGATGACGCCGGTGGGGCCGATATCGAGGCTGCCCAGAAATCCGGCCAGCAACTGCGGCGCCTGGGTAACCGCCAGGAAGAACTGGAACAGGAAGGCGGCGACCAGAATGAAAAAGATAGCCGCCGAGTTGCGCAGACTTTCCACCAGCGCGTCCACGGTCACTTTCCAGGTGAGACGCTTGCGGGCAAAACTAATGCCGAGGGCGCCAAGCACGCCCAATCCAGCCGCTTCGGTGATGGTCACAAAGCCGCCATAAATGCCGCCCATGACCAGTACGAACAACAAGACCGTCGCCCAGACATCTTTAAGGCTGTCCCAGCGTTCTTTGCGATTGGCGGCTTGGCTGCGCGGCATCCAATCTTTTTTGAAGCGGTAGAGAACCTGAACAGTGATGCAGTACAGCACGATGGAGATAAGGCCCGGAATGATACCGGCAAGAAACAAGGTCGCGACGTCATTTTCGGTAATGATGGCGTACAAAATAAACATCACCGAAGGCGGGATCATGATGCCGAGGGTGCCGCCGGACGCGATAATGCCCGCCGACAGGCCGGGGTTATAGCCAACGCGCCGCATTTCCGGCAGCGCCACGTTGGTCATGGTGGCCGCAGTGGCAATCGACGAGCCGTTGATGGCGGCAAATCCGCCGCACGCAAGAATGGTCGCCATGGCCATGCCGCCGGGAAAATGCCCGACCCAGGCGTTGGCGGCGCGGAACAACTCGCGGCTCATGCCGCCGGCCGAGACCAGAACGCCCATCAGGACGAACATGGGAATGACGCTAAAGTTAAAATTGGTGATCGTGCGGATGGGCGAATCGATCAACAGGCCGATGGCGGCCTCGAAATCCACCATAAAGCCAAAACCGAGCACGGCGACACCGCCGAGCGCAATGGCAATCGGCACCCGCATAAGCATAAGTACAACAACGATCAAGCTTGCGATCAGGGCAATTGTGACGGGATCATTCATGTTTCGACACCGCCCATCATGTGTTCGTGAATATGCTGGCGTTGAATTACGATTTGCCACCAGCGCAAAGCCGACATGAGAAATGCCGCCAAGATTCCAACCGACGCCAACGTGTAGCCGGTCCAAAGCGGCACCGCCAGATCGTTAGAAATCTCGCCGGCTTCGAGAATATCGAAGACCTTGAAGGTAATGGCGTAACCGAAGGCGGCCATAAAGGCGAGGTTGACCGAATAGCCGACTACGTCGCAGATACGGCGAAGCGTTGAGCCGCCGAATTCATAAAGGATATCGACGGTGATCTGCCGGTCGGCGTAGGTGGTGGTCGCGATACCCCAGCAAATGGCGATACCTTGCACCATCTGGCCGAAAACGAAACTATCTGGAATATGCGTTGAAAAGCCGTAGCGCAAAATGGCTTCGCTAAATGTAATAATGGCAAGAAAGCCAATGCAATACCCCGCCGTTTGCTCGACGATGGTAACAATTTTTTCCACAGTTTGAAGCCCCCAACAATAAAAACGGTGCCCATCAATCTATGATGGGCACCGCAATCATATGAGAATTTAGAACAGAGCGTTTTCTTTCTTCAATTCACTCCGCAAGTCACTGAGAACCGCATCGGGATCCAACCCGACTTTTTTCACTGAGGCGGCCCATAAGGCAACGACCGGTTTCGCGGCATCGCGCCATTGCTTCAATTCACTGGCGTTCACTTTTGTCCATGTGTGGTCCTTCAACGCGCGACCGGTGGCTTCATCACCCTTGGCAGTATCGTACCAAGGCTTATAAACCTTTGCTGCCCATTCCGGCGTGCAATGGTCGTCGATCACACGGCGCTGCGAAGCGCTCATGCCACTATACAAACGCTTGTTCATGCCATGCTCAAAGGTTGACATGTAAAGAGGCACATCAAGCGTGTAATTGACTACGTCTTTGAACTTGAACGTTCCTGTCAAACCGCCGTGGGTAACCGTGATGCCGTCGGTAATGCCTTTGGCAAGAGTGTCTTTGGCTTCCATGATCGGAACTTGGACCGGGTTTGCACCCAAAGCGCTCACAAAACGGGACATGGTCTGGTTGGCCGAGCGGATGTTCAGCCCCTTGACGTCGGCGGGCACCCGAATCTGCTTCTTGGTGGTATGAAAGGTCGCCTTATCATGGGTAAAGATATGACAGACATAATGGTCCTTCATTTCCTTGGCCGCATACTTCTTGTACCAGCGGGTCAGTGCCCGGGCGCCGCGCAAGCTATCCGAGTGCATGAACGGCAAATCAGATGCGCCCAATACCGGGAATCGGCCCGGCGTATAGCCCGGGTTGATCAGCCCAAAACCGGCGATGCCGCGCTTGACCATGTCATAATGGTCACGGCCCGAACCGAGCTGGCTGGACGGGAACAACGTCGTGGTGACGGCGCCGCCGGTGGCCTTTTCGATGGATTTTCCCCACTCTTTGTAGCCGGGGGTCAGCGGATGCCGCGGCGGCACCCAATAGCTGAGTTTGATATTCGCTTTTTGCGCATAGGCGCCGGGCGCCCCGGCGGTCATCGCAACCGAAGCCCCGGCCACAGCCAAGGCGCTGGCAGCTAACAGCAATCCGTACTTCATAAGTAATTCCTCCCAAAATTAAACAATTCAAATTGCACGATTAGTTTATCCATAAACCATCTTCATCACAATAGGGCGTTGATGCCCGCTCTCATTTTATCCTCCTATGCGTCTTCAAACTCAGGTGCAGTCAGGGCTTTGCAATCATCGGAAAGGCGCAGCGCGGCGCCGGTTTGGGCCTCGATATCGGCAAAGCTCAGCTCTTCGATAATTTCCCGGACAACAAGCCCTTCGCCGATCACGTCGATGATCGCCAGGTCCGTATAGATGCGGTTGACGCAAGCCAGGCCGGTCAGGGGTAAGTCGCATTGTTTGACGATCTTGGGCGATCCGTCGCGCGAGCAATGATCGGTGAGCACATAAACTTGCTTCGCGCCGGCCGCCAGATCCATGGCACCGCCGACCGTCGGCACCCGGGCGGCGCTAGGCCCCAAGCTCCAATTGGCGAGATCACCTTTTTCGGAAATTTGGAAGGCGCCGAGCACAGAGATATCCAGATGCCCGCCCCGGACGATGGCGAAGGAATCCGCATGGTGAAAGAAGCTGCCGCCCGGCAACACCGTCGTTGGCCTTGTGCCGGCATTGATCAGGTCCCAGTCTTCGTCGCCCTTGGCCGGCGGCGGCCCCATGCCCAAAAGGCCGTTCTCGCTGTGCAACATAATTTCGCGGCCTTCGGGCAGAAAGCGGGGAATGGTCATCGGCATGCCGATACCCAGATTGACGTAGGAGCCATCGGCGATATCTTGGGCCGCCCGCCAGGCGATTTGCAGCCGGCTGAGACCGATTTTTTCCGCAGCTGGTTTTGTGTCGCTCATTGCCGCCCCTCCTCGCGCAGATCATCCGCAACCGCAACGACGCGCTCAACAAAAATGCCCGGCGTCACGATATATTCGGGATCGAGCGGGTCCGGATCGATAATCTCGGAAACCTGGGCGATGGTCCGTTTGGCTGCCATCGCCATGATCGGATTGAAATTTCGCGCAGTCCCGGTGTAGGCAAGATTACCCCAGCGGTCCGCCGTCTTCGCCTTGATGAGTGCCACATCGGCCTGGATGGCCCGCTCCAAAACGAATTGGTTGCCATCAAATTCCATGGTTGGCTTACCCTCGGCCAAGGGTGTGCCGAAGGCGGTGGCGGTATAAAACCCCGGAATGCCGGCGCCGGCGGCGCGAATGCGCTCGGCCAGGGTGCCTTGCGGCACGATCTCCAACTCGACGCTTTCAGACGCGTCGCCGGGTTCGAACAATTTCGAGCCGCGCCCCTTCGGGAACGAGGCGATGAATTTCCGTACGCGGCCCTCGGCGATCAGGCGGCCGTGTCCGACCACTTCGGAGATGGCGCCGTTGCCGACCAGGGTCAACTCTTTGGCGCCCTGCTCGACCAGCGCCTGCACCAGATCGTTGGGCACGCCGGCATCGCCGAAGCCGCCAACCAGTACGGTGGCGCCGTCTTCAATGCCGGCAACGGCGGCGGCCAGGTCTGCCACCCGTTTATCGATCATCACGTCTCCCCAGCCTTAGTTATGACATCCGGTGAACATGCTAGACATGTAATGTATATTTGTCCTAGATTTTTTTGCATCACCTCGGTGCCAAAGGAATATTCATGCCTCAAGATAAAACATACGATTACATCATCGTCGGCGCCGGATCGGCGGGCTGCGTATTGGCCAACCGTTTGAGCGAAGATAAAGATACAACCGTCCTGCTACTCGAAGCCGGCAAGTGGGACCGCCATCCTTGGCTGAAACTACCCCTCAAATTCCGCGACTTGGCCGAGGATTTGCGCTTCAATTGGGGTTACGACAGTGAGCCCGAACCCCAGCTTGATGGCCGCAGCATCTATATCCCGCGCGGCAAGGTCATCGGCGGCTCGTCCTCGATCAACGGTATGATCTATTCCCGTGGCCATCCATCCGATTACGATCATTGGCGCCAGTTGGGGCTGACCGGTTGGGGCTATAACGACGTGCTGCCCTATTTCAAACGCTCCGAGGGCCATCATGGGGGCGATACGGAATTTCACGGCGCCGAAGGGCCTTTGCAGGTGGCCAGGGGCGACGATCATTCCAAGGTCCATCAGGCATACCTGGCAGCCGGCAAGGCAGCCGGGCACCCGGTGACCGATGACTTGAACGGCACTATGCATGAAGGCTTCGGGCCGGCCGAATACACTATCGGAGGCGGACGCCGGTCTTCGACCGCCAAGGCATTTTTGAAGCCGGCTCTCGCCCGGCCCAACCTGACCGTGGAAACCGAAGCCCAGGCAAGCCGGGTGATTTTCGAGAATAAACGCGCCGCCGGTGTGGAATTCCGCCAGCGCGGCCAAATGGTAACGGCGCGGGCCGCCCGCGAAGTGGTATTGTCCGGCGGCGCCTTCAACTCTCCGCACCTAATGATGCTGTCGGGCATCGGCCCGGCCGATCATCTGGCCGCCAACGATATCGATATCGTCCATGATGCCGCCAGCGTCGGGCAGAACTTGCAGGACCATTTTTCCGTCCTGGTGGGCTATGCGGCGCGCGGATTGGAAGAATATGCCAACCAGTTGCGCCTCGACCAGCTGACCATGGCGGTCCTCAATTGGGCCATCTTCGGCAAGGGCTATCTGACCACCCTGCCGGTGGGCGCCATATCATACGTGCGCACCCAGCCCCATCTGAGCGCCCCGGATATCGAGTTTTTGATGACCCGCATGGCGCCGGACGCACAAATCTGGGTGCCCGGCATCACCAAGCCGAAGGGCGGCTTTATGGGCTGCCGGGTGATCCTTCTGCATCCGGAAAGCCGGGGCAGTGTAACGCTGGCGTCAAACGATCCGGCCCAAAAGCCGAAAATATTTCACGATTATCTGGCGGTCGAAAATGATCTGATCACTTTTCGGAACGGCATCAAGGCGGCCCGCGATGTCTACGCCAAGGAGCCCGTGGCCGGCATGGTCGGTCAGGAATACTTCCCCGGCCCCGGCGTCAAAACCGACGCCGACATCGATGCCTATATCCGCGAGACCGCCAGCACCATCTATCATCCGGTTGGCACCTGCCGCATGGGCGCCGACACCGAAGCCGTGGTCGATGAAGAATTGCGGGTCAACGGGGTCGAGGGATTGCGCGTCGTCGATGCCTCGGTGATGCCGACAGTGATCGGCGGCCACACCAACGCGCCGACCATCATGATCGCCGAGAAGGCCGCCGATTTCATGCGCGGTCGCACCCGCCTGGCGGCCCTTGAGCCGGAGATGGCTATCTAAACGGCCCAATCGATCCGTCGAATTAATTAGACGGCGATTACTTTTGGGGTAAAGTAATGAAACCGGATGCGACGGCGGCATACCAACGCGCATCCAGAAAAATAATAATCGCAAATTCAACAAAGGTAACACGGGAGAGAACCATGACATTCAGCAAAGCAACATTACTGGCATCGGCGGGGCTTTTGATTGCGATACCCGCAATGGCGCAAAAATCCAAGGATACACTTCGCATCGCGTCGAACGATCCGTTTCCGTCTTTATCCCAATACCACCATCCGGTGGCCGAGGCTGGCGTCTTCTACCGCAAAGTCTATGAGCAGATGATCGCCGTCGACGAGCGCAAACAGAAGCTGGTTCCGATGCTCGCCAAATCCTGGAAGCGCGTCAACCCGACCACGTTGGAGTTCACCCTGCGCGAGGATATCAAATTTCACAACGGCAATAAATTTGATGCCGAGGATGTGAAATATACCCTCGACCATATCCGCGACCCCAAGGTCAAGATACGTTTCAAGGGCCGCTATACCTGGATGAAGAATGTTGAAATACTGGGGCCCTACAAAATCAGGATCACCGGCAAGTCGGTCAACGCCATGGATTTGGGCCTGGTTGCCTATCGTATGCCCATTTTTGATGCGGAAACCTTCAAGCCCTATAAAAACAAGGCCGATTATGGCCGCTTTTCGCCAGTCGGTACCGGCTCCTACAAGGTCGTCAAGATCGACAAATCGGGCACCAAAGTCACCCGCTTCGATGAATTCAAGGGTGGCTCCAAATATTGGCGCTCGCCGATTAAAAACATCCAATCGGTTCCAGTTCCCGACCGCCAGACCCAGATCGCCGAATTGTTGACCGGCGGCGTCGATATGCTGCGCGGTATTTCACCCGATAACGCCAAGGCCGTCGCCGCCAAAGACGGCTTCGAAGTAACCTCGCTGGCGTCCGGATCGTTCATCTTCTTCGGCCTGGACGCGATCGGGCGCAGCGGCATCAAGCCGTTGCAGGATGTGCGCGTGCGCAAAGCCATCTGGATGGCCCTCGACCGGGACAAGATCATCAAGTATATCGTTCCCGGTGGCGGCCAGGCGGAGAAATTGATGGGTCTCTGCTTCAGCCACAACACGGCTTGCAGCCTGAACCGAAAAACCGTGGGCTACGATCTGGCCCATGCCAAGCGGCTGATGAAGGAAGCCGGCTATGAAAAAGGCTTCGACATGGAGTACGATGTGTTCACGCCGATCAAGGAAGTTGGCGAAGCCATCGCCGGCGAACTGCTCAAGATCAATATCCGGGTAAAGATCAATCCGGTCACCATTGGCCTCTACCGCAAGCGCCAGGGCAAGAGCCTGCAAAACGCGTTCTCCGTCTATTACCCGACCGCCGGACATCCGGATGCGGGCAATATTCTGAACGTCATGTTCAAGGGCAGCCGCGATCACTTCAAGGACAAGATCATCCACGATGCGATGGCCGAAGGCTTGAAGGAGTTCGACACCAATAAGCGCGCCGCCATCTATCAGCGCGCCTTCGACCGCTCCAACGAAATGCATTACGTCATGGCATTTTCGTCGCTGCCGACGGTGTACGCCCATAACAGCACCGTTCAAGTCAAAGGCAGCCAGTTGAGTGCCGGCGATTCGCACATCACCGATTTCTTCTGGAAATAGTTTTTTACCAACGGGCGGTTCGTTCCTTGATGGGGACGGACCGCCCTCTCTTTATTTGGGGGTTAGTTCACTATGGGACGTGTAGACGGTAAGGTTGCGATCATCACCGGCGGCGCCGGCGGCATCGGCGACGCCACGGCCAGGTTGCTGGCAGAACAAGGCGCCAAGGTCATCATCACCGATTTAAACCAAGACACCGGCGAGGCTTTGGCCGCCGAAATCGGAGCGGAATTTGTCGCCCAAGACGTCACTGACCAAAATTTGTGGAAAGACATCGTTGCGGGCGCCGAAGCCAAGCATGGCGCGTTGCATATTTTGGTCAACGCCGCCGGGATCGAAGGCGATATGCTGAACGGGGCTGCCGAAAATGTCAGCTATGACGATTGGAAGCGGGTCCACGCGATCAATCTGGACGGCACGTTTTTGGGATGCCAGGCGGCGATGCCCGCCATGCGCCGCGCCGGCGGCGGCTCGATAATTAACATATCTTCGATCATCGCTTTTATGGCGTCGCCCAATTCGGCGGCCTATGGATCATCCAAGGCCGGCGTCCGCCACCTCACCATGTCGGTGGCCCATCAGGGCGCCAAGGACAAGATACGCTGTAATTCGGTGCATCCGGGCCTGATCGATACCCGCATGTTAAAAGACATCCATTCGGAAACCGCGCGCAAAAGGAATGTATCCTTCGAAGAAGCGCGCGAAATTTCCATGGCCCGTGTACCCATGGGCGAATTGGGTCTACCCATCGATGTCGCGTATCTGATCCTTTATCTGGCCTCGGACGAGTCCCGCTACGCCACCGGCGCGCCGTTCTCGATCGATGGCGGCTGGAACTTAAACTGAGCAAAGGAGTCGGAAGATGAAGGCAGCCGTATTCAAGGAGCGTGGCCAGCCACTGGCCATCGAAGAGCTGGCCGATCCCACGCCGGGGCCCGGCCAAGTGGTGGTTCAAGTGGGCCGCTGCGGCATCTGCGGCAGCGATCTGCACGTCACCCACGAGCCCGCCAACCTCGCGCCGACCGGCAAAGTCCTCGGCCATGAATATGCCGGCGAGGTGATCGCCATTGGCGCCGGGGTCGAGCGGGTCCGGGCCGGCGACAACGTGGCCGTGATGCCGCTTTCCAGCTGCGGTCAATGCGCCAATTGCTTGAACGGTGAGCCGGCATGGTGCGCCCAGCGTATGATCGATGGCGGCGGCTACGCCGAATTTTCCCTCACCCACGAGCGCCAATGCATCAAACTGCCGTCCACGCTTTCCATGCAGGATGGCGCCCTGGTGGAGCCAATGGCGGTCGGGCTGCACGCGGTGGCGCAATCGGGCCTCGGCCCCGGCGACAACGTCCTGGTTTATGGCGCCGGTCCCATTGGGCTGGCCACTATATTCTGGCTGAAGCGCATGGGCGCCGGGCAAATCGCGGTCACGGCACGCTCCACCCAACGCAAAGAACTGGCCCTCAACATGGGCGCCGATCTGTTTGTCGAACCATCCGATGATCCGCCGGCCGCCGCTATCGAAGCCATGGGCGGGCCCGCCGATATCGTCTTTGAATGCGTCGGCGCGTCGGGATTATTGCAGCAATCGATTTTGAGCGTCCGTATGCGCGGCACGGTCGTTGTGGCCGGGCTTTGCTTTCATGCCGACAGCATCGTTCCCGCCGCCATGGTAGTGCGCGAAGCCCGCATCCAGCCCGCCGCGTTCTACAGCCTGCGCGAGTTCGAGCACGCCACCGAGCCCTTGGATCAGGGCGCCGTGGAGCCGGCCATGATGGTCACCGACACGGTGTCCCTCACCGATATGCCACCGGTGTTCGAAGCGCTCAGGACACGTACCACCCAATGCAAGGTGATGGTGAAGCCATGAGCCAAACCGCCATCGATACCATCCGCGCCGATCATGTGGGCAGCCTGATCCGGCCCGCTGGATTGTTGAAGGCCCGCGCCGATTACGATGCCGCGGGCGGCGTTGGGCAGAAGCCCGACGCATTGATAGAGGCGGAGAACAAAAGCGTCGCCGACGTGGTCGCCATGCAGGAGCGGGCCGGAATGCAGCTAGTCACCGACGGCGAAATGCGCCGCATCAGCTATTCCCGGGATTTCCAGGCGCGCCTCGGCGGGCTAACCGCAGTCATGAACACCGACGATTTCACCTTCGTCAACGGCAACCCGACCACCAAGATCAACATCACCGGCAAGATCACATGGCCGGACGGCGGCATCCAAGTCACGGATTTCGAGTATCTAAATTCGGTGACAAACGTAACGCCAAAGGTCTCCATCCCGTCGCCCCTGCACGCCCAATTTTTCGAAGACGGCGACAATATCGACAAATCCGTCTACGCCGAGCCATCCCTCTATTGGGACGATCTGGTGGCGGTCTATATAAAAGAGCTGGGCGCCCTCTACGCCGCCGGCTGCCGTTATGTACAAATGGACGAAACCACCTTCGTCAAACTGTGCGATCCGAAATTCGTTACCGGGCTCAAGGACCGGGGCGGCGATCCGATTGCTGCGCTCACCCATTGGATCGACATCATCAACCGCATTGAAGCCGGTGCCCCCGACGATATGACCGTGGCGGTCCATTTCTGCCGCGGCAACGGCCTCGGCGGCGCCTGGATATCAGAGGGCGGCTACGACGCCATCGCCGAAACCCTGTTCTCAACGCTAAAAATCAAGCGGCTCTTGCTCGAATATGATTCAGACCGCGCCGGCGGGTTCGAGCCGTTGCGCTTTATCCCCAAAGGGGTAGTCGCCGTCCTCGGCCTGATGACCACCAAATCGCCAGAGCTGGAACCCGCCGATGCGCTTAAATCCCGCATCGACGAGGCCGCCAAATCGATCCTCATCGACCAGCTTGCCATCAGCCCCCAATGCGGTTTCGCCAGCGGCAAGTCCGGCGGCCAGATGAGCATCGATCAACAGGAACAAAAACTGGCCCGCATCGCCGAAGTGGCGGCGGACGTTTGGGGCTAAGGTCAGGCGCCGTTCTCGTACGGCTTGAGGGCGGTGTTCAGAGTCTCGTTGACCGGCACCGGGACATTCAATTCGCGCCCCAGCCGCACCGCAGCACCGGTCAGCCAAGGGGTTTCCAGCCGCCCGTCCGCCTCCAAATCCTTTAACGTCGATGCGGTCATACCCGGCGGCAACATGGCCGCGTGCTGCATGCGCTTGTCGACCGTGTCGGGCGCCAAATTGACACCCTGGGCCCTGCCGATGGCGGCGATCTCCTCCATGGTGTCCCGGTAGGTTTTGGCCATATCCGGGTCCGCCAGAATTTCGCCGATGGGCCGGCGGGTGGTAGTGGTGACGCCGCTCATGGAGGCTAAGGTTATGAATTTCTCCCAAACCGCCGCCTGGATATCATCGGGAATTTCCGCCTCAACGCCGCTTTCCTCGCAGGCGCTTCGAAAAGCAGCCACGCGCTCCGATTTTTGGTTGTCGCTCTCGCCGAAAACCAGCTTGGCGAATTTTCCGAAATGTTGGATGACGCCGGGCTCGGAAATCGCCACCGAGATGTATGCACTGCCGCCAAGGGCATGGCCGGCGCCCAGCTCTTCGGCGATGATGCCGGCGCTTTCGACGCCGTTTTGCAACGATATGACCGCCGTATCTGCGCCCAGCATGGGCTTGCAGGCGCGCGCCGAGGCCGCCGTATCCCACAATTTGACGGCAAAAAGGATAATATCGGCGGGACCCACTTCGGATGGATCATCGGTGGCCTGAGCCGATGTTAGATGCATGTCGCCAAAGTCACTTTTGACCGCCAGGCCATTTTTGCGGATCGCCTCCAAATGAGGCCCGCGCGCCAGAAAATGCACGTCGTGGCCGCCCTCGGCCAGCCGGCATCCGAAATAGGCGCCCACCGCACCGGCGGCCATGATGGCTATTTTCATTGGCGTATCCTCTCCCTGTTGGTGCAGCGCTTTTAAGGCTTGAGCAGCAATTTTCCGGTGGTGCGCCGGGCTTGCAGATCGGTCTGCGCACTTGCCGCGTCGGCCAAGGGATAGGTGTGGCCGATCTTGATGTTCATGCGCCCGTCCCGCCAGAGATCGAACATCTCACCGGCCCGCCAGGCGATTTCCTCGGCGTCGCGCACATAGTCCCTAAGTGTTGTCCGGATCACGCTGAGCGAGCCCATGCTGGCCAGGATCGACAGGTCCATGTCCGGCAGCGGCCCCGACGCGCCGCCGAAATAGGCCACCTTGCCCCGCGTCCGAAGCGCCTTTAGCGAGCCTTCCCATGTGGCGAGGCCGACCGAATCATAGACCGCGTGCACACCTTCGCCGCCAGTCAGTTCGCGCGCCGCCTCGGCGAAATCCACCTCATCGTACAGGATCGCCTCGTCGGCGCCGATCTCCTTGGCAAAGGTGGCCTTTTCTTGGCTGCCGACGGTTACAAAAACCCGCGCCCCTTGCGCTTTGGCAAGCTGGATGGCGATCTGACCAACGCCGCCGGCGCCAGCGTGAAACAGGATGGTCTCGCCATCGTGAACTTCACACGATGAGCGCACCAGATAATGTGCCGTCAGCCCTTGCAGCATCAGCGCCGCGCCGGTGCCGAAATCCATACCATCGGGCAATTTGACGATGCGAAAATCGGGGCAGGTGGCGTATTCGGCATAGGAGCCCACCTTCGGATTCCAATAGGCAACCGGCTCGCCCACCGCCAATCCCGTTACCCCTTCGCCAAGCGCCGCCACGGTCCCCGCCCCTTCGGCGCCGTCGATGATCGGCGGCGTACCGCCGCGCTTGCCTTCGCGCCAGTTGATGTCGGAGTAATTGATGCCGGCCACATCCAATTTGACCAACACCTCGCCGGGCCCCGGTTTGGGCACAGCTACTTGGTTGGCTTTAAGCACCTCCGGTCCGCCGAATTCCGTGATTTGCACCGCCTGCATGGTTTCGCTGATGGTCATGGCCTCACCCTGCCGTTTGTGCATTGTAATGATGTCCCCGGTAGCCCAGAATTATTGGCCTTGCAAGGGAGCTTCCGATGAAATTGAACGCCGATGAACAAGCCATGCTGGACGGCGACGGTGCGCCCGGCGCCGAAGCCCGGCAAAAAGCCATGAACTTGCTGGTCCGCTATGGCGAGGCGTTGGGCGCCGAAAAGCTGGTCGCCACCAACAATGTGGCCGGCACGGCGGGTTCGTCCTCAACCTTCATCCGCGACTATTACGCCAAGGACGGTGACGGTGAGCGTGACCGCCTATTCTCCCGCTTCGATCTGGATAGCGACGAGGCCACCGATCATATCCCGGTGGCGCGCACCTTCACCTGTCATTTGCAGACCCGCATCGATCCCGACCACGCCGAAATGATGGGCACACCGTCTGGCGCTGTCGAATTCCATCAGGAAGGCCAGGCCCATTCGGCGTCCCTCGGCGTGCAATTGCTCAACACCTGCACCCCTTACGCCAACGGCAACGTGCCGGTGAGGGGCGAGCATTGCGCCTGGATGGAAAGCTCCGCCGTTGTCTATTGCAATTCGGTTCTGGGGGCGCGCACCAATACGGAAGGCCGCGAAAGCACCGCCGCCGCTATGATGACCGGCAAGATCCCCTATTGGGGGTTCCATCTGCCGGAAAACCGCCTGGGTCAGCACCGCATCCAGGTGGAGGTGGAAATGGATAGCGTCATGGATTGGGGCATGCTCGGCTATTTCACCGGCGAAGCGGTGGAAGAGGAAATTCCGGTGCTAACCGGGATTGAGGCTCCAGCCAGCCTGATCCGGCACAAGCATTTCGGCGCCGCCGCCGCGTCGTCTGGGGGCGTTGAAATGTATCACGTGGCCGGCCTGACCCCGGAAGCCGACACCGAGGATCGGGCATTCGGGCCGAACAAGCCGATCCAGGATTTAAAATATGGGCCGACCGAGCGGCGCCGCACCTACGAGACCATCAACGCGAGCGGCCATTCGGACGATGTGGATTACATCATGCTCGGCTGCCCCCATTATACGATCGAGCAAATTTGGGAAGCCGCCCGCTTGCTGGACGGAAAACGGATCAGCACGAATACTGCCCTTTGGATTTTCACCGCCCGCCAGGTGAAAGATGTGTCCGACCGCAACGGCTATACCAAAACAATTGAGGAAGCCGGCGGCGTTATCCTGACCGACACCTGTTCGGCCATGTCAGCGGCAGTGCCCAAGGGCACCCGTGTGGCGGCTACGGATTCTGCGAAACAAACCCATTATTTGCCGGCGATCACCGGCGTCGAGGCCTGGTTCGGCTCCACACAAGACTGTGTAGAAGCAGCGATCACCGGAAAATGGAAGGGCGAAGCACCATGAGCAATGCAACCATCATCCTAAAAGGGCGCGGTATCGTCGAAGGCGTCGCCGAGGGCGAGGCTTTGGTGACATCGGAAACCATATCGGGCTGGGGCGGCATTGATAGCATGACCGGAACCGTGGTCGAGACACGGCACGAGCTGGTCGGCCAGAGCTTCAAGGACAAGGTGCTGGTGTTTCCCGGCGCCAAGGGATCATCGGGCTGGTCGGCGGCGTTCCATACGGCGCGCCTGGCGGGCACCGCGCCGAAAGCGGTTATCTTCAACCAGATGACCACCAAGGTTGCCTTGGGCGTGGTCGTCATGCGGACGCCGACGGTTACCGAGCTGGACCAGGACCCGCTTGACGTGATCGAGACTGGCGACTGGGTAAAGGTGGACGGCGACGCCGGCACCGTGGAAATCACCAAGGCAGCAGCCAGAGAATAGACAATGCATCATTTTGTCCCAGCCGCAGACATTGCACCGGCGCCCGCTTTTGCCGGGAACAGCGACCGCTATCGGCGTTGTGCCCTTTCGGATCGTTCCGTCGGCGCCGTTCATACGGGCTGGGGCCTTTGCGAGATGGATGCAGGCGGCCATCTGGACAGCCATATCCAATCTTTTGAGAAAAGCTTTTACGTGAAGCGAGGCAATCCGGTGCTGATCCTGGACGGCCGCGCAACCCGGCTGGAGCCGGGCGCCTGCGGACTGATACCGGTAGGCATGAGCCAGGCCTGGCTGGGCCCGGAAGACGGTAAGGCGCAATGGATCGATATGAACGCCCCCTGCCCCAAGGGTAAAAACTTCGCCGACGACACCTATTTTCAAGGCCCGCCGCCGCAAGTGGAAATCCGCGCGCTCGACATTCGCGATCCTTCGTCGCGGCATCTGTTCCGCATGACAGACGATGATCTTAAACTCGACAGCTTGCGCACCGGGCTCAAGAAAGATGCACCGAAGGTATCGGCCAGCATGGCGACGGCGCTGCTGGCCTATAGCGGCATCGCCCTTAAAATGCTGGTAGATCAGCGTCTGGACGCGGCCCTGCACACCATGTTCATGCTGGAATATGAGCCCGGCGGCAACGCCCATCCCCACGATCATCCGCTGGAAGAAGCTTATTACATCATAGATGGCGAGGTCGAAGCCTGGGCCGACGGCGAGATGTATCTGATGCGCCCCGGCGATTTCATGTGGGCCGGCGTCGGCTGCACGCACGCTTTCTATAACCGCAGCGACACCACCGTGCGCTGGCTCGAAACCCAATCGCCGCAGCCGCCGGCGCGCAATTCCTACCGCTTCGCCCGCGACTGGGACTATGTGCGCCAGCAACT
>JABHAA010000042.1 GCA_018674495.1 Rhodospirillaceae bacterium | reverse complement strand
GTGCTGGGATTTGTCGGCCTGCCGACCATTGGCTTTCATTTGGAATCGGCCTTTTCCCAAGGCCATTATTCGGAAGTCGCGGCCTTGTTGTTCCTGTTCTATATCATTATCGCCACAATTCGCACCTGGCTGCGCAAACGGCTGGTGCCGCTTTACATCCTGGCGGCGTTGCTGGTAATCCCGTGGAGCGGCGGGATCGATGCCAGCCATATTGTCCGTTTTATCACCGAAGACATCGTGCCCCATCCCTTGCGCGTCGCGGAAAGCTTCGATGCCGCCACCTGGGCCAGCTTCGCCACCTGGCTGAAAACCATGATCGTCGATCAGGCCTTGCCGGGTATTGTTTCGACCTTGGTGCTGACCCAGATCGCCCTGGTCGGCGCAGGCGCGCTGACGCTTTTGTTCTTTCCGCTGGTATCGCCCAAATTTTTGGGCCGCTTTGGCCGCACGGTCGGCCATATATTTTTGGTGGTCGCCCGGTCGACACCGGAATACATCCTGGCCCTGGTATTCCTTTTGCTGTGGGGGCCGTCCATGCTGCCGGCTATCGTCGCCTTGTCGTTGCACAACGGCGCCATTATTGGGCACCTCATCGGGCGCCATACGGAATTCCTCAAAATACGGCCCGATGCGCCCGGCGGCATCAATCTTTACGCCTATGATGTTCTGCCGCGCATGTACCGCCAGTTCCTGGCCTTCCTGTTTTACCGCTGGGAAGTGATCATGCGCGAAACCGCCATCCTCGGAATATTGGGGATCGCCACGCTCGGCTTTTATATCGACAATGCCTTCGCCGATCTGCGCTTCGACCGGGCGATGTTTCTGATCGTGATTACCGCGCTCCTCAATCTTGGCATCGATGCCTTGTCGCGGCGCATCCGCAGATATTTAAGGCTCCAGACCCGAACCGAAGAGCTTTGATCTAGGCATCATTGAGCCTTGCGCGCCCCTCGGATCGGACCGAATATGGGCGTTGGAGGATGACGCCGATGTTGACCATGACATCCGCCCTGGACCGGGCCGAGCGGCAATACGGGCTACGCATTGCCATCACCGATGGCGAAGGCGATTTCACCTGGGCCGAACATGTGGAGCGCGTTCGCCGCGCCGCCGGTATGCTCGGCGAGCTGGGCATCAAGCCTGGCACGCGGTTCGGTGTCATCTCGGAAAATTCGTACCGCTATATGGAGCTTTTGCATGCGGGCTATTGGTCGGGCGCCATTCCAGTGCCGATCAATCACCGCCTGGCGCCGCCGGAAATCCGGCATATTTTGGACGATGCGGAAATTGAATGTTTGTTCCTGGGCGAAGAATACCTTGGGCTTGCCGATGCCGACGACGTGGCCCCTTGGCGCGACCGCCTGGTTTATGTGGGCGCGCCGCTGACGGAATGCAGCTACCCGCAATATGAAGCGCTGCTCGGCGAAGCACCCGCCGCCGAAGCCGCCCAATCCGGCGACGAGGACCTGGCCTTGCTGCTGTATACGGGCGGCACCACGGGCAAGAGCAAGGGCGTCCGCCTCAGCCACAAGAACGTATGCGCCAACGGTATGCAGGTTCACATGGCCATGGGCGTCCGCACCGATGATGTGTTCCTGCATGCCGCGCCCATGTTCCACGCCGCCGATCTGCTAGGCACGGCATTTACTTTGTGCGGCGGCGCACACGCGTTCCTGCCGGTGTTCTCTGGCAAGGAGGCCTTGCAGGCGCTCCAGGAATTGGAAATCACGGTTTCTTTCCTGGCGCCGACTATGATCATCATGATCCTGCAGGAGCCCGATTTCGATAAATTTGATCTCACAAAATTCCGGCTGATATTTTACGGCTCCTCGCCGATGGCGGCGGAATGGGTGCAACGCTGCATCGAACGATTCGAAGGCACCGAAATTCAGCAAGGCTATGGGCTGACCGAAACCTCGCCCATATTGACGACACTGGACCCCATCGATCATGTGCGCGCGGTGGAAACCGGCAACACCGATATCTTGCGCGCCGCCGGGCGACCCGTCGCCGGCGTTGACTTGCGCATCGTCGATGACGACGGAAATTCGGTACTGGAGGGCGAGCCCGGCGAAGTAGCGGTGCGCGGCCCGAACGTGACCACCGGGTATCTTAACCGCCCGGACGTCAACGAAACCGCGTTTCAGGACGGCTGGTTCTTTACCGGCGATTTTGGCCGCGTCGATGAAAACGGCGTCCTCTTTCTGCTCGACCGTAAAAAGGACATGGTCATAACCGGCGGCGAGAATGTCTATACCTCGGAGGTGGAAGCCGCCCTTTACCAGCACCCCGATGTGCATGAAGCGGCGGTCGTGGGCGTTCCCGACACCAAATTCGGCGAGGCTTTGTTCGCGGTCATTGTGCCTGCGCCAGGCAAGACGTTGACATCAAGTGATATCATCGAGCATTGCCGGGGCCGGATCGGCGGTTACAAAATTCCCCGGCAGATGGACTTCATCACCGAAATGCCGAAAAGCGCCATGGGCAAGATTTTGAAAACCGAACTGCGGGACCGCTACGGCCCGCAAGATTGACCTAGCACGCTGGCATCTTCTGGCCCGCGCGCATCGCAACAATAGTCGCGTTTCCGGATACAAATACTCCTTTGAATTTGACCATTTATATTGACTTATGATTTAATCGGCATTACGGTACTTATTTACGTATTTGACTGAGAATTATTGAAATATCGGCGGCCCCAGGCCCGGAACCAAGGAGAGCACAATGGACCAACAGATTCCCGCGGAAATCCGCAATCTTCGCCCCGATGACCTGGACGTGGTTGTGCAGATTGACCGAGCCCTGACCAGGCGGTCCAGACGCGGATATTTCGAAAATCGGCTAAAAGCGGCGATTGCCGATCCGGATCAGTTCATCATTCTTGGAATGGAACAAAACGGGCAGCTGGCCGGATATGTTTTTGCCCGCATCTATGATGGCGAGTTTGGCAGCCAGGGCAAAATCGCCGTTTTAGATACCATCGGCGTCGATCCCGAAGCCCACGCCAAGGGCACTGGCCGGGCGCTATTGGGGGCGCTTGATCAAAAGCTGGCGGCCAACGGCGCGACGGAAATCCGAACCCAGGCTGATTGGAATTTTACCGGCATGCTTGGCTTTTTCAGCGCAACCGGGTTTCAGTTGGCGCCGGCGCATGTGCTCGAAGGCGCGACATCGTGGAAACCTAATCACGATACCCTCGAAGACAGAGAATTTGATGATCATGTATCGGCCCAACAAATCGAACCCATTCGTTCTTTACACAAAGAGGACCTGGAGCAATTAATCCGTATCGAACGCCGCATCACCGGCCAAGAACGGCGCGAATATTACACCGCCAAGATGGCCGAGGCACTAGACGAAACCGGTATTCGCGTCTCCCTGGTCTCCGAAGTAGACGGCCACGTGGCCGGCTTCATCATGGCGCGCACCGATTATGGCGAATTTGGGCGCACCGAGCCGGCGGCGGTTTTGGATGTGATCAATGTCGACCCCGGCCACGGCCACCAGGGGATCGGGCACGCTCTAATGTCCCAGCTTTTTACCAACCTCGGCGGGCTAATGATTGAAACCACCCGGACGACGGTGGCCTGGGACAATTTCGCCTTGTTGGGTTTTATGGAGCAATGCGGATTTGCACCCAGTCAGCGCCTGATATTCCGGCGGACCATCCCCTCCTGACCCTCACCCTTACCAAGAAAAAAACGCCGGTGATTTCGCCGGCGCTTTTTTTTGAATTACGGGGGATGTGTTTCAGGAGGCGATTTTTAAGGCGGCGATATCGGCCAGCTTCTCGTGCCGGAAGGCCCCCCAGAGGGCGGCTCCAATGGCGCCGGCGTATATCGAATCCTCGTGACCGCGCACTTCAACGGTGGTTTTGCTCTTCGGGTCGGCAACGCCTTCCTTCATGGCCGCGACCAGGCCCTTGTCGAGCGCCAATCCCCCGGTCAATAGCACGGCGCCGTCCGTCACCTTGGTGGCGCGCAGCAGCTTTAACAAACGTTGCGCCATGGAAATATGAATGCCCTTCAAAATATTCGGCGACGAAATCGAGCGCGAGACCATGTTGATGACATCGGTCTCGGCCAGAACGGCGCAAATTGAGCTGACCACTTCCGGATCATCGGCCTCTAATGAAAGCTCGCCAATCTCTTCCGAGGTGATGCCCAGATAGCGGGCGATGTTTTCCAGGAATTGACCGGTGCCGGAGGCGCACTGGCTGGTCATCCGATATTCCAGAACCTTGCCCCGCTCGTCGATACGAATGGCGCGCCCATGCAGGGCGCCGATGTCCAAAACCGAACGCACCTCGGGGTCCAGATAAATGGCGCCGCGGGCGTGGGTGGTCATGGAATAGAAGTGCCCGGTATGGAACGCCAATGACTCGCCCTCGCCGGTGGTGGCGATATAGGCTATGTCATCCACGGACAGACCGGCCTCTTCGAGCGCCTTGTTCATGGTTTCTTCGGCGAGCTTATAGGGATCGCGCTTGCGTATCCGTTCGACGCGTTTGACAAGCCAGTCCGTTTTTCCGCCGTCCGCACTGAACAGAACGGTCTTGACCGCGCCGGTGCCGACATCGATGCCGATGGTATGGATCATGCCGCTTCTCCTTGAATTTCGATATCGCCCTCCATGGCCGCCCGGCGGGCAAACTCCGCTGCGCCCAAGGCGCCGGTATAGATGCTATCGGGATCGATATTGATGGTGACTTTGCCGTAATTTTCCTCGACCAGTTTTTTCAACTCCTTGACCGCCGCATTGTTGTTGGCAACGCCGCCGGTAAAGGTGAACTGATCGGTAATGCCGCCGGAGCGCGAGATGATCGACATGGCGCGCAGGATGATCGCCCGGTGCAGACCGGCCAGCACGTCTTCGCGCTTTTCGCCCAACGCCAGGCGGTCGCGCAATTCGGCGCCGGCGAACACGGTGCAGGTGGAATTGATCTTGGTGACTTTGGTCGATTTGGAAGCCAGCGGCCCCAGCTCGTGAACGCCGATATTCATTTCATCGGCGATATAGCCGAGATAGCGCCCGCAGCCCGCCGCGCAACGGTCGTTCATCTGGAAGTTTTCGACAATGCCGCGCCCATCCACCTGGATGGCCTTGGTATCCTGGCCGCCGATGTCCAAGACCGTCCGGGTATTGGGATACATAATGTGCGCGCCCAGCCCATGGCAGAGAATCTCCGAGCGGATATGTTCTTTCGGAAAGGGCAGCCGCACCCGACCATAGCCGGTGCCAACCACATAGGTTTCCTCCAATTCAACGGCAATGGCCTCTTTCAGCGGCTCCATGATTTTTTCATGCTGCAATTCCATCTCGGACGATTGCTCGATGATGTGATCCAGGGCGCGGCCGAATTTGCCCGCCAGGTCGCCGGCGGGGGGCCGGTTTTCTACTTCGATGATCGATTTGTCATAAACGTTGAGTAAGAGATCAAATGGCAGGCTGGAGCTGTCGGCGGCGTCTTCGGCAATGCTCATGAAACGGCCGCCGGCGATATCACGAAAAAATTCCGATTTCCGCTCTGCGCCGCGGGCGAACATGGGCGGCGCTTCATCGGCCAACTGCTTGAAAATTTCCTGCAGAGCAGTGCCGATGTCCTTTTCCATTCCGGCGAAGCGCGGGCCCGTGACGTAATTTTCGCAAGTATTTTCTAGATCTTCCAATTGCTCCAGATATTGTTCCATGCGGAACGAACGCTCCAGATCGTTGAGGAATTCATCAGTCGAGCCGTTAACGGCGCCATGCTCTTTGAGCGCCCGGTGGGCCAGGGTAAAGCGGGTGCCGATGATGGCTTCCTGCTTGGAAACGGCGGCGGCGGTGTCGTAGTTTGAACGGGAGTTGGTAATTCCCTGGCCGAGAACCTGTTTGTCCGCGTCCATCAAAACCGCCTTGGTGGTCGTCGATCCGAGGTCAATACCGATATAACATTTCATGGCTTATCTCCTTTTCCGGCACCGCCTCAGGCGGCCACGGCCCCGCTTTGGCGTTTCTGCTCGATCATCTGGAAATAACTTTCCAGGCGATTCTTGATGTTGGCCGGCGAGAAGTAGCGCGGATCGACCAGATCGGTTTCGATGAAGGCGCCAGGCTTACCGGTGCGCGCCTCGACCTCGCGCAGCATCAACAATTGCCCCGCCGAAAAGCTGTTGCAGCTTTTGATCGAATTGACCAACAGGCCGTCGGCTTGATAGTCCTCCATATAATCCACCAGCATCTGGGTGCGCTCCGGCAGATTGCGGTTGGTGTAGCAACCGAGACAATAGTCGGCCAGGGATTCGAGAGGGTGATCCGGGTCGTGGCGGAAGCCGTCATAGTCATAAACGCCACCAACCTTGGAATAAGTGCTGGCGACGACGACGGCGCCGTCTTCATAGAACATTTTCCAAAATTCACGGAAATTGGTCCAATTGGGCGGACCTTCCACCACCAGGCGGTATTTTTCTTCGAACACTTCTCCCTCGGGCGTCACCGGGCCGAGGCCCTGTTTGATGCGCTCTGCGATCTCGCCCTTCAAAAGCCGGTAATATTCCACCGCGTCCTCTGTTCCCCGAAAGGCCGTAAAGATGGGGCCGATGTAATAGACGCCGCCGAAATAGGCATCGATCGGCGAGGGTTTGTTTTTGGCGCTTTCAAGAACCCAGACCAGATCGTCCTCGGCCTTGGCGGAATTCTTCAAATTTTCCCGCAGGCGGTCGATATCGAATTTAACGCCCGAGACCTGTTCCAGGGTGGGGATCACCTCTTCCTTCAATTGCTTGATCACATAGTCACGCATATTCTGGGTAATCTCGGCCTTGCCGTCCCCTTGATAGGGCACGTGCAGCATGACCGTCGGGCACTTGTATTGTTCGCGCAAAAGCTCGAACCATTTCAGGAAGGTGTAGCAGCCGGTGTAGGACAGCAACAATACGTCCGGATCGGGCATCGGTTTGCCGTTCGGTGCAATATTGCCCCGGGACATCATGCCGATATCGGCCTTTACATAGGTGCACACGTCTTCCGAATGGCCCATCTTTTCGGCGTCTTGGATCATCGGCCCTGACTGTTTGCGCATGGCGTTGTTGAGCGCATTGATTTCCGGCAGGTTGTTGACGATACCAAAACACATCAGCAGTTCGTTGAGGTTACCGGGAACAAAGGTGGAGGAGATTTTTAATCCCAGTTCCTTGGCATCGGTTAATTTATCGAAGTTGCCGGCAATCATCTCCTTCTGCTTCAACATGGAAGCATCTTTGACGACGTCGGGTTTTGTTTCGGTGTTCATGCTGCGCTCCATAATTTGATTGAATCTGCAAAGGTTCCGGCCTGTTCCCTGATCGGCTGCATCTGCCCGGAATTTTCGGCGAACTGAAAAGCGATGTAGGGGATTTTCCGCTCGTCGAGCACATTGGCCAGCATCGGCTGGTCGAGAAGCGCCGGATCGCAGAAGCTGGGCGCCGCGAAGATGACACCCTCGGCGCCCCGCTGCTTGACGATATCGGCAAGGTAGTGGCCCTGAACCTCGCCGTTGGGCTCGAACTTGGAGGGGAAGGCCATGGAATGTTTGATGAAGGCTTCCGACAGGTTCAACAGGTGATCGCCTTCGCTTTCCACATCTTCGGTGATCAGGCGGTTGATCATCATGTAGTCGTCGTCGACGATGTAACAGCCCGCCAGCTCGATTGACTTGATCAGACCGAGGGGCGGCTGTTCGCAGAACGAGCCGTTGACGATGACCCGGCAATTATCTTTCATGCGCCGGTCTTCATTTTCTACCGCCGCCAGATAATCCTTCATCATCTGGGTATGGTCTTCGACCGGCAAGGTCTGGCCGGCCCGCATCAAAAGATAAACCTCAGATGCCGGCACCTTCCAAGGCTGTTCGGACCGGAATTGATAGACCTTGCGAACCCAGCGGCGACTTTCGTTGTAGACCTCGATGGAGGCTCGAAGATCGTCATCGCTGATTTTGCGACCACCCAAATTCTCAAGGCCGGACACCAACTCGCGGAGATCGTTGACATAGAATTCGCCGCCGATATCACTCCGGAAATTTTGTGGCGTATCGAAATAGCGGGTGTAGACATCAGGAAACATCAATTTCCAGATACCCGACAGGTTGCGGATCACGTCGCAAATAGAGGGGAACAGCATGCCATCCACAAAATCCAGCCGCTTGGTGACGCCCAATTCCACGGTCGAGCGCGGAATGCGGCAGATATAACTTTGGTAATAGGCGTCGCCGTGAATGACTTCCAGCGCATCACCGCCGCCGAGAATACCGAGGGGCAGCATGCCGGCGGCGTGGATAATCTCCAGCGGTACATAGATGGGCATGTAACCAACAACCTTGCGGCCCGGTTCCGCCTCCTTCCACGCCCGCACGGACGAAAAAGATAAATCCTCGAATAGCTCTTCACAGCGTTGGATGATTTCTTGAACCGGCATGGCTATCTGCTTTCCCATTTGGCTTCGCGGTTATCGATATCTGTCTAAATCGGTATTAAAGTACTCTAATACGTTTTTTAAGTCAACAATTAATCTACGGGTTTTTGCAGTGGACGGGATTTCAGTCTATGAAGTGAACCCCACACCCGGCCTATGGCGCAATTTGGACTCCTCTAATGGCCATCGCCAAAAATAATTCGAAAGGCACAAAAGTTTGCGAGATCATAAAGTCAGAACCTACGCCTCCGCCGACGACCTTGCCGTTACCAATCAATTGGCCTGGAAAATAACGGAGGTTGCCGCCGATGCGGTCGCCGTCGAGGCCGAAGTGACCGACATGATCATCAACCGCATGATCGATAACGCAGCGGTGGCCGTCGCCTCGCTCAACCGGCATCCGGTGGTAACGGCGCGCGCCCAGGCCCTCGCCCACGGCCGGGCCGGCGGCGCGGCGGTATTCGGCGTCGACAGCGGGCAGCGCTTTCATGCGGAATGGGCAGCCTGGGCGAACGGCACCGCCGTGCGCGAGCTGGATTATCACGACACATTTCTGGCCGCCGACTATTCCCACCCCGGCGACAATATCCCGCCGATCCTGGCGGTCGCCCAGCAGGTGGGCTCCTCGGGCGCCGATTTGATCCGCGCCATCGCCACCGGCTATGAGATTCAAATCGATCTGGTAAAGGGCATCTGCCTGCACGAGCACCGCATCGATCATATCGCCCATCTGGGGCCGTCCGCCGCCGCCGGCATCGGCACGCTTTTACATCTGGAACCGGAAACCATTTACCAGGCCGTGCAGCAGGCCCTGCATGTGACCATATCGACGCGCCAATCGCGCAAGGGCGCCATCTCTTCGTGGAAAGCCTATGCGCCGTCGCACGCGGGCAAGTTGGCCATCGAAGCGGTCGATCGCTGCATGCGCGGCGAAGGCGCCCCCTCGCCCATCTATGAGGGCGAGGACAGTGTTATTGCGCGCATTTTGAGCGGGCCGGACGCGGAATATGTGGTGCCCCTGCCCGAACCCGGCGAGCCCAAGCGCGCCATATTGGAAAGCTACACCAAAGAACATTCCGCGGAATATCAAAGCCAGGCGATCATCGATCTAGCGTGTCTGATGGGCGCCCGCATATCTGGTTGGGATCAGGTGGCGGCGATCAAGCTCTTTACCAGCCACCACACCCATTATGTGATCGGCACCGGCGCTAATGATCCGCAGAAGATGGACCCGAAGGCCAGCCGCGAGACGTTGGATCATTCGATCATGTATATCCTGGCCGTCGCCCTTCAGGACCAGGCATGGCATCATGTCCGCTCATACGATCCAGGGCGCGCCGAGCGCGAAGACACGGTGCGCCTTTGGCACAAAATATCGACCGAGGAAGACGCCGGTTGGACGCAGCGCTACCACCATCCCGATCCGGCAAAGCGCGCCTTTGGCGGCCGCCTGGAAATCACCATGATATCTGGCGAAGTGATCACTGATGAATTGGCCGTCGCCAACGCCCATCCATCCGGCGCCAGCCCATTTGGGCGCGACGATTATATCCGCAAATTCCGGACATTATCGGATGGCATCATCGCCGAAGCGGAGGTGGCCCGTTTCCTGGAGTGCGTGCAAAATCTAGGAGCTTTGCGCGGCGATGACCTGGGCGGCTTGAACGTCGAAGCGCCGGCGGATTATTTACGCGGGCCCGGCACCGATGAGAAAGGAATATTCTGATGCTGTTTGCCAAGAAATCAGCGGCGGAGAAACGCCAGAGCTTGCGGGATGATCTTGCGTCTGGGCGCCTCCTCCGCTTCCCCGGCGCCCACGCCCCGATCGTGTCGCGCATCGCCGAGGAAACCGGCTTCGACGGGGTCTATATCTCCGGCGCCGCCCTGTCGGCGGACATGGCGCTGCCCGATATTGGGCTGACCACCCTTTCCGAGGTTGCGGCGCGCGGTCGCCAGATTGCCGGCGCCACCGATTTGCCTTCCATCATCGATGCCGATACCGGCTTCGGCGAAAGCATGAATGCCGCCCGAACAGTGCGCGAAATGGAAGATGCCGGGCTGTCGGGCTGTCATATCGAGGACCAAGTTCTTCCCAAACGCTGCGGCCATTTGGCGGGCAAGACGCTGGTGAGCACCGACGATATGGTTCAGAAAATCCGCGCCGCCGCCGATGCCAAGCGCGATCCCAATTTCCTTTTAATGGCGCGCACCGATTCCAACGCCGTCGAGGGGTTGGACGCCATGATCGAGCGCCTCAAGGCCTATCTGGATGCCGGCGCCGAAGCGTTGTTCCCCGAAGCCCTGACCGACAAGAAACAGTATGAGACCGTCCGCGCCGCCTTCGACGTACCGTTGCTGGCCAACCTGACCGAATTCGGCAAGACGCCGCTCCTTACCGCCGGCGAGCTGGAAGATTTGGGCTTTAACATCGCCATCTATCCGGTAACGTCGCTCCGCCTCGCCATGAAGGCCATCGAAGATGGCTTCGCCGAGATTATGAAGGAAGGCACGCAAGCCGGCATCATCGATAAGATGCAGACCCGCGAAAGGCTCTACGAGGTGCTAAAATACGAAGACTATAATTCTTTCGATCAGGGTATATTCAACTTCAAACTTTAAGTTCCAGCTTGAACACCAATGGAGAAAAGCGATATGGCAAAAGCGGCAAAACGCAAAACCGGCAAGGCGAAGGCGGGCCCGAAGATCATAAAGGGCTTGGTTGGCGTCTATGCTGACACCACGGCTGTATCCAAGGTCATGCCGGAGACCAATTCGCTCACCTACCGGGGCTACGCGGTCCAGGATCTGGCTGCCAAATGCGAATTTGAAGAGGTGGCCTATCTCCTCCTCTATGGCGAGTTGCCGAGCAAATCCCAATACGCCTCCTTCAAGAAAAAAGAACGCAGCCGGCGCGCCCTTACCCGCTCCCATCAGAACGTCATCGCCGAATTTCCGAAATCGGCCCATCCAATGGATACGTTGCGGACAGCCGTCAGCTATCTGGGCACCACCGATATGGCCTGGGGCGGCGAGCCGGCGCGCAAGGATCTGGACCGGGCCATCGATTTGTTGGCCAAAATCCCGACCATGATCGCCATCGACTACCGCCTGCGTTCGGGCAAACGGCCGATCCGGCCGCGCACAAATTTGTCCATGTCGGAAAACTTCTTTCACATGTGCTTTGGCAAAGTGCCGCCGACCGAAGTGATCCGCGCCTTCAACGTCTCGCTGATCCTCTATGCGGAGCACAGCTTCAACGCCTCCACCTTCACCGCCCGCGTCATCACGTCCACCCGCTCCGATATCTATAGCGCCGTGACCGGCGGCATCGGCGCCCTTAAAGGGCCTTTGCACGGCGGCGCCAACGAGGCGGTCATGGAAATGCTGCAGGAGATTGGTGATCCGAACAAGGCGGAGGCCTGGCTGCGCCGGGCCATGAAAACCAAGCGCGTGGTCATGGGTTTCGGCCACCGGGTCTACAAGCAAGGGGATTCCCGGGTGCCAACCATGCATGCGTGCCTGGAAGACTTGACCGCCTGGTCCGGCGACACCAAGTGGATTGAAATTTCCAACGTGCTCAAGAAAATCATGATCGACGAAAAGGGCATCCACCCGAATTTGGATTACCCGGCGGGGCCTGCCTATTACCTGATGGGTTTCCCGATCAATCTCTATACGCCGATTTTCGTTATGGCGCGCATCACCGGCTGGTCGGCGCACTTTTTGGAGCAGAATGCCGACAATTCCCTGATCCGGCCCCTAAGCGATTATCACGGACCGAAACAGCGCCGCTTAAAAAAGTGACGGCTTAGTTTTTTAGGCAATCCAGCATCGCCGCTTCCAGCTTGTCCCAATCGGCGGCGGCACCTACGGGCACGATCACTTCGGCGCGGCTGTCCCGGCGATACGCAATTTCCGACACATCGCATTCGCCGCCCGACCTGTTCAGCAATACCCAGTCGCGACCGGTGCGAAAAACGCCTTTAACCCGCAAGGCCGCAACCGCCCCATCGATACCGGCCAGCCCCGGCGGGCCCAGGCAATCGGTGATCTCGCCGCAATCGAAAATGAATTCCGGGGGGAATACCCAGCCGCAACCCTGATAGCCGTCTCCCGCAGACGGAATACGCTCAAAGTCGCCGGCATCTGAGGACCGCATCTCTATGGCATTTTCGCCGTGACCGTGGCTGGGTGTGGGGTCGCCAGCGCGCCCGCCCCATTTTTCATCGAGAAGCCCATAATCAATATTGCCGCCTGCGGCGGCTTCGATATGGGATTTGGGTGGGAACAAATCCTTAGCCCATGCGTGAAATTTTTCGGTCTCATCCTTGCTGGCCAAATCCGCCTTGCCGGCGACCAAAACATCGGCGATGGCGACCTGGTCGCGGAAAACCTGCGCCGCCTGGATGCGTTCATCGTGAATGAGGCGGGGATCGACAATACAGATCACGGCGTGCAATTGGATGGCGTCCGCCAGCCCGTCGCTTTGCAACTCGTCGATCAAACCCGCCGGATGGCCGATGCCGGTCGGCTCGATCAACAGGCGGTCCGGGCGCACCCGGCGCAAAATCTCGGTCACCGCGACGCGCATGGGAACGTTGGCGGTGCAGCAGAGACAGCCGCCGACAATCTCGCGAATCTGGACGCCGTCATCCGACAAGTTTTCAAGGGCGGCGCCATCGACGCCCACCTCGCCGAACTCGTTGACCAAGATCGCCCACTTTTCCGCCGCCGGCTTGCGTTCGATCAGAGACCGCAAAGTGGTTGTCTTGCCGACGCCGAAAAACCCGGTGATCAGGGTCGTCGGCACGGCTGCGATGGGTGTCACCGCTGGGTCTCCAGCAGCCGGGCCGCGATCTCGCCCATCATATAGTTGGCGACCGCCGCCGGGCTGCATTTATCCAGCCACCATTGCCGCCCAGCTGCGGCGCGCTCCTGCATGGCGGCGCCGTCGTCCAGTTGGGCGCGCACCACATCATCAATGCCCAGCCAGTCATCCACCTCGATCACCGGCCAGCCGTTGGTCCACCAACAGGGTATTTGGCGCTGGGCGATAACCACGCAGCCGGCCCGCAACGCTTCGTAGGTGCGGAAGGTCTCGTGGCTGACGCCGCGCGGTGCGAGCGCGATTTTGCTCTGAGCCAGCTTGTCCGCATAGTCTTCGGGGCTGAGACCTTTCCGAAATTCCGGCGCCTTTGAAATATCGGTGCGCAAATCGCCGAACGCATGGTCGGTGGCGGCGAAAAATTCATCGCGAAATTCCTTGCGGCCAATAAAGAACACATCGATAGGACGCTCCCCCATACCCAGCGCCGGCAATTCGGCCACGTCTTTATTGCAGCCGAGGGGGAAGGCGCAAAGATTGTCTGGCACGGCACCGAACGGAGGATAGTTCTTGAACGTCATGAACACATCGTTCGCATAGGCCGGCACCTCGTGCCCCTCGTCGGAAGTCTGCAGCACAATGACCCGCTCCTTGTGGCCATGGGTAATTGACCGGCAACGGACGTCACCACAAAGACGAAGCGTTCCGCCAAGCCCATCTCCAACATGCGGGGCTCGATGGAGGCCAAAATATCGATGATGTGCTGTTCTTCGCACCAATCGTCGGGCAATTCCCACATCACGTTCAGCCGCCGGAATACCGGGTCGGTCATACAACACCGGTGGTTTTCAGCTGTTCGATTTCGTCCTCCGACAGGCCGATCTCTTCCAGGATATTTTGCGTATGCTGGCCCATCTCCGGGGTTGGCTCGGCAATCCGGGATGGAGTGCGCGTCAGGTGCACCGGCTGGCCGACAATTTCCACGTCGCCGCGCACCGGGGAATGCATCACCTGGGCGACGTTCAGATGTTTGACCTGCTCATCGGCGAACACTTCGTCCATCTTGTTGATCGGACCGCACGGCACGCGCGCATCGTTGAGAAGCGCGATCCATTGGTTGGTGGTTTTTTGTATGGTTTTTTCGGTAATGATTTCGTTTAGCCGGACGCGGTTGTCCCGGCGCGCGTGGGGCGTGGCGTAATCGGGGTCGTGTTCCAGCGGCCCCAGATCCATTGCGGCGCAGAACTTGTCCCACATGGCGGCGGTGGGCGCCGCGTTCATATAGCCATCCTTGGTTGGGAACGTGCCCATGGGAACATTGGTAGGATGATTGTTGCCCACCTGGCCGGGCACCTCTTTGTCGATAAGCCAGCGTGCCGCCTGGAAATCCAACAGGAAAATTTGGGCCTCCAACAAAGACGTGTGCAGCCATTGCCCCTCGCCGGATTTCTCCCGCTCCAAAAGGGCCGCGAAGATGCCGCCGGCGGCCAGCAATCCCGCCGTCATATCCGAAATGGCAGCGCCGGAGCGAACCGGGCCGCCGCCGGGCTCGCCGGTGACCGACATATGCCCGCCCATGCCCTGCGCCACCTGATCCAAGCCCGGGCGGTTGGCGTAAGGCCCATCCTGGCCGAAGCCGGAGATGGAGGCATAGACAATCCGGGGATTGATCTTCTTCAAGGTTTCGTAATCGATGCCGAGATTGAATTTCACCGGCGGGCGGTAGTTTTCCACGACCACGTCCGCCTTCTTCACCAATTCCAAGAATATCTCCTTGCCGCGCGCCTCTTTCAAATTGAGGGTCATGCTTTCCTTGTTGCGGTGCAGGTTCTGGAAATCGGGGCCGTGCCTTGTGCCCATATCCCCATACATGGGATCGCCGGGCATTTCGATTTTAATGACGCGGGCACCGAAATCGGCAAGCTGGCGCGCCGCCGTCGGCCCGGCCCGGGCGCGGGTTAAATCCAGGACCAGATATTGATCGAGCGCCGAGGAGGCTGCTTGTTGGCTCATGCTTGGCTTTCTCCGGTGAAATTGGCAAAGTGACTGTGCTGCCAAACTAATTCAAAATTCGGAATTTGGTCAACGCAATGAACGAAGATTACAGCGATATTCGTAGCTCGGTGCGGTCCTTGTGCGCCGGATTTCCTGGCGAATATTGGCGGCGCTTGGACGCTAACCGCGAATACCCGGCCGATTTTGTCGCCGCGATGACCGAAGGCGGCTTCCTCGGTGCGCTGATCCCGGAACAATATGGCGGCTCGGGCCTCGGCATCGCCGCCGCCTCGGCCATCTTGGAAGAGGTGCATTTGAGCGGCGGCAACGCGGCCGCCTGCCATGCACAGATGTATATCATGGGCACCGTTCTCCGCCATGGATCGGACGCGCAGAAACAGAAATATTTACCCGGCATCGCGGCGGGAAATATACGCCTGCAAGCCTTCGGCGTGTCCGAGCCATCCAGCGGCACCGACACCGCCGCCCTGACCACCACCGCGGTGTTGGACGGCGATCACTATGTGATCAACGGGCAAAAGGTCTGGACATCCCGCGCCGAATATTCGGACCTGATGTTGCTCCTGGCGCGCACCGCACCAATTGGCGAAGGCAAGCGCCGCCATGACGGATTGTCGGTCTTTTTGGTGGATATGCAGGCGAGCCTTGGCGCGGGGCTGGAGGTGCGCCCTATCAAAACCATGATCAATCACGCAACCACCGAGGTTTTTTTCGATAACCTGAAGGTGCCGGCGGAAAGCCTGATCGGCGAGGCCGGCGCCGGCTTTAAATATATTCTCGACGGCATGAATGCGGAGCGCATTATGATCTCCGCCGAATGTGTCGGCGATGCCCGCTGGTTCATCAGAAAAGCCACCGACTATGCCAACGAGCGCAAAGTATTCGGGCGGCCCATCGGGCAAAATCAGGGCATCCAGTTTCCCATCGCCCGCGCCTATGCGGAGTGCGAGGCGGCGGCGCTGATGAGCCAAAAGGCGGCGGCGATATTCGATGCGGGGAAAGCGTGCGGGCCCGAAGCCAACATGGCCAAGCATCTAGCGGCAGAAGCATCCTGGCAAGCCGCCGATATGTGCCTGCAAACCTTTGGCGGCTATGGCTTTGCCGAGGAATATGACGTGGAGCGGAAATTCCGCGAAACCCGCCTCTACCAGATCGCGCCGGTGTCCACCAATCTGATCCTCTCCTACATCGCCGAGCATGTGCTGGGCTTGCCGAGGTCGTTCTGAGCGCGCCCCGCCGCATCCTTTCGATAGACCAGAAATTGCCGTGGCCGGCGCTGCAGACGGCGTTGGATGGGCACGGCTCGGCCGCCGCCGCGCTCGACGCCGGCGACTATTACGCCGCCTTCGTTTTGGCGCGCGAGGAAGGCGAGGCGGAACTGGAAGCGGTCGCCTTGTTGATGTGCGGCTGGGTGGAAAAAGCCCTCGGCGATTTGGAACGCCTCCCGGTCCAGCACGCCGCAACACGCTCCTATATGGAGTTCGGGCGCTGGTGCTTAAGCGATGAAGACTTGGCTTCCCACAAAACCCGCCTTTTGCTGATTGCCGGCACCCATACGGAGCGGGGCATTCCAGATGCCCCGGCGGGCCCGTTCGAGATTCAATCGCTCATATTGGCGCGCGATCAAAAGGCGCCGACGGCATTGGAAATTATCGATCAAAGCGCGCTTCCCGATGCGATCATCCTGTTCGATGTCTATGGGCCGCGCGTGCCGGAGGGGATTTTCGATCTCGGCGTGCCGGTGATTTTCTGGACCTATGATTTCGATTTCCATATTCCCAGCCAATATGAAGACCTGGCCCGCGCCGATATAATTTTGTGCGCATCGGTGGGCGAACGCTATCCGTTGCAGCGCATCTATCCGGGGCGCGTCGCCACCTTTCCGGCGCACGACATTTATACCGATCCGGCGCGGTTTTCCGGCTCGAGCGGCGCGCGCAATATCGATCTGGTGCATACTGGAATTTCGTTTTCGCCGATGATGCGCGGCAAGGCCCAGTTCCTGTTCGAACAAGCCATTCAGGACGACGAGACCCTCGACATTCGCCTGGTTCAGGGGTATTTGGACATCGATGATTACCGAGATTTGATCGGCCGGGCGCGCAAAATTGCCGTCGTCGACCGGCTCACAGGCGGCTTGCCGACAAGGGCCATGGACGCAGCCTGCGCCGGCGGCGCCATCCTGTCACCGGCAGGCGTCGGCGCACATGAATTGCTGCGCCTAGCCGGCGTCAATATCGGCGAGGCAGATGCGGCGCCTGACAGCGAAGCTGCGGAACGCAACCTCCGCCAAATATTCCCACCATCGCCGGAGCGCGAATTTCGTTTTTTAAAATTCTGCCTTTTTCAGTCGGCATTTTTGAAAGACAACATCCGGTTTACCGATCAACAACCGGCACCGAATTTACCAATCCAGGTCCGGTCTGAACACACCAGCGCCTGCCGTGCCGCTGTAAGCCTGATCCATAGCTTTGTCGCCAAGCCCCTGGATGACGGCATCCGCATGCAGCTTGCCAAGCTGATCGAGGCGGCGGCGGAGTACGAAACCTCGGTGCCGCTAAACTTCAATCTGGCGCGCTATCTGTGGGCCATCGATGATAAGCCCGCTGCCATCCGATTGTTCGAACGCCTTTGCCAAACCGAAGCCGAGGGTCGGTTCGATCCTGCACTGGACGATATCCGTATTCACCTGTTGCCGGTGCCGGTCGAGTTAACCCCTTATGAAGTCTATTTCGGCGCACTGGCCCACGATCTGGCCGATGGCGAGGCAGCCGCGCCCAGGGCCAGGCGGGTTATCGCCGCTAGCGCCCACTGTTTCATGGGGCTCGATCATTTGCAGGAAGAGCGGTGGCAGGCGGGCATTAAATCTCTGGACCAGGCATTGACCCTCTGCCCAGATCACTTTCCCGCCGCCCGGCTGCGCGCACGCGCTCTCTTTGCCGCCGATCAGCCGCCGGAGATCGTGCTGGATGCGGTCTATGCGGCGGTGCGCCTGTACGCACCGCACCTGACCGGGTTGCTGCCCATCGCAGCCACCTGCCACCAGACCCTGGACGATGACGCCGGCGCCTTAGCGCTGGTGAAAAGCTGGTGTTATTTCGCATCCCGTGTGCGCTGGCTGAACCCAGAAGAGCACCCGATCCCGGACGAGACCTGGAACGCAGTCACACCCTACCTGGACCGATTGCCGGGTGGTCTGGCGGCAAAAATCCCTGCCCTGCAACAAGATGGTGGGGGAGTTATCAAAAGTTAACGCCCAATTCGCATTTATTTGCTATGTGTTAGCGCGATCTGAGTAATCACGGTTCAACCTTAACCACAGGCGAAATTGCACTTGGAACGGACATTTCTGATCACGTCCGGAGCATATGTCGGCCCCGAATTCACGTCCGAATTCGGGCATATCCCGCCGGCCTTCCTGCCCGTTGGCAATCGCCGCCTATATGAGCACCAGGCGGACTGGGCCGCTGGCTTCGCTGGCCGGCGGCTGATTTCGCTGCCCAAAGATTTCGAAATTCCGACCATCGATCTTGAGCGGATCGAGCAACTCGGTTTCGACATTATCGCCGTGCCCGCCGGGCTTACCCTGGCGCAATCGGTGCGCCATGTGCTTCGCAAAGCCGCGGTCACTGCGGGCGGGCTTTCGATCTTGCATGGGGATACGCTGATCGGCGGCGTGCCGCCCACCGCCGAAGACGTCATCTCCGAAGGCGTGACCACCAGCTATCATTCCTGGGCCGAATATGAGCGCACCGATGAAGGGGATTTGCGTTTTTTCGACGGGCTGCCCAGCGGCGCTGGAGAGCGCAATGTCCTTTCAGGATATTTTTCCTTTTCCGATGCCGCCCGCTATATCGCCGCCCTTGAAAATTCCCCACTCGGATTTATTGCCGCCCTCAACGACTATGGCGCGGACATCCCATTGACAATTGTCGGCGGCACCCAGTGGCTCGATTTCGGGCATATGGAACTGTACCACCAGTCCGTCGCCCAAATGCCGACCATGCGCGCCTTCAACCGGCTGGACATTTCCCGGGCGACGGTGACCAAGTCCAGCCGGGACACATTTCAAATAGATGCCGAGGCCAACTGGTTTGAAACCGTGCCCGCACCTTTGCGCATCTATCTGCCGAAATATCTTGGGCGGCCCGCGGTTGGCGGTTATCAAACCGAATATCTATATCTGTCGACCTTGGCCGATCTCTACGTATTCGGGCGGCTGCCCGGCTATGTGTGGCGACACATATTCCAGTCCTGCACCGAGTTTATGGAGCTGTGCGCCGAATACCGGCCGCAGATCGGCGAAACACCCGATAGCGCCGATATCTATCTCGGCAAAACCGTGGAGCGGCTGCAAGCATTCAAAGATCAGACCGGTACCGATTTGGGCGCGCCCTGGCACTATGGGAACCGGGTTTTGCCCGGCCTCCTGGCCATCGCCGAAAAAAGCGCTGGCAAAATACCGGCACCCTCGGAAAGCGATCTCGCCATCGTTCACGGAGATTTTTGCTTCAGCAATATCTTCTATGACTTTCGCGCCGGCGCCATCCGCTGCGTCGATCCAAGAGGCCACATGGACGGCGCCCGGCCCAGCATTTACGGCGACGCCCGCTACGATACCGCGAAGCTCTACCATTCGGCGGTCGGCGGATATGATTTCATCGTCGCCGGGCGCTACCGGCTGCAGGACGATGGCGCCCACGCTTTGCGCATCGATATTCCCGAGCTGGCAGACAACGCCCAAGTGATCGACGCTTTTTTGAAAACCCCCTTTGGCGGGCGACAACCACAAGACACCGCGTCCAATGCCATTGCGGTGCTTTTGTATCTTTCCATGCTGGCGCTCCACGGCGACGACCCGCAGCGCCAGCGCGCCCTGCTTGCCAATGCGCTACGCCTGTATGGGGCGGAGCGGTGATTGTCTTCCCAATGAACGGGCGCGGCCAGCGCTTCGTTGACGCCGGCTATCGGCAACCGAAATTCATGCTCGAGTTGGCCGGAACAAGCGTATTTCGCCACGTGCTCGAGGGCTTCGCAAGCCTGTTCGGCGCCGAACAATTTCTGTTCGTGATGGCTTACGATACTAAGATCGCCGCCTTCGTGGAGAGCGAATGCGCAGCGATGGGTCTGACCGCCCCGCTGCTGGCCATTTTGAATGCACCGACGCGCGGCCAGGCCGAAACCGTGGCACTGGGGCTGGAACAAGCCGCAACCGATCCCACCGAGCCGTTGACCATATTCAATATCGATACATTGCGCCCGAATTTTGCCTATCCCAAGGATATGGATTTGAGCCGGATCGATGGCTATCTGGAAGTGTTCAAGTGTACCGGCGATGGCTGGTCATTCGTTCGCCCGGATTCTGGAATCGGCGGGCGCGTCGCCGAAACCGCCGAAAAAAAACGCATTTCCGATTTATGCTGCAGCGGGCTTTATCATTTCCGTAGCGCGTCCCTGTTCACGGAATCATTCGAGGCCGCCTTGGGTGATGCCGATTGGCCGCTGGTGAACGGCGAATATTATGTGGCGCCCCTTTACAATCGGCTGATCGCGAACGCGCGCGATATACGCTATCACTTGATCACCGATACCGAGGTCGCCTTTTGCGGAACCCCGGAACAGTATGCGGAGCTAACCCGGCAAATGGAAAATGACCATGGCTGATGCGCCGGTCTCTGTCATCTTTACCGGCCTTGTCAGGGACAAAGACATGTTCTTGGCCTCGCTGGATGCATTTCGCGGCATCCCCGGCGTTGAGCAATTCATCCTCTCCACCTGGCAAAAAGAGGCCGAGGAAAATCTGGAGTTCCTGACCGAAATCGGCGGGCGTTACGATCTGACCCTCGCCGCGGTTCCCGAGCCGCAAAGCTGGAGCGGCAATATGCTGAGCCAGATGATGTCCTTGCAGGTCGGGCTGCGCCGCGTGCCCGAAGGCAACCGGGTCTTAAAGACGCGCACCGATGTGTTTATCGAACCCGATGCCTTCGCCCATGTTCTGGCGCAGGATTGCAGCCTCAAATTCCCCGAAAACTTTGCCCGCGCAGCGCACATCTTCGAGAATAAAGTCTGGGTCTGGGGCGCCGAGGCAACCTCGCCGTTTTATATCCACGATTTGTTTTTCTTCGGCCACAAGCGTGATATGGCCAAGCTGGTGAACATGGATATCCGCTACGACGTGATGTACCAGATGTCCAAAGAGCGCATTCACATCCGCCGCTTCTTGCACCCTTTCCTGTATGAATTTCCTATATTCGAACGCTTTCTCAATATCGAAAACGTGCTCGGCGCGACCCACGATTTTCCCAATGAATACCGCTATTCGGTGCTGCGCCAATTGCTGCAAAACGACACCTATGTGCGCATCCTGGCGCTTTATTACCAGATACTGTCTCTCTATTTCTCCAACGATTGGGGCTCAGGCGACGTGTTCAAATGGCGCGACCAGCCGGAGCAGATAACCTTCGGCGCGGCTACGACCATATCGGATTTTCTGTTGGGCCGGCCCCAATTGAAGGCGCTGATGCCGGCGGGCGACACCTATTTTCGCCAAGTGACCGATGGCGAGTACCCGGCTTGCGATATCGGTGCCCGCTTCCATGCGGCGCGGGCGTACCTGGGCGGCCTCGACGATATCCGGGATGCCTGCCTAGATGAGGATTTCGACAAATTTATGGAATACGCCCTGGCCGCCGGCCAGACCGCGCTAGGCGAGGTTAAGGATAAATTCGGCGGCGGCTAGTTATAGAGGTGGCACTCAACCTTGCGGTCACCGACGTCGTACATCGACGGGCTGTCTATGGAGCATTTGTCCATGATCTTCGAGCATCTGGGATGGAACGAGCAGCCGCTCGGCGGGTCCAGCGGATTTGGGAACCCACGGCCGAGAGCGATTTCGGGAATACCCTTGTTGGGTTCCGGGGTCAGCACCGAATCCAGAAGCGCTTGCGAATAGGGATGCTGGGGATTGGAGAAAATGTTCGCCTTATCGCCATATTCAACCAGCCGGCCAAGATACATAACCGCCACCTTGTCGGCCAGATGCTCAACCACCGCCAGATCATGGCTGATGAAGACATAAGTCAAATTCATCTCGTCGCGTAAGTCCTGCAACATGTTGAGGATATGCGCCTGCACCGAAACATCGAGCGCCGAGGTAGGCTCGTCGCACAAAATCACCTCCGGCTTCATGATCAGCGCGCGCGCCACGGCGACGCGCTGGCGCTGACCGCCGGATAGCTGGTTGGGATAGGAATGGATCAGCCGCTTGGGTAATTCGACCATGGCCATGATGTCTTCGACCATCTGGCGGCGCTCTTCCTTGGTGCCGATATTATGCACCTTAAGCGGCAGGGACATGATCGATTCCAGCGTCTTCCTGGGGTTCAGGGACGAATAGGGGTCCTGAAAGACAGGCTGCACCTTGCGCGCAATTTTGCGGATATCCACATCGGTGATCGGCTCACCTTCGATGAAAATTTCGCCTGACGACGGCTTCAAGAGGCCAAGCAGCATCTTGGCCAGCGTCGTCTTGCCACAACCGGATTCGCCGACCACGGCGAGCACTTCGCCGCGCTTGACGCTGAGATTGACATCCTGCACCGCACGAAGGTTTTTCTTGCCCGAGAAAACCCCCTTGCCAACGGTGAAATTGCGGCTGACACCCCGACATTCGAGCATCGGGGCTTCGGAACCGGGCTGGGCGCTACCAGCATCCATGGTTTGTACTGCGTCGTTCATCATACCCCCGTGGTCAATAAATTGCCGGTGCCGGCGCTGATACATTCCTCGACGCTCATCCGGCATCGGTAGCCGCGCCCTTCGGAAAGCTCGTTCAATCCCACATAGCCGGTTTCGCACGCTTTGTGGACGCTGTCGCACCGGTTGCGGAACATGCAGCCTTCCAAATCGCCAACCAAGGCCGGTACCAGCCCCCGGATCGAACCCAGCCGCTCGCCGGACTTGCCGCTGCCCGGAACCGGGATACAGGCCATCAGGCCTTGCGTATAGGGATGGATGGGTTTTTCGAACACCTCTTGCGCAGTGCCGGTTTCGACAAAACTTCCCGCATACATGACCGCAACGCGGTCGGCGATACGCGCCACCACACCCAAATCATGGGTGATGAAAACCATGGCCATATTGAATTCTTTTTGCAGATCTTTGAGCAGGATCAAAATTTGCGCCTGGATGGTCACGTCGAGCGCCGTGGTCGGCTCGTCCGCGATCACCAGGGTCGGGCCGCACATCAGTGTCATCGCGATCATCACGCGCTGGCGGAGGCCGCCGGAAAGTTGGTGGGGGTATTGCACCAGACGGCTGCGCGCCGCGGTAATGCCGACTTTATCAAGGAGGTATTCGGCCCGGTCACGGGCTTCTTTGCGCCCGCCTTTTCCGTGATGGATATAGACTTCTTCCATCTGATTGCCGATGCGGTATACCGGGTTCAGTGAAGTCATCGGATCCTGGAAAATCATTCCCATTCGGTTGCCGCGCAGGGCGGCGAATTCTTTTTTGCCGATTTTTAAGAGATTTTCCTGCTCCAACATCAGTGTGTCGGCGGTCAACGAAGCGCGACCGGGCAGCAAATCCATAATTGCCAAAGAGGTGATCGACTTGCCACAACCGGATTCGCCGACGATGCACAGCGTCTCGCCCTGATCGACGTGGAAACTGATTTTGTCCACCGCGTGCAGTACGCCCGCCGGAACATCGATATCCACTGATAGATTTTTGACATCTAGAACGGTCTTTGAGGCGCCGCCGGGACCACTTTCGATATTCAACGCATTCTCCCCGTTTACATTGCCCCATTCGAGGCACGTACTTTTATCGCAACGAACCAACCGGTTCCTGTAGCAAGCCCGAAATTTTATCGTAATTCAAGGCATATGAAAACATTCCACCCTTCGGTAGATTGGCCACATTAATATTCAATTGGTACGCATTCGATACTTCGCCGCCCTAGCCTGGGGCATTGCCGCCCCTTGTTGCTTCCCACAATGATTATCATATTGCGCGGCCTTCTGGGAACCAAATTCCGTTGAAAATCCGCCCTCTAGATAAAAATTTCGTTCCAGGGCCGAAGATCGACCTCGAAGGCCCAGCAGTTTCTGGGTTGCTGGTGGGTATGAAGATAAATTTCCGCCAAATCCTCGGTGCGCACCATGGCGTCTTTTTCCGCCAATTCCGGGCGCGCGGCGCGGGTTGCTTCACTGGCAATGGACGCTTCGACGGCGAAATGAGCCACATGGATGCCTTTCGGGCCCAATTCCCGCGCGGTGCATTCGGCGACCGAGCGAAGCGCCGCCTTGGCGCTGGCGAAAGCTGTAAATTCAGACAAGCCGCGCCGGGCGCCGCGCCCGCCGGTATAGAATATGGAGCCTGCGCCCCGGGGAAGCATGCGCTTTGCCGCCTCGCGCCCCATGATGAAGCCGCCCAGGCACAAGGCGCGCCACGAGTTTTCGAAATCATCGATGCTAAGCTCGGTCAATTCCTTCACGGTCCTGCCATTGACGTTATAGAGCGCCAGATCGATGGATCCGAGATTGGCCTCGGCGGCATCGAAAACCCCGGCCATGCCATCTTCGTCGGATGCATCGACGCCGAACGCCTCGGCCTTGACACCGATATCGGTCAGCTCGGTGATGAGCCCCTCCAAACGCTCGGGCCGGCGCGCCGCCACGGCGATATTATAGCCAGCGCCCGCGAAGCAGCGACCCAGGGAAGCGCCGAGGCCAGCGCCGGCGCCAACGATAAGCACGGATTTGTCAGCCATTGGCGTGGCTCCTTTGGTTACTCGGAAAATTTCTAGCGGGAGAAATCATAGCCTTCCTTGACCATGCATTCGAGAAGCGCCGGTTTGCCCGCCCGGGTCACCGCGATCGCGCGCTTCAAAGCCGGGATGAACGCGTCCGCCGTTTCCGCCCGGAAGGCTTCGAGGCCGAGTGCGTTCGCCAATTCCTTGTAATTGCCGCCGACCAAATAGGCGCCGTATTTCTCGGTCGAGGTAAGCAGGGTATCGCGCTCGGCCGCCATGACGCCGTTGTTCAGGACAATGGTCAGGATAGGGATATCGTTGCGCGCCGCAGTTTCGATATCCATGCCAACCATACCGATGGCGGCATCGCCCATGACGTTGATGCACAGCTTGTCCGGCGCCGCCAGCTTGGCGCCCATATTGATACCCAGCCCATGCCCAAGCTGGGTAGATTTCCCCCAACCCATATAGCCGCCGGGCCGGGTTGCCTCCCAGAACGGAAACAGTTGTTCCCGGGGTGAGCCGGAATCATGGGTGATGATGGTGTTGTCCCGGTCCACATGGTCCATCAAATCGCCAAGGACGCGGTATTGATTGAGCGGCACTTCGTCCGAATTGCGCTGTTCGGCCCATTCGTCCAGCCAGGCTTCCTTGGCGGCGTGCACGTCCTGGCGCATCACCGGTTTCTCAGGCACCGATTTCTTGACCTCGGCGATCATCGCGGCGAGCACCAGTTTCGCATCGCCGACAATGCCGATCTCGGACGCGGCGTCCTTGTTGATGTCATCGGAATGATTGGTGGCATGGATCACCGATTTTCCCACTGGCATGTTCGGATTGAACGGCGAGGTGGAAAGCGAGGAGCCGACCGCGAACACCCAATCGGCCGCATTCAGATAATCCTTCAAGGGCTTCGGCGCCGAAACCACCGAGCCGCCCAGGGACAAGGGATGGGTCTCGGGAAAGCCGCTCTTGCCGGGGTTGGTGGTCATCACCGGCAAATTCAGCCATTCGGCCAATTCGACCAGCTCATCGGTGGCGCCGGCGCGCAAAATCCCCTGCCCAGCCCAAATAATTGGCGCTTCGGCGGCGCGCAAGGTGGCCACAGCTTCGGCAATAGAGCCCGGATCAGGTGCCGATAACATCCGGGCGCGGGGCACATAGACGAAATCATCCTCGATATCCTGAGCCCATACATCGTTTGGAATTTCGATCAAGACCGGGCCGGGGCGACCGTTGCGCATCAAATGATAGGCGCGCCGGAAGACATCGGGTATCTGCGCCGCATCCGATATTTTGGTCGCCCATTTGGTGATATGGCGGAAATTGTCGACGGCGCTGAACACCGGGGATATATGCTCCCGCCCGGTGGCGGCGGCGCCGGTTAACACCAGGATCGGCATACCATCGGAAAAAGCCTGGGCAACACCCGGGAAACTGTTTTCGATGCCGGGGCCCGCTTGCGGCGCGAACACACCGATGCGCGCGCCCTGATGGACGCGGCTATAGCCTTCGGCCATACCGACGCCGACCCGTTCCTGGCGGCATAATATGGGCCGTATGCCGATCCGCGCGCAGGCTTCGATAACCCCGTTGCGCGGATAACAGGCGACGAAATCGGTATTCTCGCGGCGTAATATTTCCGCAATAGCATCGGCGCCGGTCATAGGCGTCTCCCTGGGTCCGCGTCTGAGGTGATGGCCGCCTAGATAACGGCGATAAATTCGATCTGGATGAGGTAACCGGGCGGCAGGTTGGCCGGCACGGTATGGCGGACGGGACGGTTGTCTTCTTCGGGAAACATCTCCAACCAGACCGGGTTCACGAATTTCCGGTTTTCCCTATCGCCCATGAACACCACGATCTTGCCGATATCGTCGGTCGACCCGCCGGCCTCTTCCATGATCCGCCGGGCGGTCTGAAAGGCATTGGCAACCTGACTTTCTATATCTTCCGGCATTTCGTGGGACTGGGGATCGTGGCCGCCGATGGCCGAGGAAAAGACAACATTGCCGACTTTAACGGCGGTCGGAAAGGGCTGCGGATGCTCGATGATATCCGGGGCCGAAATGGGTTCGCGTTTTGCCATGGTTGGGTATCCTCCTGAAGTGGGTTGTTGAGTTTGGTTTGTTACGATCAGCCTTGGGCCGCGTCTTGGATTGCCCGCCAGACCCGTTCCGGGGTCGTCGGCATATCGATATGTGCGACCCCCACCTGGCCGAGGGCATCGTTGATGGCGTTCATGACGGCGGGCATGGCGCCCACGGTCCCGCATTCGCCGGCGCCCTTGACGCCCAAGGGGTTGGTCTCGGTAGGCACCGGGCGCCCCTCCACATCGATGGCGCACAAATCGTCGGCGCGCGGCATGGCGTAGTCCAGGAACGAGCCGGAGATTAACTGGCCGGTGTCCGGATCATAGACGATATCTTCCATCAGTATCTGCCCGGCGCCCTGGGCGACGCCGCCCATGATCTGACCGTGCACCAACAGCGGGTTCAGCTCGTAGCCTACATCATCGACAACGGTGTAGCGGGCGATCTCGATAGCGCCGGTTTCCGGCTCCACTTCGACCTCGCAGATATGACAGCCGTTGGGGAAGTTAGCTTTTTTGGGGTCGTAAGTGGCGATCTCGTAGAGCCCCGGCTCGACCCCATCGGGCAATTTGGCCGACACGAACGAGGTCTTCGCAACCTCTGTAAACGCGATTTTTTTGTCGGTCCCGGACACCGTAAATTCGCCGTCTTCAAATTCGATATCGGTTTCTGCGGCTTCCAGCATATGGGCGGCGATGACGCGCCCTTTTTCGACGACCTTGCCGACCGCTTCGAACACCGCCGAGGTGCCGATGGAGGCGGAGCGTGATCCGCCGGTGCCGGTGCCAAAGGCAACTTTGTCGGTATCGCCTTCGACAACGCGGATATCTTCGGGCGCCATTCCCAGCTTTTCGCAAACCAGCTGCTTATAGATGGTCTCGTGCCCTTGCCCGTGCGGCGTGGTGCCCACCAAAAGCGTCACCGTGCCGGACGGGTCGAACCGGATCTCGGCGGTTTCGGTCTGCGGCGCGGCGGCCTGTTCGATGGTACTGGACAGGCCAATGCCGCGCAGCCGCCCGCGCGCTGCCGCTTCATCCCGGCGGGCTCCGAAGCCGTTGTAATCGGATTTTTCCAGGCATTTATCCATCAAGGCCTCGAACTCGCCGCAGTCATAGGTGAAAGTGAGCGGCGTCTTGTAGGGCATTTGATCGGGCGCGATAAAGTTCCGGCGGCGAAGTTCCGCCGGGTCCAAGCCTAAATCCCGCGCCGCCACATGGATCATACGCTCCAACACATAGGATGCTTCGGGCCGCCCGGCGCCCCGGTAGGGTGACAGGGGCGAGGTGTTGGAAAGCACGCCCGAAACCCGCACATTGATCGCCGGCGTGGTGTAAAGCCCGGCCAGACCGCCGGTGTTGCCGGTTGGCGGACCGGCGCCCAGGAACGACACATAGGCGCCCAGATTAGCGTTGGTGGTAACCCTTAGGGCCAGGAACTTGCCGTCTTCATCGAGGGCCAGCTCCGCCTCGGAAACATTGTCGCGAGCGTGGTCGTCGGCCATTAGCCCTTCGGATCGCTCGCAGGTCCATTTCACCGGTCGGCCCAGCCGTTTTGATGCCCAGGCCATGAGGATCACTTCCGGGTAGATAGCGCCCTTCATGCCGAACGAGCCGCCGACATCGCCGGTGATCAATGTGATCTGGTTCTCATTGATCTGAAATACGTTCTTCGACAAATTGGTGCGCCACGCATAGGGCCGCTGGTGGCCCACATAAATCGTGTAACGATCCTCGCCCGGCTGATAGTGGCCGAGGGCGCCGCGCGGCTCCATGGTGTTGGCGGTAACCCGGTTGATAACGAATTTCTGGCGCGCCACATGGGCGGCACCGGCAATGGCGGCTTCGGTCGCCTCGGCGTCGCCGGCGTCGAAATAGAAGGATTCGTTGTCCGGGTAATCTTCCCAGATGGCGGGCGCGCCGGGCTTGTTGGCGGCCTCGGTATCAGTGTTGAAGGGCAGCGGCTCATAATCGATTTGAACCGCTTCGCCAGCGTCCTTAGCCGCATCCAGGCTATCGGCGATGACCAGAACCACCGCCTGGCCCACGTGGCGGGCGGCATCTTCGGTCAGGGCCGGGCGCGGCGGGCGGTACATGACCGAGCCGTCGCGGCGCTGTCCGGGCGAGCCGCCGGTAATCTCGCCGATGCCGTCTTGGGCGTAATCGGCGCCGGTCAAAACCGCGACAACGCCGGGCATGGCTTCGGCGTTGGAGCGATCGATGCTGCGAATGATAGCGTGGGCGTGAGGCGAGCGCAGAATATGGCAATAGGCTTGAAACGGCAGGCTGAAATCATCGGTATATTGGCCGTTGCCGGTCAATAGGCGCGGATCTTCGGTCCTCGGCACCGGCTGTCCAACTGCAAATCGCACTTCAATTCTCCTAAGGGGTATTAGCGCTTCCGCCCCAAAATGTAAGGGGGCGCGAAGTGCCTAGCAACTCCCTTTAGCGGATCAAATGATTTCCGATTTGCGAAGACGCGCTATTTCCTCTCCGCTTAGCCCAAGAATACGGCTTAAGACATCATCCGTATGCTGGCCCAATGTGGGCGGCGCCTTGTCATATTCGATTTTGGTTTTGGAGAATTTGAGCGGATTGGCAACCACCGCCATGGTTCCGGCCAAGGGATGCGCCACCTCCGCCTTCATTTCCCGGGCCACCACTTGCGGCTCGGCAAATACCTGATCCATAGTGTTGATGGGACCGCACGGCACCGCGATCTTGGGCAATTCCTCCATCCAATCATGGCTCGGGCGCTTTTCGATATGGCCTTGCATGATATCGGCAAGGGCGGCGCGGTTCAGCACCCGGTCGGAATTGGATTTAAAACGCGCGTCGTCGGCCAGTTCCTCCTGGCCCACATGCTTGCAGAAACGGCGGAACTGGCCGTCGTTGCCGATGGCGATAATCACATGACCGTCCAGGGTCTTGAACGGCTGATACGGCGCCACGTTGGGGTGCCAGGCGCCGGTGCGCACCGGCGGCGATCCGCTGGTGAAATAATTTTGCGCCTGGTTGGCCAGCCAGCCCACTTGCGTGTCCAAAAGCGCCATATCGATATGCTGGCCGTCGCCGGTCTTTTCCCGGTGGTTGAGGGCGGCCAGGATGCCGATGGTCGAATACATGCCGGTGGTCAGATCCGACACCGCGAGGCCAACCCTTTGCGGCCCGGCGCCGGGATCGCCATCGGCGACGCCGGTGATGCTCATCAGCCCGGCCATGCCCTGGATCAGATAATCGTAGCCGGCCTGCGTTGCGCGCGGCCCGGTCTGGCCGAACCCGGTGATCGAACAATAGATAATGCCCGGATTGATCGCAGCCAGATCATCGTAGCCGAGCCCCTTATCGGCGAGATCGCCAACCTTGAAGTTTTCGATAAACACGTCCGAGGTTGCGGCCAGATCACGGACGATTTGGCGGCCCTCATCGGTGGCGATATCCAGGGTCAGCGATTGCTTGCCCCGGTTGGCCGACAGGTAATAGGCGGCTTCTTTGGTCTCGTTGCCGTCCGTATCCTTTAGCCAGGGCGGGCCCCATTGGCGGGTATCGTCGCCGATCTCGCGGCGTTCGATCTTGATCACTTCGGCGCCGAGATCGGCCAGCAACTGAGTACACCAGGGCCCGGCCATAACCCGGGAGAGATCGAGAACGCGAATATCTGTTAAGGGGCCAGCCAAGGTTATTCTCCCGGATACAAAATTCTAAAGACCATCAATACTACGCCGCCGCCAAAACATCGAACGCATCGCCCTCAGCGGCGACGCCTTCCATATGGATGCGGTGCCAAATTGCATAGAAAAGC